>NKIM01000062.1 GCA_002255955.1 Burkholderiales bacterium PBB2 | reverse complement strand
GCCGTCCAGGCGGGCGATTTCCTTGGCCAGGCGCGCGGTTTCGGCGGCCACGTCGATCTCCACATGCAGGGCCAGTCGCGCTTCGCCATGGACCAGCACCGGTGAGCTGGCGCTGGCTGCCTGGAAGGCGGCTTCGTCGCTGATGATCTGCACCTCGCTGAGCTTGGCCAGGGCTTTGAGCAGCGCCGCGGCTTCGGCGATGAAACCGGTGTCGCCACCGACCAGCAAGGGCACGCGAGTGCTGGGCGAAAGGTTCATCTCGCTGCGCAGGCTGCGGCAGGTGCCGACCACGGCCTTGAGGTTGTTGACCCAGGCGCAGGCGGCTTCATCGATGCGCTCGGGTTGGGCAACGGGATAGGCCGCGCTGACGATGTAGTCCGTGTTCTTGCGGCCGGCGATGGGTGCCACCGTCTGCCACAGCTCTTCGGTGATGAAGGGCGCGATCGGGTGCAGCAGGCGCAGCGTGGTTTCCAGCACGCGGATCAGGGTGCGGCGGGTGGCGCGCTGCTGGGCCTCGTTGCCGTTCTGGATCTGCACCTTGGCGATTTCCAGGTACCAGTCGCAGTACTCGTCCCAAACGAAGGAGTAGATGGCGTTGGCGACGTTGTCCAGGCGGTACTCGGCAAAGCCCTGGGCCGCGGCCAGCTCGACCTTCTGCAGCTCGCTGCTGATCCAGCGGTCGGCGCGGCTGAAGTCCAGATAGCCGTGCGCGGAACCGCCAGGGGCGCATTGCTCCTTGCTGTGCTCCAGCAGGCCGCAGTCCTGGCCTTCGGTGTTCATCAGCACAAAGCGGGTGGCGTTCCAGAGCTTGTTGCAGAAATTGCGGTAGCCCTCACAGCGCTTGGTGTCGAAGTTGATGTTGCGGCCCAGGCTGGCGTAGGAGGCCATGGTGAAGCGCAGGGCATCGGCGCCGTAGGTCGGCATGCCCTCAGGGAACTCTTTCTTCACCCGAGCCGCCACCTTGGGAGCGGTCTCGGGGCGGCGCAGGCCGACGGTGGACTTGGCCACCAGGGTGTCCAGGTCCACGCCCTGGATCAGGTCCACCGGGTCCAGCACGTTGCCTTCGCTCTTGCTCATCTTCTGGCCTTGCGAATCACGCACCAGGCCGTGGATGTAGACATGCTTGAAGGGCACCTTGCCGGTGAAATGCTGAGTCATCATGATCATCCGGGCGACCCAGAAGAAGATGATGTCGTAACCCGTCACCAGCACGGTGGAGGGCAGGAAGAGGTCTTGCTCGAGGGTCTTCTCGGGCCAGCCCAGGGTGGAGAAGGGCACCAGGGCGGAGGAGTACCAGGTGTCCAGCACGTCCTCGTCGCGGGTCAGCGCACCGTTGTAGCCGGCGGCCGTGGCCTTGGCGCGGGCCTCGTCCTCGTCGCGGGCGACGAAGAGCTCACCGCTCTCGCCGTACCAGGCTGGGATCTGGTGGCCCCACCAGAGCTGGCGCGAGATGCACCAGTCCTGGATATTGCCCATCCAGTGGTTGTAGGTGTTGATCCACTGCTCGGGGAAGAACTTGACCGCGCCGCTCTCGACGGCATCGACTGCGCCCTGGGCAATGCTGCGGCCGGTGCTGGCGCTGACCTTGTTGACGGCCACAAACCACTGGTCGGTCAGCATGGGCTCGATCACCTGGCCGGTGCGCTCGCAGCGCGGCACCATCAGCTTGTGCTTCTTGACCTCGACCAGGAAGCCCTGGGCCTCCAGATCGGCGACGATCTTCTTGCGGGCCACGAAGCGATCCAGTCCGCGGTAGGCCTCGGGGGCTTCGTCGTTGATCTTGGCGTCCAGGGTCAGCACGCAGATCATGGCCAGACCGTGGCGCTGGCCGACGGCATAGTCGTTGGTGTCGTGCGCGGGCGTGACCTTGACGACGCCGGTGCCGAACTCGCGGTCCACATAGTCGTCGGCGATCACGGGGATGCTGCGGCCGCACAGCGGCAGGGTCACCTGCTTGCCGATCAGGGCGGCATAGCGCTCATCTTCCGGGTGCACCATCACGGCCACGTCACCGAGCATGGTTTCGGGGCGGGTGGTGGCCACGGTCAGATCGCCGGAGCCATCGGCCAGGGGGTAGCGAATGTGCCAGAGGAAGCCGTCTTCCTCTTCGCTGCTGACTTCCAGATCCGACACGGCGGACTTGAGCACCGGGTCCCAGTTGACCAGGCGTTTGCCGCGGTAGATCAGGCCTTCGTCGAAGAGCTTGACGAAGGTGTCGCGCACCACGTGCGAGAGCTTCTCGTCCATGGTGAAGTACTCATGGTCCCAGGACACCGAGTCGCCCAGGCGGCGCATCTGGCCGGTGATGGTGTTGCCGGACTCCTGCTTCCATTCCCAGACGCGGGCGACGAAGTTCTTGCGGCCCAGGTCGTGGCGGGTTTTGGCACCCTCCGCGCCTTTGTCCGCCAGCTGGCGTTCCACCACGATCTGGGTGGCGATGCCGGCATGGTCGGTGCCCGGCACCCACAAGGTGTTGTGGCCCAGCATGCGGTGGTAGCGCGTCAACGAGTCCATGATGGTCTGGTTGAAGGCGTGGCCCATGTGCAGGGTGCCGGTCACATTGGGCGGCGGCAGCTGGATGCTGAAGGACTCGCGGCTCGCATCCAGGGTGGGCTTGTACAGGCCTTTTTGCTCCCACAAGGGGCCCCAATGGGCTTCGAGGGCGGCGGGCTCAAACGATTTGGCAAGTTCGGTCATGGCACAAGGGTCGCTGCTGAGAAAACGGCAAAGGGGCCGGTGTGCCAGCATTCAGCCAGCACCCGGGCCCCTTTTCGGCCGGAATATGGATGGGAGGAAAAGCACAAAAAGGGATGGCGCGATTGTCCACCATGCGCGCGGCTCCGCGCCTGGGGCGAGCGCCTCAGGGAAAGAGCAGGTCTAGCAGGTGCTCGGCCCAGCTTTCACGCGGAGCGAAACGGTCCTGACAGGGGATCAAGGAACTGCGCCCCGCCGGGTCCAGCATGCACAGGCCCACCGCCAAGGCCTGGCGCTCGCGCTCCACGCGGACCAAGGCACGCGCGAACAGACCCAAGCACAGCGACAGCAGGATCAGGCAAATCAGCAGAGACTTGGGCGCGCGGCGCCAGGTGTTCAGGGCAGGGCGGTTCATGGTGGGGCGGTGTCAGCGCTGGGCCTCTCCAGCAAAAAGGCCCCGCAGGGCAGCGGCTCGCAGTCTATGCGAGCCGTCGCTGAGGGAGCCTTTGTCGGAGGGTGAGCAAGACCCGTATCACTCGGGTTCGACAGCCTTGCTTGCTCACATGAACAAATGTTCCCCCGCGTTCTCCCCGCCCAGGATCACATAGTTGACCTTGCGCAGGTCCGCCAGGCTGCGGCCGCCGGCGTAGGAGATCGAGCTTTGCAAGTCCTCGCGCATCTCGCGCAAGGTGTCGGCCAGCTTGCCCTTCACAGGCTCCAGGATGCGCTTGCCTTCTACATGCTTGTATTCGCCCTTGTTGAAGTCGCTGGCCGAGCCGTAGTACTCCTTGTAGAGCTTGCCGTCGACTTCCACCGTGTTGCCGGGCGATTCTTCATGGCCGGCGAACAGCGAGCCGATCATGACCATGGAGGCGCCAAAGCGCATGCTCTTGGCGATGTCGCCATGGTGGCGGATGCCGCCGTCGGCGACGATGGGCTTGGTCGCCACGCGGGCACACCATTTCAGGGCCGAGAGCTGCCAGCCGCCGGTGCCGAAGCCGGTCTTGAGCCGGGTGATGCAGACCTTGCCCGGGCCGATGCCGACCTTGGTCGCGTCCGCGCCCCAGCTTTCCAGGTCGATCACGCCCTCGGGCGTGCCGACATTGCCGGCGATCACAAAGGTCTCGGGCAGGCGCTGCTTGATGTGGGCAATCATGCGCTGCACGCTCTCGGCATGGCCGTGGGCGATGTCGATGGTGATGTAGTCGGCGCCCACGCCTTCGGCGGCCAGGCGGTCGATGACGGCATAGTCGGCGGCCTGCACGCCGGAGCTGACGGAGACCAGCAAGCCCTTGCTGCGCATGGACTTGGCGTAGGCCACCGTGTCCAGGTCGAAGCGGTGCATGACGTAGAAGTAGCCATTGGCGGCCAGGTGCTCGGTGATGTTTTCGTCCACCACCGTCTTCATATTGGCCGGCACCACCGGCAGCTTGAAGCGCTGGGGCCCGAACTGGACCGAGGTGTCACATTCGCTGCGGCTTTCCACGCGGCATTTGCGGGGCAGGAGCAGGATGTTGTCGTAGTCAAAGATTTCCATGAGTCGAATCGTTCGCAAGTTTCGGGCTGCGTTCATGCAGTGCAGACCCTGGGCTGCGAGCACTTGACTTGGAGATCCGGCCGGCGTGGCGTCTCAGGTAAGAGGCACGCCTGCTTTGCATCCGCGAAGCCACCAGCGAGGGTGGTACGGACGAAAAAAACCGGACGCCAAAATTTGGGCCCGGTGGGCGATTCTACGCCGATCTTGACCGCCTTCGCTCCACAAACTCGGCGAAAAGCTGGAGCTGGCCCTCAGTTCTCACCGCATGTAGTCTGGCTACACTGCCTGCCACACCCGGGCCATCCAGGCTCCGCGACACCAAAGGTTCCATCCCATGCATTCCGTCGTCATCAGCGGCACCGGTCTTTACCAGCCGCCCCACATCATCAGCAACGCCGAACTGGTGGCTGCATTCAACGCCTACGCAGACCTGCAGAACGCCCAGCATGCCGATGAAATCGCCGCTGGCACGCGCGCGGCGCTGACGCATTCCAGCGTCGAGTTCATCGAAAAAGCATCCGGCATCAAACAGCGTTATGTGATCGAGAAAGACGGCGTGCTCGACCCGACGCGCATGTACCCGCGCTTCCAGGAGCGCAGCGACGAGCAGCTTTCGCTGATGGCCGAGATCGCTGTGGACGCGGCCCGCAAAGCCATTGCCGCTGCGGGCAAGCAGCCGGCCGATGTGGACGCCATCTTCTGCGCCAGCGCCAATATGCAGCGGCCCTATCCGGCCATGGCGGTCGAGATTCAGCAGGCCCTGGGCGCCAGCGGCTATGGCTTCGACATGAACGTCGCTTGCTCTTCGGCCACCTTCGCCATCGAGCAGGCCTACAACGCCGTTCGCTCGGGGGCCTCGAAATGCGTGCTGGTGGTCAACCCCGAAATCACCTCCGCCCACCTGGAGTGGAAAGACCGCGACTGCCATTTCATCTTCGGCGATGTCTGCACCGCCCTGATCATCGAGCGCGCCGACACGGCCACCTCGGCCGACCAATGGGAGATCCTGGGCACCAAGCTGGTGACTCAGTTCTCCAACGCCATCCGCAACAACTTCGGTTTCATGAACCGCGCCGAAGACAGCGATCCGAATGCGCGCGACAAGACCTTCAAGCAGGAAGGTCGCAAGGTCTTCAAGGAAGTCGTGCCCATGGCCGCCGCCCATATCGAGGCCCATCTGGGCACGCTGGAGACCGCGCCCGCTTCAGTGCGCCGTTTCTGGCTGCATCAGGCCAATCTGGGCATGAACCAGCTCATCATCAAGAAGCTGATCGGTGAAAGCATGGGTGCCTCCGGCTCGGACGTGGCGCCGCTGATTCTCGACACCTATGCCAACACCGCCTCGGCCGGCTCCATCATTGCCTTCCACGAGCACCGCGCCGATCTGAAGGCCGGCGATCTGGGCGTGATCTGCTCTTTCGGCGCTGGCTATTCCATCGGCAGCGTGATCGTCAAGAAGCGCTGAGGCCGTGCCGCTTCAGGGCGAGGGCGAAGCCGCTGAGGCGGCCTCGCTGGCCGCAGACGGCGGGCTCAGGCTCGCCGTGCCATCGAGGCCGATGGCTCGAATGCCCGCCTCGCCTGCGAACTCTTCAAAGCTCCAGTCGCCATTGGCGGCACGCAGCAGGCCTTCGGCCGGCGGCGCGATTTCCTGCACCGGCTTGTTGCGCAGGGCCACGCTCATGAAATCGATCCAGACGGGCAGGGCCAGGCCGCCGCCCGACTCGCGGTCTCCCAGCGAGCGCGGCTGGTCGTAACCGATCCAGACCACGGTGGCCAGGCTGGGCTGGAAGCCGGCGAACCAGGCATCGACCGCATCGTTGGTGGTGCCGGTCTTGCCGTACAGGTCGGGGCGGCGCAGCGTGCCCTGGGCGCGTGCGGCCGTGCCACTGCGCGTCACTTCCTGCAGCAAGCTGGCGGTCACAAAGGCATTGCGCTCGGAGATGGCGCGCTGGTCCTCGCTCAGCTGGGCTTTGGGGGCTTCGAACAAGACCTGACCCTTGCTGTCGGTGATGCGCTCGATGATGACCGGCGGCAGGCGGTAGCCACCGTTGGCAAACACCGCGTAGGCGCTGGCCATCTGCAAGGGCGTGACTTCGCTGGTGCCCAGGGCCAGGGTGAGGTTTTCGCGGCCGGCGTCGATCTCGATGCCAAAGCGTGAGGCCCATTCCCGCACCCGCGCCGGCCCGATCAGCTGGGTGATGCGGATGGTCACCATGTTCTTGGAGCGGGCCAGGGCCTGGCGCACGCTCATCAGGCCGTCGAATTTGCCGTCCGAGTTCTTGGGCTCCCAGTCGCCGAAGACCAAGGGCTCGTCAGGCACGACGGTGCTGGGGCTGACGCCTTGTTCCAGCGCAGCCGAGTAGACGATAGGCTTGAAGCTGGAGCCCGGTTGGCGCTTGGCCTGGGTGGCGTGGTTGTACTGCTTGCGATTGAAGTCAAAGCCGCCGACCAGGGCATGGACGCGGCCGGTGCCCGGCTCCAGCGCCACCAGCGCGCCCTCGGCCTCGGGCGGTTGGACGATGGACCAGGCGCCTTGCGGCTCGGCCTTGCTGGGCGCGCCGCGCATCACGCGCACGATGGCGCCGGGGCGCAAGCGGCTGGCTTCGCGCGCTTTGTCGGACAGGGCCGATTGCACGCCGCGCAAGGCCTCGCCGCTGAGCGTCAGCTCCTCGCCGCTCTGCATCACCGCACGCACTTTTTGCGTCGAGGTTTGCAGCAGCACGGCCGCGCGCAGATCGTCCTGGTCTGGGTGTTCGGCCAAGGCTTGGGCGATGGCGCTGTCGCGTTCGGCCTCGTCGTCCGGCAATGCGACAAAGCCCTCCGGGCCGCGGTAGGGCTTGCGCTTTTCCAGCTCCAGCAAGCTGCGACGCAGGGCGCGGTAGGCGGCAGCCTGCTCTTGCGAAACCAAGGTCGTGTAGACGCGCAAGCCTTTGGTGTAAGCCTCCTCGCCGTACTGCTCAAACACTACGTCACGCGCCATTTCGGCGGCGAACTCGGCATGGACGCGCGCATCCTGGGGCGAGCGGATGTGCAGCTTCTCGGCCTTGGCGCTCTCGGCTTGCTCGGCCGTGATGACGCCGGTGTCGACCATGCGGTTGATCACCAGATGCTGGCGGCGGCGTGCGCGCTCCGGGTTGACCGCCGGGTTGGCATAGGCCGGGTTTTGCGGCAGGCCGGCCAGCATGGCGGTCTCGGCGATGGAGAGCTCCTTGAGCGTCTTGCCGTAGTAGGCGCCGGCCGCCGCCTCGAAACCATAAGCCCGCTGACCCAGATAGATCTGGTTCATATAGACCTCGAGGATCTTTTGTTTGCTCAGCTCGCTTTCCAGCTTCATGGCCAGCAAGGCCTCGACGAATTTGCGCGAGTAGACCTTTTTCTTGGTCAAGTAGAGCGTGCGCGCCAGCTGCTGGGTGATGGTGGACGCGCCTTGGGTGCGGCCTTGCGTGGTGTTGGCCACGATGGCGCGCAAGATGCCGGGCAGGTAGATGCCGCTGTGCTCGTAGAAATTGCTGTCCTCGATGGCCAGCAAGGCGTCCTGCATCTGCTTGGGGATCT
Source organism: Burkholderiales bacterium PBB2 (assembly GCA_002255955.1). GTDB lineage: Bacteria > Pseudomonadota > Gammaproteobacteria > Burkholderiales > Burkholderiaceae_C > Paucibacter_A. Next base: position 11,985 of record NKIM01000062.1, on the reverse strand, counting down.
GATCGAGCGGCAGGTATTTGCGCCGCTCGGTGCCGAATTCGCCGATCAGCACCTCATCGCTGGTGAAGACCCGTAGCGATTGCTTGGGCTGGTAGTCATTCAGCTCGGCCAGATCGGGCAGGGTGGGATAGATCAGCGCGGCCGCGACGCCGAGCAGCAGGGCGATCAGGCTCAGCGCCACGGCGCCGATCACAAGCAGTTTCTTCAAGGGCGATCACGGCGCGCCAGGCGCCGGGCTGAGAGGAAGTCGCGATTATGGCGGGCGGGCCGGCCTGCGCCCGCCCGTCCCGCCCGGCATCGCGGCGTCAGCTCTTCGGTATCGTGCCGGCGGGCGGCCTCAGATCCGGTAGCCCAGGCTCAACCACAGGCGTGGCTTGTGGCGGGTGATGGGGTCAGCTTGCGGCTCGCCCCCCTTGAGGCTCCAAGCGGCGGCGGCTTCCAGCTGCCAGCGCTCGCCGTTGACGCGCACGCCCAGGCCGGCACCGGCCAGGGTGCGGTAGTTCTGTGCGGTGCCGGCGGTGGGCACGGTGTTGATGCGCACCCGGCCGGCATCCAGCATGACAAACGGCGCGATGGCGCCGATGTTGTGGCGCAGCTCCAGCTGGGCCAGGGCGCCGCGGTCGCCCACGCCTTCACCGCTGGGGTAGGCACGCACGCCGCTGATGCCGCCCAGGCTGATGCGTTCGCTGGAATCCAGGTTCTTGTCGGCCCATTGCGCGCTGAAGCGGGCATAGAGGCTGCTGTCCGGCGTGAACACGGTTTGCTGCTGCACCAGGTCGAGGTTGAACTTGAGGAAACGACCGCGCGTCTGGTTGCTGTCCAGGCCGACCAGGGCGTCGGAGAGGCGCAGGCGCCCGTTGGTGACGCTCAGGCTGCCGTAGCTGATGCCGCCGAGGCCCAGGCTGTTGCGGCGGTCGAAGTCAAGCGAGAGCGGCAGGCTCTGGCTGGACTTGTCGTCGCTGCTGTTGAGATTGCGGTCCTGCAAGCGTTTGTACTGGTAGCGCAGCGACAGCTTTACATTGGCCTCATTGCTGCGCAACACCGGGTAAGTCAGGCCCAGGGAGGCGGTCTTGGCATAGCCTTGCGCTTTCGAATCGGCGAACTCCTTGCCCAGCTGGTAATCGCTGTGCGAGTAGCTGGCCTCGGCGCGCAGGCCGTGCCGCCCCAGCGGGCGCGAGTAGCCCAGGCTGCCCAGCCAGAGCTTTTGATCGCTGAACAGGCTGCGCAGGCTGACTTGGTCACCCAGCGAAAAGGGGCTGTTCCAGTCCAGATTGAGCTGCAGGCGGTGGGCACCGCTGTAGCGGTTGCCATGGTTGTCGGCACCGACCGAACCGACCAGGGCGGGGGCCGGGGCCAGCTCCACCAGCAGGTCGCCGCTGCCGACCTTCTCGCCGGGTTGCATCAACGGGGTGACGGCCACGCCAGGCAAGTCACCGAGGATCAAGACGCTGCGCTCCAGCTCCGGGCTGCGGATCACGGTATCGGGCTGCAGCATGGACAGGTAAGGCGCGGCCTGCTCGGCCCAGTCCGGCCGGTTGCTGATCGGCTTGATCTGACCGTAGCGGCCTTCCAGCAGTTCCACCCGCAGCGTGCCATCGCTGAGCTCTTGCGGCGGCAGGTAGGCGCGGGCGAAGGGATAGCCGGCTTGTTGGTAGAACAGACCGACCCGCTCGGCCAGCAACTGCAGGCCGGCCAGATCGAGCTCGGTGTTGAGCAGATCGGCCACGGTCGCTTCCAAGGTCTTGCTGTCGATGACGCTGTTGCCGCCAAAGCTGAGGGCCTTGACCTGCACCTTGCGTCCGCCCGGCAGGGCCAGCTGGTTCTTTGGGTTGTTGAGCTTGAGCTGCACACCGGGCTTGGGAGCCTCCGGTGGGGCCTGGCGGCTTTGCTGCAGGATTTGGCCCGCATCGGGCGCCGCTTGCGCGCGGGCGACTGCAGGCGCAGCCAGGGCCAGCAGGCTGGAGACGGCCACGGCCACAAGGCAGGCCGGGTAGGGGGCTGAGTGGTGGTCCATGGCGGCGTGGGGGGAGTTGGGTTTCAAGGCCTGCGAAGACAGGGGCTTGCCATGGGGCTGGCTCATTTCTTGTCCTCCCGCTGGCCGTCGTTGCCGGTGCTGTTGGAACTGCTGCCGGGCTCGGGCAAGCGGATGCCGCCTTGGCGGACAAAGATGCGCGTGCCGCCGACGCTGGTGTTGCCGCTGCCGAGCAAGGCGGCGGACGAGGGAGCGTTGCCACTTTCACTGCTGCTGCTGCTGCTCGCTTCACCCGTCGCGGACGTCGCCGCTGGAGTGGCTGCTCCGGGCGCTGCGGCTGGACCGCTTGGCGTGGGCGCCGGCCCGGAGTCCACCAGCTGCAGGCCGCTGGAGCTGGCCGCGCCACTGGGAAGGCTGCCTGTTGGGCTGCTGCTGATGACAAAAGTCAGCGCGGGTTGATTGCCTGCGATCACATTGGCATTGAGTGCCGGCGAGATGCTCAGCTCGCCGTCACGGCGGGTGATGGCGTAATTGCTGTTGCTCAAATTCGCCGCCAGGATGGCATGTGCGCCCACCGATTCGCCGGCCACCCGGCTCAGGTTGCCGGCCAGGCTGTCGCCAGCCACCAGGTTGCCCTCGGTGATGCTGAAGCTCAGCGCGGGGTCGGGGGCGCCAAAGGTTTTTTGCTTGTTGTCGGCCTGGACCGTGATTGGGCGCGGTGTCACGGCCAGCTGGCCGGGCAGGGCGGTGATCGCGTAGTTGCTGTTGCTCAGGGCGCTGGCATCGATGGTGTAGCTGCCGACGTTCTCGCCAGCCGCGCGGCTCAAGGCGCCGCTGAGTGCATCGCTTCCGACCAGATTGCCGCTGCTGATCTGGTAGCTCAGGCTCGGATCGGCGTTGCCATAGACCTTGCTCTTGCTGTCGGCCGCGACGGTGATGGGCCGCGCGGTGATCGTGCCGGTGCTGCTGGCGGTAGCGCTGTTGAGGCTGTAGTTGCCGGCATCGGCGCCACTGAGGCTGATGCCGGTGATGCTGACGGCCTTGGCGCTGCCGGCGTTGGCGTCGCTGAAGCTCGCGCCGGCATGGGCGATGGCGACGCTGTCATTGGTCAGCGCATCGCCAGACGATCCGGTTGCGCTGGCGGTGGTCGTGCCGTCGTAGACCTTGCTGGCTACGCTGAAGCTGGCGGTCAGCGGCTTGGGGGTGATGGCGGCGCTGATGCCTCCGGCGTTCAGGCTGTAATTGCTGTCTGACAAGACCAGGCTGTTGCTGATCAGATAGCTGTAGCTGCCCACGTTCTTGCTGCTGACCGTGGCGCTGCCGCTCAAGCTCGGCGCTGCATTGCCGTTGACCATGCCGGTCAAGGCATAGCTGCTGTTGCTGGCGGCGAAGCTGTTGCTGCCGTCGTAGACCTTGGTGAAGCTCAGGTTCAAAGGCTTGGGGGTGACGGTCCAGCTGGCCGCGTCACCAGGGTTGAGGCTGTAGGCCGCATTGCCCAGCGAAATGCCGCTGGTGTAGCTCAGGCTGTAGCTGCCAACATTGGAAGTGGCCGTGGGCGCACCGGTCCAGGCGGCCGTGCCCGTAGGCGAGGCGTTGCTGATCAGGTTGCCGCCGCTGAAGGCGTCAAAGATCGAGTAGTTGAACAGGGGTTGGTCACCGTAGACGCTGCTGGACGAGACCAAGCGCAGATAGACCGGTGTGGGGCTGCTGCCACCGCCGGCGGCTTGACCCACCGAGGTGATGGCGTTGTTGATCAGGCTGACTGGCGCGCCGGCGTAGTACCAGATGAAGCCGCCGGACTGGCCGCTGGCCAGGTCCGAGAGGCGCTTGAACATCGCATAGGAGCCGTCAATGCGAGTGCTGCTGATCAGCGAGGTCCGCGGATCCTTGTTGGTCGAGTTGGAGAGGCTGCAGCAACTGGCATGTGCCATGTCCACGCCGTCCGAAGTCGAATAGAACAGCACGGCGCCGCCGGTGCTGCCGTCATTGCTCTCGGTGACCTTGAGCGCGTTCGACGCGGTGTTCTGGGTCGGCAGGCTGACGAAGGCGTTGTTGACGATATTGCCCTTGGACTTGAAGCTCGAATCGCCCTGGCCCACCCAGTCGTCCCGGGTGCCGATCCAGAGACGCAGATTGTTGAGCGCGCTCGAACCGATATTGGTCAACTGGGTGTCGGTCTTGGAGTAACGGTTGCCCGCCAGCAGTTCGAAGCTGTTCTCGACCCTGATCAGCTGCCCGCCGCCCATGTCCAGGGTGGCGCTGCTGACGATGGTGCCCACCCCCTCGCGGTAGCCGGCGATATTGACCGACTTGTTGCTCAGCGCGGTGTTGAACGTGTCTTGGGTGGTCTTGACGGTGCCGTTGTAGTTCCAGCTGTTGCTGCCATCGCCGCCCACGCCCACCGCCAGATCCAGCGGGTTGCTGCTGTAGGTCATCTTGAACCAGCCATTGCGACCCGGCGAGACGTTGTCGAAGTAGAAGGGCTGACGCAGTTGCCCGCTGGTGTCGATGGAGTCTTGCGTGCCATTGCCGAAGCGCAGCAGGCCGTTGTCCAGCACCAGGTTCTTGGTGGCACCGGTGCTGCCTTTCTGCCAGGTGAAGGCCGCGCCGTTGGGGATCAGGACCTTGACGCCGTTGGCCACCGTGTAGCCGGCACCGGCGCCATCGCTGCTGGCCTGGCCGTAGACGAAGGCGAGGCTGCCGGTGCCGCTGGCGGTCAGGTCGGCGTTGACATTGATGTGGCGCTCGGCGGTGAGCGTCAGCTTGTTGGCGCCCCAGCTGACGGGGTCATTGACATGGATGTCGCCGTTGCCGCCGCTCGTGCCCTGGCTGGCGGTGGTGATCACGACATTGCCGCTGGCCAGGTCGGTGCCCAGTTGCGCGCCGGAGATGTTGCCGCCGCTGGCGGCAATGGTGAAGTCGTTCGGATCGATCAGCCAGGTGCCGGAGGCGCCGTTGTTGGATCGGGTGCTGATCTTGCGGCCCTCGGCAAAGTCGACGCGGGCCGCGCTGGTTTCGATGAAGCCACCCGACCCGCCCTGCGGTGCGCTGGCATCGAGGCTGCCGCCCACCAATACCCGCGATTGCGGCCCATCGCCCAGTAGGAAGATGCGGCCACCTTGACCTTCGCTTTGTCCATCGCTCAGGGTGTGCGCTTCGGTGATGCCGGTGTGGTTGATCACCGTCTGCGTCAGTCGGCCCGCGGCCTTGGCCGTCAGGTAAACCAGCCCGCCATCGGCGCGGATGGCGCCGCCTTGTTCAATCAGCGCGTCGATGGCGGCTTCGTCAATCTTGAGCTTGACCGGGCCGCCCAGGTCCAGCGTGACCTTGGCGCCAGCGCCCATCAGCACCTGGCCGCCGGGTGACTGGATGCTGCCGCTGTTGCTGATGCGCGCGGCAATCAAGGCGACCGAGCCGCCCGTGGCCGATTGGATCGAACCCTGGTTGATGATGGCCTGGCTGCTGTTGCCCTCGAAGCGGTAGCGACCGGCCAGAAAGTCCTGGTTGTCCAGGTTCAAGGTGCTGGCCACCAGGGCGCCGACATTGACCTGGGCGCTGGGCGTGAATAGCACGCCATTCGGGTTCAGCAGAAAGACCTGGCCGTTGGCCTTGAGGGCGCCCTGGATGTTAGAGACTTCATTGCCCAGCACCCGGTTCAAGGCCACGGCGTTGCGGCTGGGCTGCAGGAACTCGACGCTGTGGCCGGCGCCAATGTTGAAGCTGCGCCAGTCGGTGATCAGCTGGGCGCTGCTTTGCTGCACGGTCAAGACCTGGCCCCGCTGGCTGATCTGTGCCTGGCCGGCCACCACCTGCCCTCCGCTGGGCAGCGGGGCGGACAAGGCGGCCCAGGCCACGCCACTGGCCTGACCCAGCAGAACCAGGCTCAGCGCCCGAACCAACGTTCGGGAGGCCATCGGCGGGCAGTTCGCTCGAACCGTGGTGGCGTGGCGGCCTTGGGAGGGCGGGCAGTGCATGTCGTGTGCCGACACAGCGGGGATGGGACTCATGTGCGCGCTCCAAGATGAGGGAGGGGAGGGTGAACGGCCTGCTGGCACGGCAAGGCGAGCCAATCAGTCTGGCCATTTCGAGAGGTCCACCTCGTTCTATCGGCGCAACGTGTGGGCTCTTGAATGTGAAATAGTTGCCAAATTCGCGGCTGGGCCGCGTCAGGCCCTGCGATCACGGGATGGCGCGATCGTGTCGGAAGGCCTTTTGGTTTCATGCCACTCGAGCCGCGCGAGCCGATCGATGACTGGACGGCTGCAGCGCATGCGTTACGCTGCGCGCCATGAGTGAATTCAGCTTTTTTTGGCACGACTACGAAACCTTTGGCCGGGTGCCGCGGCGCGACCGGCCGGCCCAGTTTGCAGGCGTGCGCACCGATGCCGATCTGAACGAGATCGGCGAGCCACTGATGCTGTACTGCCAGCCCAGCCCGGACAGCCTGCCCGACCCCGAGTCCTGCCTGCTGACCGGCATCCTGCCGCAGACCTGCCTGGAGCGCGGTGTGCCCGAGCATGCCTTCGCAGCCGCCATTGAGGCGGCGCTGGCCGAGCCGGGCACGGTGGGCGTGGGCTACAACACCATCCGTTTCGACGATGAGGTGACGCGCCATCTGTTCTGGCGCAATTTGATCGACCCCTATGCCCGCGAGTGGCAGAACGAGTGCGGGCGCTGGGACATCCTCGATGTGGTGCGCTGTGCCTATGCTCTGCGCCCCGAGGGCATCGAATGGCCACGCCACGAGGATGGCCGCCCGTCCTTCAAGCTGGAGCACCTGACCGTGGCCAACGGCCTGGTGCATGAGGCGGCCCACGACGCGCTCAGCGATGTGCGTGCCACCATTGCCCTGGCGCGCTTGCTCAAGACCGCCCAGCCCAAGCTCTTTGACTTCTGCCTGCGCCTGCGCAAGAAAGACGCGGTCTGGGCCGAGATCGGCGTCGGCCGGCCCTGTCTGCACATCTCGGGCATGTACGGACCGGAGCGCGGTTGCATCGCCCTGGTTTGGCCTCTAGCGCCGCACCCGACGAACAAGAACGAGCTGATCGTCTGGGATTTGGCCACCGACCCGGCCGAGCTGCTGACCCTGAATGCCGCCGACATCCGCGGCCGCATGTTCGTCAAGCAGGAGGAACTGCCCGAGGGCCAGACCCGGCTGCCGATCAAGACCATCCACATCAACAAGTCCCCCATCGTCATCGGCAACCTCAAGACCCTGAGCCCGACCATGGCCGAGCGCTGGGGACTGGACATGAGCCAGGGCTTGGCCCATGCCCAGACCTTGATGGAGAAGGGCCGCTTGCTCGATGGGCTCTGGGGCGATGTCTTCAAGCGCGAAGCCACGCCGGGCCCGGCGGATGTGGACGAAGACCTGTACGGCGGTTTCGTCGGTCCCGATGACCGCCGCGCCTTGCAGCGCCTGCGCAGCCAGACGCCCGAGCAGATTGCCCAGCGCGCGGCCGAGGGCAAGCTCACGTTTGCCGATGAACGCCTGGCCGAGCTGGTGTTCCGCTACCGGGCGCGCAATTTCCCGGCCAGCCTCAGCGCGGCCGAGGCGCAGCGCTGGCAGGCCCATTGCGCCGCCCGCCTGCACGAGGGCGCCGGGGGCGCGCAGACCCTGTCCGCGTTTTTCGAGCGTGTGGACGAGCTCAGCGAAGCGGCCGACGAGCGCGGCCAGGACATCCTGGGCGCGCTCTACGAATACGCCGAGCAAATCGCCCCGGAAGCTTGAGCCCGGCCCCGCCCGCGCGGCGGGGTGCGGCTCATCACATCAACTCGGCATTGCGCATCAACAAGCGGGCCAGCTGCCCGCTGCTTTGCATCTCAGACATGCCTTTGTTGAAGGCAGTCACGCGCGACCCGTGAGCGGCATGAGCGCGGTTGAAGGCCATGTAGAGTGGCATGTCCGCCACCGAGGGTTCCAGCCAGACCAGAGACGCCGCCGCTTCAGACAGCTGGCGGCGCAGCAAGTAGGCCGCCACGCCCTTGTCCACCAGGGCCAGATCGATGCGGCCCGCTTGCAGCTTGCGAAGATTGCCCAGGTCGTCCAGGGCTTCGTCGCATTGCAAGTTCGCCTGCTCGAAGGCGGGCGGGTTGGCGTAGCCGCGCACGATGCCGATGCGCAGGTGTTTCAAGCGACTCAGCTCGCGCACATCGAAGCGGCGATCGCTGCGCGCCATGAAGCCGATCCGGTTGGCAATGCCCAGAGGCTGCGGAAAGCTGAGATAGCTTTCGCGCTCGGGGTTGCGCCAGACGCCGATGACCCCGTCCCACAGGCCGCGCTGCAGCTCGGCAATCAGGCGAGACCAGGGGCGGAAGTCCATCTCCAGGGTCAGGCCGGTGCGGGCCAGGGCGGCGCGGGCAATGGCGATCGCCGGTCCGCCTTCGCTGTTTTCCTGCGTGGTGTAGGGCGGGAACTCGGTGGCCACCACGCGCAAGACACCTTCCGCGCTGCTGTTGGCCGGTGCCATGGACGGGATGGCCCGAGCCAGGGCTGGCGCGGCCAGAAGTGCCAGGGCATGGCGGCGATGGGGCATGAAGGGCAGCTCCTCAATCCTCGATTCGAAGGATGAAATCCGGCGCACGCTGGTGTTCGGTACGGCTCCCGCAGCATAAGCGGCTTGAGGGGGGCCGTGGGCCGGCGTAGGCTCATTGCACACACGCTGGTGTGGCCTGCGTCATGAAATGGGCCCACGGCGTCCTGATGCAAGGAGCTGCGCATGGAATCGATGGCCTCGGGGTCTGAGCCCTGTATCGAAGTGAATGGGAAGGCGGCCGGGCGGGCGGGTGTGGGCTTGCAGCGCCGCCAGCTCTTGCAACTCAGCCCGGCCCTGCTACCGGCCGCGACTTTGGCTGCTGCAGCCCCGGCACCGGCCTCAGCCATCAAGCCCCCCTTGCTGCTGGCACAAACACCGCGCGGTGGGCTGGACGGTTTGGCCGGGCTGGACCTGAGTCGCTACCTGGTCAGCGAGAAGTTCGATGGCGTGCGTGCCTACTGGACGGGCGAGCGCCTGCTCAGCCGTCAGGGCCTGGTCTTGGCGGCGCCGCCGAGTGTTCTGGCGCGCCTGCCGCCCCAGCAGCCCCTGGATGGTGAGCTGTGGATGGGGCGCGGGCGCTTCGAGGCCTGCTCGGCGGCGCTGAGGCGCAGCGCGCCGCGTGAGGATGAGTGGCAACAAATGCAGTACCTGCTGTTCGAGCTGCCCGGCGGGGCCGGTCCGTTTTCTGCACGGGTGACCCGATTGCAGGAGATCGCGGCCGCAGCCGACGCACCACTGCTGCGGGTCGTGCCGCAGGACCGGGTGGAGAGCCTGGCCGCACTCCGCCAGCGCTTGCAGGCCGTGCTGCGCGCCGGCGGCGAGGGCCTGATGTTGCACGAGGCCGACTCGCCGTACTTCAGCGGTCGTCATGAGGCCCTGCTCAAGCTCAAAACCCACGACGATGAAGACGCCGTGGTCATCGCTCACCTGCCGGGGCAGGGGCGCTGGAGCGGCCTGCTCGGTGCGCTGCGCGTGCGCAACGCCGCGGGCCAGGAATTCAACATCGGCAGCGGCTTCAGCGAGGCCCAGCGCCGCGCGCCGCCGCCGCTGGGCAGCACGGTCAGCTATCGCTACCGCGGGCTGACCGGCTCGGGCCTGCCGCGCTTCGCCACCTTTGAGCGCGTGCAGGAGCTGTAGCGCCGAGGCTGGTTCAGGGTGCCGTGCGCACCGGGGGCAGGGCGCTGCAGAGCTCGACGCGGTCAGGGCTGTGGACGAACCAGCCGCTGCGGTAGCGGCGCGAATCGAGCCAGCGCTTCCAGGTGGCGGTGTCGGTGCGCAGCACCTGCAGCTTGGGGCGCTCGACCTCGGGCACATCGGCCAGCACGCGCACGCGCTGGATGGGCGTGCGTTGCTCGGCCTTCTCGTAAAAGCCCAGGGCGCCGGTGCCGCGGGGCAGGGCGCTAAGGCGTTCCATGCCTTGCAGCACGCGGCCGACGCTGGTGATGTTGAGGTCCAGGGCGCGCGGGGCATGGCCGATCACGGTGTAGAGCCCGCTGCCGTCGCTGGAGTCGGGTTCATTGCCGCGGGCGGCGCCGACCATGCTGTTGCAATGGGTCAGCCAGGCGCGGCCTTTCTTCGGGTCAGCCGCCACTGGCCAGCCCTGGACGAAGCCGACCTGGGGCGCCCAGCCATCGCGCTCCGGCAGGGCGCGGAAGTCCAGGCCTTTCAGCGCGCGGGAAAACTCGACCGGCGCCTTGGCCAGGTCCGCAGGCTTGGCGCGGGCGGTGGGCGCCTCGTCATCGGCATCGCCCCACTGGGTGACGTAGTTGTCCTGCACGCGGATGATGGCCAGGCCGTCGAAATAGCCGCCGCGGGCCAGTCGGACGATGTTGCTGGCATGCACGGGCGCGAACTCGCGCGCCAGCTCGATCACCACCGGGCCGCTGGCCAGTTCCATCAGCAGGGCATCCTCGGCCTTGACTTCGCGCCAGTCGCCGGGCTGGGCGGCGGCCAGCACATCGGCGCTGCTGGGGCGTTTGCCGGGGTCGGGCTGGCCGGCGGCCTGGGCGCTGGGGTTCAGCAGAAAGGCGGCTGCAAGGCTGGAGACAAGGCGGGTGGCCAGGGTGGGCAAGGTCTTGTGCATGGGGGGCTCCTCCGTGGGGATGCGGTTGCAATCTGGCCGGCAGCATAGCCGCCGGCAGCGGGCCCGCGGCTGGGGAGAACCATGCCCCTGCCTACAATGCCGCCATGGCTTTTGTTCATCTGCGCACCCACACCGAATTTTCCGTCGTCGACGGCACCCTCAGAACCGATGACGCGGCCGCTGCGGCCGCCAAAGATGGGCAGATCGCCCTGGCCATCACCGACCTGGCCAATATGTTTGGCGGCATCAAGTTCTACAACGCCTGCCGCAAGAAAGGTGTCAAGCCGGTGCTGGGCGCCGACTGCTGGCTGGAGCCCGAGGGTTCGGACAAGAACCCGACCCGCCTGCTGCTGCTGGTGCAGAACTACCAGGGCTATCTGAACATCTGCGAACTGCTCTCGCGCGCCTGGATCCAGAACGTGCAGCGCAACCAGGCCTGCCTCAAATGGGAATGGCTGCAGGAGCTGAATGAGGGCTTGATCTGCCTCTCGGGCGCCCAGTTCGGCGGCCTGGGCCAGGCCTTGCTCAGTGGCGACAAGGTGCGGGCGCGCGATTGGGCGCAACGTTTCGCCGCCATCTTTCCCAATCGCTTCTACATCGAGTTGCAGCGCGCCGGTCTGGCCGGCCAGGAGGCCCTGGTCCAGGCCAGCGTGCCCTTTGCGGCCGAGCTGGGCCTGCCGGTGGTGGCCACCCACCCGATCCAGTTCCTGGGCGAAGACGATTTCGATGCGCACGAGGCGCGCGTCTGCGTGGCCGAGGGCGAGACCCTGACCAACCCCAAGCGCATCAAGCGCTTCCTGCCGGGCCAGTACTTCCGCTCGCAAGCCGATATGGAGGCGCTGTTTGCCGACATTCCGTCGGCGATCGCCAACACGGTGGAAATTGCCCGCCGCTGCTCCATCAGCCTGGTGCTGGGCAAGCCGCAGCTGCCCAATTTCCCGACGCCGCTGCTGGAAGACGGCACGCCGATGCCGATGGAGCAGTACTTCCGCCAGCTGTCCTTTGAGGGCCTGGAGGACCGGCTCAAGCTCTTGTACCCCGACGAGGCCAAACGTGACGCCGAGCGGCCGCGTTATGTGGAACGCCTGGAGTTCGAGCTGAACACCATCATCAAGATGGGCTTCCCGGGCTACTTCCTGATCGTGGGCGACTTCATCAAGTGGGCCAAAACCCATGGCTGCCCGGTGGGCCCGGGCCGGGGCTCGGGTGCTGGCTCCCTGGTGGCCTATGTGCTTTTGATCACCGACCTGGACCCGCTGCAGTACAACCTGCTGTTCGAGCGCTTCCTGAACCCGGAGCGGGTGTCCATGCCCGACTTCGACATCGACTTCTGCCAGGGCAACCGCGACCGGGTGATTGATTACGTCAAGGACAAATACGGCCGCCCGGCCGTC
>NKIM01000007.1 GCA_002255955.1 Burkholderiales bacterium PBB2 | reverse complement strand
TCCGTGGCAAGACCCTGGCCAGCGTGCTGCGCGAGCATGCCGACGAAGGTGGCCTGCCGGTGCAGACACTGCGCCGCGTGCTGTTGCGCCTGGTGACGGCCATCGCGCGGGCGCATGCCCTGGGCATCACCTACGGCAACATCAAGCCCAGCAACATCATCCTCGACGAAGACGGCGAGCCCTTCATCCTGCCGGTGGGCCGCCGGCGCGCCGTGGCCCGCCAGCGCCAGGCCTTGCGTGCGCTGGTGGCGCGCCTGCAGGCCGCCAAGGTTGAGGGCCGGGCGCCCGCGGCCAGCGATCTGGAAGACCTGGGCTACCTGGTGCCCGACCACTTCGGCGGGCAGCTTGAGGCGGCCGATGCCGCACGCGCCGACCAGTACATGCTGGGCGTGCTGGCCTGGGAGATGTGCACCGGCCAGCGGCCCCAGCCCGTGGCCGAACCCGAGGCAGTGCTGCGCGACGGCCTGGACGCCTTCGAGCCGCTGCCGTCCATCGCCACGCGGCGTCGCCTGATGCCCCAGCGCCTGTGTGCCCTGGTGGCGCGCATGGCCGCGCCGGATGCCAGCCTGCGCTACCCGCAGCTCAAGGACGTGCTGCAGGAGCGTGACCTGCAGGACGATCTGAGCCTGGTGATCGCGCGAGACAGCTACCGCCGCTGCGCCCAGCAGCCGGGCTTCGACGGCCCCTTCTTCGAGCGCTTCTACAGCACCTTCCTGGCCGATTGCGAAGCCGCCCGGCCGCTGTTCGCCCGCTTCCAACCCGAGGACTGGGCGCGCCAGCACGGCATGCTCAAGGAGGCCGTGCTGCTGCTGCTGGCCTTTGCCCAGCAGAACGACGGCCATGCCGAGCCCAATGTGCTCAGCCGAATCGCCCGCTCGCACGCGGCCATGCCCGCCACGCTGTACGAGCCCTTTGTCGACGCGCTGGTGCGCACCGTCTGTGGCGACGAGGCGGCCGGCCTGCCACCCTTCGACCCCGAGTGCAGCCGCCGCGACAGCGCCCGTGCCCTGGCGCGCTACTGGCGCAGCGCGCTGGCGCCGGGCATCCAGTACCTGAAGTCGCGCGCCCGGGCCTGAACAAGCCGCGGACGAGCGCCGGTCTCAGGCCGTGAGCAGCCCGCGCCGCTCGATGAAGGCCACCACCTCGGCCAGGCCGCTGCGGGTCTTCAGGTTGGTCATCACATAGGGCCGGCGGCCAGCGTGGTCGGGTCGCATGCGGCGGGTGTCGGCTTCCATGATCTCGAGGTTGGCGCCGACATGCGGGGCCAGGTCGGTTTTGTTGATGACGAAGAGATCGCTCTTGGTGATGCCGGGGCCGCCCTTGCGCGGGATCTTCTCGCCGGCGGCGACGTCGATGACGTAGATGGTCAGGTCGCTCAGCTCGGGGCTGAAGGTTGCGGCCAGGTTGTCGCCGCCCGATTCAACGAAGACCACATCAGCATCGGGAAACTGCGCCAGCATGCGATCGATCGCCTCCAGATTGATGGAGCAGTCTTCGCGGATGGCGGTGTGCGGGCAACCGCCCGTCTCCACGCCCAGGATGCGCTCGGCCGGCAGCGCGCCGCTGAGGGTCAGCAGGCGCTGGTCTTCCTTGGTGTAGATGTCGTTGGTGATGGCCACCAAGTCCCAGCGCTCGCGCATGGCCTTGCACAGCATCTCCAGCAAGGTGGTCTTGCCCGAGCCGACCGGGCCACCAATGCCCACGCGCAGGGGCGGCAAGCGCTTGCTGCGGCCAGGGATGTGGTGCAGCGGGGTCTGGTTCAAGGTGCTTGGCGTCATGATCGGAACAGGCGGGAGTACTGGGTTTCGTGGCGGGCCGAGAGAATCGCCAGCATGGGAGAAAAGGCCTGACGCCGAGATTCATCGGTGGTGATGGCCTCGGCCACTGCCGCGGGAATCTCGGCGGCCAGGCGGGCCAGGATGCGCTGACCGGCGCTCTGCCCCAGGGGCACCGACTTGATGGCCGCGCCGACCATGGCCTCACCCCAGGCGAAGGCATAGGCCAGCAGCGCGTCCTCGGGCGCGGCCTCGCTGGCTGCCAGGGCCAGGGCCATCACCAGCGGGTAGCAGGGCTGGCCCAAAGCCTGGCACTCCCCGATCTGCGCGGGCGTGGCGGTGTCGTGGTTGCGCAGCCAGTCCAGCAGCGAACGGCCCATCTGCTCTGACTGCAGGCGCAGCTCGGCGCTCTCGCGGGTCTGCAGCAACCAGTCGTTCAGGCGACGCAGAGTGGCCTGGTCGTCTTCGTGCCAAGCTCGCAAGGCCTGGGCTGCCAGTGACAGGTCGCCACGGGCCTGGCTCAAGCGCAGCTGCTGCGAGAGCCAGTGCGCGGTGCTGGCTTCGTCATTCACCCAGCCATGGGCCACGGCCGATTCGATGCCCTCGGAATAGGAGAAGCCGCCGATCGGCAAAGCCGGCGAGGCCAGCCAGAGCAGTTGCAGCAGGGCGCTCATGGATGATCGTGATGATGATGGTGAGGGTGGTGAGCATGACCATGGTCGTGCCCATGGTCATGGCTGTGCCCATGCCCCGCCGCATAAGCCCCGCCCTCAGGCTCAAACGGCGCGTCCAGCGCCTGCACCTGCAGATGCGGCTGGGCGCGCAGCATGTCGGCGAGCACATGGTCGGGCTCGATCTGCAAATAGCCGGGCTGCAGCTCGATGGGCACATGGCGGTTGCCCAGGTGATAGGCCGCGCGGGTCAAGTCAAAAGGTGACCCGTGTTCCGCGCAAGCGCTGATGCGCAGCAGCGCCTGGGGTGCCGCCTGGACGCGGATCAGGCTGCCATCCTCGGCCAGCAACACATCGCCGCCGCGCAGCTGGGTGCCGCGCGGCAGGAACACACCCAAGGCCCGGCCGCTGGAGTCCTCGGCCTGAAAGCGGCTCTTCTGCCGCGTGTCCCAGTCCAGGCTGAGGCGGGCCGCACGGCGCAGCAGCACCGGCGCCAGGCCCTGGCCTTGCGGAATCAGACGGGCCACCTGCAGCAGCGTCGGCGTGGCCTCGCTCATTTCAGCTCCAGGGTCATGAAGCAGCTGTAGGGGTCGAGCCGGTAGCTGCCGAAGGGCCCGCAGTCCACAAAGCCTTCGCTGGCGTAGAGCTGGCGGGCGGGCTCGAAGAAGTCCTGCGTGCCGGTCTCCAGGCTCAGGCGGCGGTAGCCGCGCTGGCGCGCCTCGGCCAGCACATGGCGCAGCATGCGGCGCGCCAGGCCACGGCCGCGCAGCACGGCAGCGGTGCGCATGGATTTCAGTTCCGCATGCGCCGCATCCAGGTGCTTGATGGCGGCCGTGGCGGCCAGCATCTGGCCGGGCGCGCCGCGCTCATCACTGAGCCAGGCGGTCCAGAAGGCGATCTCGGGCTGACGCAGCTTGTTCATGTCCAACGCATGCACGCTTTCCGGCGGCGAGGTGGCGCGCATGTCCTGAAGATGCTCTTCCATGAAGGCGGCAATGCGTGGGTCGCTGAGGTCATCGAGGCGGATCAGCAGGTCGGTTTCGGTGGACATGGCAGGTGAGCACATCAGAACAAAAAATAGCGTTGGGTCATGGGCAGGCTCTGCGCCGGCTCGCAGCTGAGCAAGAGGCCATCCGCCCGCACGGCATAGCTTTGCGCATCGACCTCCATGCGCGGTGCGTAGTCGTTGTGGATCATGTCGCGCTTGCCCAGGCCGCGGATGCCGCGCACGGCAGCCAGCGTCTTTTGCAAACCATAGCGCTGGCCCACCCCGGCCGCCAGGCCGGCCTGCGACACAAAGCTCAGCGAGCTGCGCGCCAGGGCACCGCCGAAGGCCGCGAACATGGGCCGGTAGTGCACCGGCTGTGGGGTCGGGATGGAGGCATTGGGGTCGCCCATGGCGGCCAGGGCGATGCTGCCGCCCTTGAGAATGATGCTGGGCTTGACGCCGAAGAAGGCCGGTTTCCAGAGCACCAGATCGGCCCACTTGCCGACCTCGACGCTGCCCACCTCGTGGCTGATGCCATGCGCAATCGCCGGGTTGATGGCCAGCTTGGCCACATAACGCTTGACCCGCGCGTTGTCATTGCCAGGCCCGTCGCCGGGCAAAGGCCCGCGCTGCACCTTCATCTTGTGCGCCGTCTGCCAGCAGCGCAGGATCACCTCGCCGACCCGGCCCATGGCCTGGGAGTCGGAGCTGAACATGCTGATGGCGCCGAGGTCGTGCAGGATGTCTTCGGCCGCAATGGTCTCGCGGCGGATGCGGCTTTCGGCAAAAGCCAGGTCCTCGGCAATCGCCGGGTCCAGGTGGTGGCAGACCATGAGCATGTCGACATGCTCGTCCAGGGTGTTGATCGTGTACGGCCGGGTCGGGTTGGTGGAGCTGGGCAGCACGTTCGCCTCGCCCACCACCTTGAGAATGTCGGGTGCATGGCCACCGCCCGCACCCTCGGTGTGGAAGGTGTGGATGGTGCGGCCTTTGAAAGCCGCCACCGTGTCCTCGACAAAGCCGCTCTCGTTGAGCGTGTCGGTGTGGATGGCGACTTGGGTGTCGGTGGCTTCGGCCACGTTCAGGCAGTTGTCGATGGCGGCCGGCGTGGTGCCCCAGTCCTCGTGCAGCTTGAGGCCGATGGCGCCGGCTTCGATCTGCTCCTGCAAGGCCAGAGGCTGGCTGGCATTGCCCTTGCCGAGAAAGCCCAGGTTCATGGGGAAGGCATCGGCCGCCTGCAGCATGCGCTCCAGATGCCAGGCACCGGGCGTGCAGGTGGTGGCCAGGGTGCCGGTGGCCGGGCCGGTGCCGCCGCCCAGCATGGTGGTCACGCCGCTGGCCAGGGCTTCCTCGATCTGCTGCGGGCAGATGAAGTGGATGTGGGTGTCCACCGCGCCGGCAGTGACGATCAGCCCTTCGCAGGCAATCACCTCAGTGCCGGGGCCGATGATGATGTCCACGCCGGGTTGGGTGTCGGGGTTGCCGGCCTTGCCGATGGCGACGATGCGGCTGTTCTTGAGGCCGATGTCGGCCTTGATGATGCCCCAGTGATCAAGGATCAAGGCGTTGGTCATGACCGTGTCGACAGCACCCTCATCACGAGCACGCTGCGACTGCGCCATGCCGTCACGGATCGTCTTGCCACCGCCGAACTTGACCTCCTCGCCGTAGCCGCCGGCGCGCAGGGTCAGGTCTTGCTCGACCTCGATGATCAACTCCGTGTCGGCCAGACGCAGGCGGTCGCCCACGGTGGGGCCGTACATCTCGGCATAGGCGCGTCGTCCCAGCGTGGCCATCACAAGCTCCCTTGCACCAGGCCGCGGAAGCCGTGGACGATGCGCGCGCCGGCCAGGTCCACCAGCTCCACGGTGCGCTGCTGGCCGGGCTCGAAGCGCACGGCCAGGCCGGAACCGATGTTCAGCCGCATGCCGCGCGCCGCGGCGCGGTCGAACTGCAGGGCCGCATTGGTTTCGGCGAAGTGGTAGTGGGAACCAACCTGAATGGGCCGGTCGCCCGCGTTCTGCACCACCAGGCTCAGCGTGCGCCGGCCGGGGTTGAGCAGGTGCTCGCCCTCGGGCGTGAACAGCTCGCCGGGAATCATGCGCCGACCACCCGGGTCATCAGGGCCAGGCCCAGCAGCGCAATGCCACCGCCCAGCACGCGGCTCAGCGGCAGGGCCCAGCGCGCCTGCGTGCGGCGCAGCCACAGGCCCAGGCCCAGGCCGGCCACATGGAGCAGCCAGGTCGCCAGCACCATGCCCAGCAAGGCCAGGCCGCCGTCCAACTCAGCACCATGGGCCACGCCGTGGAAACAGGCAAAAAAGCCCACCAGGCCCATGGCCAGGGCGGGCGCCAGGGCACGCCGGGTGGCGGCCAGCAAGCCCAGGGCCAGCACCGAGGCGGCGATCATGGGCTCGACGGCAGGCAGCTCCAGGCCGCTCAAGCCCAGCAGCGCACCGACCAGCAGCAGCACGGCAAAGGCCAGCGGCGCCTGCCAGGGCCGGCGCAGCGCCAAGCCGCTCCACAAGCCCACGGTCAGCATGGCCGCCAGGTGATCGGCACCGCTCAAGGGGTGGAAGAAGCCGGTGATGAAGTCATGGCCATGGGCGGCATCGCCGGTGTGCGACACGGCCACCAGGGGCAACAAGCCAGCGAGGGCGGAGACGAGAGCGCGTTTCATGAGGGCGGGTTCCTGTCGGTGTCGTGGAGATGGATCAGGGCGTTCAAACAATCGGTTGGTGGACCGTGACCAATTTGCTGCCATCCGGGAAGGTCGCTTCCACCTGGATGTCGGGAATCATCTCGGCCACACCGTCCATCACATCGGCGCGGCCGAGCAGCTCGCGGCCCTCGCTCATCAGCTGGGCGACGGTCTTGCCGTCGCGGGCGCCTTCCATCACGGCGGCGCTGATGAAGGCCACGGCCTCGGGGTAGTTGAGCTTGAGCCCGCGCGCACGCCGGCGCTCGGCCAGCAGGGCGGCCGTGAAGATCAGCAACTTGTCTTTTTCGCGTGGAGTCAGTTCCATGGTGTTCGGCTCGGGTGTTGCGAGGGCTGTTTGCAAGTCCCGTGCCGACTTGGAGACCGCCACGCGCAGGCGGCACGAAACCTGCTCGCAGTTCGCCCATGAGCGCCCTGCCCCACGATGTGCCGCTGCCCCTGCATCCGCCCCTTCATCCGCCCGAAGCCGGCCCGGCGCCGCAGCGCGTCATCAAGATCCGGCGCGACTACAACGCCTGGGTGGCGCGCGAAACGCTGGAGGACTACGCCCTGCGCTTCACGCCACAGCGCTTCCGCCGCTGGTCGGGCTTCCGGGTGGCCAACACGGCCTTCGGCGCAGCCTCCTTCCTGATCCTGGAGGCCGTGGGCGCCACCTTGCTGCTGCAGTACGGCTGGGCCAATGCGGCCTGGGCCATCGTCACCACCGGCCTGATCATCTTTCTGGCCGGCCTGCCCATCAGCATCTACGCCGCCCGCTACGGCGTGGACATGGACCTGCTGACCCGCGGCGCCGGCTTCGGCTACCTGGGCTCGACCCTGACCTCGCTGATTTACGCCAGCTTCACCTTCATCTTCTTTGCGCTGGAAGCGGCCGTCATGGCCTATGCCCTGGACCTGGCGCTGGACATCCCGCCGCGCTGGGGCTATCTGATCTGCGCCCTGCTGGTGATTCCCCTGGTCACCCACGGCGTGTCGGTCATCAGCCGCCTGCAGCTGATCACGCAACCGCTCTGGCTGGTCCTGTTGCTGCTGCCTTTCGCGGCGGTGCTCTGGCAAGAGCCGCAGGCCTTTGCCGGTGCACTGCACCATGCTGGCGCGCTCTCGGGCACGGCCGGCTTCGAGTTGCGCCACTTTGGTGCGGCGCTGACCGTGGGCATCGCCCTGATCACGCAGATGGGCGAACAGGCCGACTACCTGCGCTTCATGCCCGCCCTGCCGAGCGATGCCGCGCCGGCGCAGCGGCGGCGCTGGTGGGCGGCGGTGCTGGTGGGCGGGCCGGGCTGGGTGCTGCTGGGCGTGCTCAAGATGCTGGGCGGCGCTTTGCTGGCCTGGCTGGCGCTGAGCCACGCCGTGCCGGCCGAACGCGCGGTGGACCCCAACCAGATGTACCTGGCCGCCTACGAGTATGTGTTCCCGCACTACGGCTGGGCGGTGGCGGCCACGGCCCTGTTCGTGATCGTGTCGCAGCTCAAGATCAATGTCACCAATGCCTATGCCGGCTCGCTGGCCTGGAGCAATTTCTTCTCGCGCCTGACGCACAGCCACCCGGGGCGGGTGGTCTGGGTGGTGTTCAACACCTTGATCGCCTTCTTGCTGATGGAGATGAATGTCTTCGAGGCCTTGAGCGCCGTGCTGGGCCTGTACGGCAATGTGGCCATCGCCTGGATCATGGCCGTGGTGGCCGATTTGGTGATCAACAAGCCCCTGGGCCTGTCGCCGCCGGGCATCGAGTTCAAGCGCGCCCACCTTTACGACGTCAACCCGGTCGGCGTGGGAGCCATGGCCCTGGCCTCGGCGCTCTCGGTCAGCGCCCACCTGGGGCTGTTCGGGCCTGATGCCCAGGCCTTTTCGGCCCTGATCGCCCTGGTGACGGCCTTGCTCGCCTCGCCCTTGATCGCCTGGGCCACGCGCGGGCGCTACTACCTGGCCCGCGCACAGTTCGGCGAGGATCAAGACGAAGGCCGCCCCCTGCGCGCGCGCCGCTGCGTGATCTGCGAGCGCGAGTACGAAGGCCCGGACATGGCCCAATGCCCTGCCTACCAGGGCACCATCTGCTCGCTCTGCTGCAGCCTGGACGCGCGCTGCGGCGATCTCTGCAAGCCCCAGGCCCGGCTCTCGGCGCAATGGTCGGGCGCGCTGCGCCGTCTCCTGCCGCGGCCGCTCTGGCCGGTGCTGGACAAAGGCCTGGGCCATTTCCTGCTGCTGATGGGCGTGTTGCTGCCCCTGCTGGCGGCGCTGTTCGGCCTGCTCTACCACCAGGAGCTGCAAAGCCTGGGGGCCAGCGAAACGCCGGCCAGCCTGCGCGCCGGCTTCCTCAAGGCCTATGTGCTGCTGAGCCTGGGCCTGGGCATTGCCGCCTGGTGGCTGGTGCTGGCCCACCAGAGCCGCGAGGTGGCGCAAGAAGAATCCAACCGCCAGACCGAGGCCTTGATGCGCGAGATCGCCTCGCACCGCCGCACCGACGAGGCCTTGCAGGCCGCCCGCGTGTTGGCCGAGCGCGCGCAAGCCGCGGCCGAGGCCGCCAACCAGGCCAAGAGCCGCTACGTCAGCGCCATCAGCCACGAGCTGCGCACGCCACTCAACAGCATCCTCGGCTATGCCCAGCTGATGGCCGAGGACACGCACGAGCTGCCGCCGCGCCGGCGCCAGGCTGTGCAAGTGATCAAGCGCAGCGGCGAGCACCTGCTGAGCCTGATCGACGGCACCCTGGACTTGGCCCGCATCGAGGCCGGCCGCCTGAGCCTTGAGCTGGCGCCCCTGCGCTTCGAAGACTGCATGCACGAGCTGGCCGAGATGTTCGAGCCCCAGGCCGCCGCCCAGGGCTTGCAGTTCCGCTTCGAGGTGCAGGGCGAGCTGCCGGCCTGCGTGCGCGGCGACGAACGGCGGCTGCGCCAGATCCTGATCAATCTGATCGGCAACGCCATCAAGTTCACACCGCGGGGTCAGGTCACCCTGCGCGTGCGCCATGCCCGCGAGCTGGCCCTGATCGAGGTGGAGGACAGCGGCCCCGGCCTGGACGCGGCCGAGCTGGCGCGCATCTTCGAGCCCTTCACCCGCGGCAGCAGCCGCGGCACCGGTGCCACCGTCGGCGCTGGCCTGGGC
The DNA here is from genome assembly GCA_002255955.1 of Burkholderiales bacterium PBB2. Classification (GTDB taxonomy): domain Bacteria; phylum Pseudomonadota; class Gammaproteobacteria; order Burkholderiales; family Burkholderiaceae_C; genus Paucibacter_A. The sequence continues at coordinate 148,606 of NKIM01000007.1, read as the reverse complement.
CTGACCATGGCGCAGATGCTGGCCCGGCTGATGGGCGGCGAGCTGAACGCGCGCAGCACACCGGGCCAGGGCTCGGTGTTCAGCGTGCGCCTGTTCCTGCCGGCCTTGCCGGACAGCGCCCTGCCGCCGGCGCGCGCACCCCGCCCGCGCCTGGGCTACGCCGGGCCGCGCCGCTTGCTGCTGCTGGTCGACAACGAAGAGGCCGACCGCCAGCTGCTGATCGAGCTGCTGGCGCCGCTGGGCTTTGAGCTGCGCAGCGCCAGCAGCGGCCATGATGCGCTGGACCTGATCGTCAGCGGCGGCCTGCGGCCTGACGCTGTCCTGCTGGACCTGGCCATGCCCGGCATAGACGGCTGGGAGACCCTGCGCCGCCTGCGCGCCCTGGACCTGCCCCAGCCGCCACGCGTGGCCATCGTCTCGGCCAATGCCTTCGAGAAAGGCCAGGAGCATGAGGGCGGCATCACTGCCGCCGACTTCATCACCAAGCCGGTGCGCCATGCCGAGCTGCTGGACTGGCTGGGCCAGGCCTTGGCGCTGCAGTGGCTGGAGAAGCCCAACGACGCGAGGCCAGCGCCCGCCTTGGCCCAACAGCCCCTGCCCGCTGAACACCTGCCGGCCCTGCGCGAGGCCCTGGAGCTGGGCCACTACCGCGGCGTGCTGGCCGCCCTGGACCGCATGCAAGCCAGCCAGCCCGACTGCCAGCCTCGTGTGGAGCAGCTGCGCGAGCAGGCGCGGCAGTTCCAGTTCGAAGCCATGCTGCAGAACCTGGAGGATGCGCCATGCTGACGCCGACATTCAGCGGCACTGACGGGCCGCGCAGCGAGCGCGTGCTGATCGTTGACGATGTGCCGGACAACCTGGCCCTCTTGCACGACGCGCTGGATGAATCGGGCTACACCGTCTTCGTCGCCACCAGCGGCGAGGCGGCCCTGGCCCGCGCACGCCAGGCCCTGCCCGACATCGTGCTGCTGGACGCGGTGATGCCGGGCATGGATGGCTTTGAGCAGGCGCGCCGGCTCAAGGCCACGCCGGCCACGGCCGGCATCCCGCTGATCTTCATGACCGGCCTGACCGAGACCGAGCATCTGGTGGCCGCGCTCGAAGCTGGCGGCGCCGACTACGTCACCAAGCCCATCAAGCCCAAGGAGGTGCTGGCGCGCATGCAGGTCCATCTTCGCGCTGCTGCCCAAGCGCAGGGCGCCGTGCAGACGCGGCGCGCGCTCGATGCCTTCGGCTACGCCAGCGTTACCGTGCGCCTCAGTGACGGCCGCCTGATGTGGCAGACACCGCTGGCGCGCGAACTGCTGCAGCGCCACTTCCCGGCCGAGCCCGGCGGCCTGCTGCCCGCGCCGGTGCGCGCATGGCTGGCCCGGCAGTCGATCCAGGCACAGGAACCGATGCGCGAACCACCGCGTTTTCAGCATGAGCAAGGCGCCTGCCGCCTCAGCTTTGCCCTGCACCCCTCGGGCCTGGAGAACTTGGACGAAGGCGATGAATGCCTGCTGGTCATGCGCGAGCAAAGCGACGCCGCCCTGATCGAAGCCATGGGCCTGAACTTCCGGCTGACCGCGCGCGAGGCCGAGGTGCTCTACTGGGTGGTCAAGGGCAAGATCAACCGCGACATCGGCGACATCCTCGGCGCCAGCCCGGCCACGGTGAAGAAGCATCTGGAGCGCATCTTCGCCAAGCTGGGCGTCGAGACTCGGACCTCGGCGGCGGCCATGGCCTTGAACCGCCTGCGCCAGCTGCACCCGCAGTGGGAGTTGTGAGCCCGCCCTCGGGCGGCATCGATCAGCGCCGCGCCACCAGCCAGTCTTGCAGCTCGGCTGGTGGCATGGGTCGGCCGAAGCAATAACCCTGAGCCTCCTCGCAGCCGAGTTCGATCAGGATCTGGCGCTGGCCCTCGGTCTCCACGCCCTCGGCCACCACGGCCAGGCCCAGGGCCCGGCCGATGCCCAGCACGGCGCTGGCCAGTGCGCGGTCGTCGGCATCGGTCTCCAGGTCGCGCACAAAGCTGCGGTCCAGCTTGAGCTCGCTGACCGGCAGGCGCTTGAGGTAGCCGAGGCTGGAGTAGCCGGTGCCGAAATCATCGAGCGAGAGCCGCACGCCCATGGCGAAGAGCTTGGCCAATTGCCCGGCGGTGCGCGGGTCGTGGTCCAGCAGCAGGCGCTCGGTCACCTCCAGCGTCAGCTGCTCGGGCCGCAGGCCATGCCGTCCCAGCAGCGAAGCCACATGCGCGGCCACATCGTCCTGCTGGAAGCGGGTGGGCGAGACATTGACCGAGCCCGCCCGGATGGCCACGCCCTGCTCTCGCCAGCGGGCCAGTTGCTCGCAGGCGGCCTCCAGCACCCAGGCGTCCAGCGCATTGACCAGGCCGCATTCCTCGGCCACCGGGATGAACTTGTCCGGCGGCACCGCGCCACGTTGCGGATCGGTCCAGCGCAACAAGGCCTCGGCGCCGACCACGGCACGGTCGCGCAGGCGCAGCTTGGGCTGGTAGTGCAGGCGCAGGGCCTGGGTGGACAGGGCCTGGCGCAGCGCACCCTCCAACGCCACGCGCTCATCCAGGGCCTGGTTCATGGCCGGCAGGAAGAAGCGCGCGCAGTTGCGACCGGCGCGCTTGGCCTCGTACATCGCGATGTCGGCGTTCTTGAACAGCAGCTCGGGGTCCTGGCCGTCCTCGGGGAAGCAGCTGATGCCAATGCTGGCACTGATCAGCAAGGGCGCCTGATTGGGCAGTTGCAGGGGCGGCTGCAAGGCGGCCAGCAGCTTGTCAGCCACCTGCATGGCCTGGCTGCCGCTGCAGCCGGGCAGCCAGGCGACAAACTCATCGCCGCCGAATCGGGCCAGGGTGTCGGCCTCGCGCAGGCAGGCCAGCAAGCGGGCCGCGACCTGGCGCAGCACTTCGTCGCCAATCGCGTGGCCGTAGCTGTCGTTGACGGTCTTGAAGCGGTCCAGATCCAGAAGCAGCAAGGCGGCTGGGCTGCCGCTGAGCATGGCCACCGGCAGGGCCTGGCCCAGGCGGTCGTGAAAGAGGCTGCGATTGGGCAGGCCCGTGACGCCGTCGAAGTAAGCCAGGCGCTCGATCTGGCGCAGGTGCTCGTCGTGCTTGAGCGCCACGCTGCAAAGCTGGGCGCAGGCCTCGACCATGCGCCGATGGAAGGGCGCCACCTGGCGCGCCTCTCGGTGGTAGAGCGCAAAAGTGGCGGCCACGCGCGTGCCGTCGAGCAAGATGGGCGTGGACCAGCACGCCCCCAGGCCCACCGACAGGGCCAGGCCTTTGTAATCGGCCCAGAGTGGGTCATGGGCGATGTCGCTGACCTCGCCCGCCTGCTTGCGCCAGGCCGCCGTGCCGCAAGAGCCCACGGCCGGGCCGATGGGCAGGCCGTCCAGCGCATTGCTGTAGCTGGATGGCAGGCTGGGCGCGGCCAAGGGGCGCAACCGCCCCTGGGCATCGACCGCCAGCACCGAGCAAATCACATCCGGCGCCAGCGATTCGACACGCCGGCACAGCAGATCCATCACCACCGGCAGGGGCCGGCCCAAAGCCACGGCCTCCAGCACCTGGTGCTGCAGGATGGCCACGCTTTCGCGCTCGCCGCGCTCGTCCATGGGGCGCAGGGCCAGCAGGGTCAGCGTGCCAGGGCTGGCATCGGCCTCTCCGGTCTCCAGCGCCTGGGCCTGCACTTGCAATTCATAACTGCCTACACCACCGGCCGCCAGACGCAGCTGGGCATGAAAACTCTCGCGCTGCGGGCCGCGGCCGGGTTCGAGCAAGGCGCGCCAGCAACTGGCTTGAATGTCGGGGAAACAATCGGAGAGCCTTTGCGCCGGCACGGCCCGCTCCAGAAAGAAGCGGTTGGCATGGCGGATGCAGCCCTGGTCATCGACCCAGATCAGGCCCATGAAGGCGTGATCGAGGGAGGCGCAGAGCGCTTGGGCGTCGAGTGACGCGAGTCGGGTCAAGGTTTGCACTTCAGCCTGCTCGCTCCGGTTGGCACTGGGCTCATGGTACGCCGCCCGCCCGCGCTGGGCGACGGCGAATGCATGCCGCAGCGGCCGGCTGTGGCTTTCTGGCGGCGCGTGCCGGCCGCGGCACCAAGTTCAGACCAAGGCTGGCAGCGGCGCCGGGCGGCCGATCAGGCGCCGCGCACGGCGCTTCAGATCCAGCCATTGCTTGGCACGCGAGCGCTCGATGCGCTTGACGTCGATCAGGGTGAGGTCGCCGCAAGCCGAGAGCGTGTGCAGGCCAGCCGGGTGGTCCGCCCGCGCCATGGCGCCCTGCAGATGCAGCGTGGTCGGCGCGCACTCCACTCGGTCCAGCGCCAATTGCTCGAAGCGCAGCATGCGGGTAGCGCCACCATAGGTCAGCGAGCTGTCCTGCACCGGCAGCATCACCGCACCATCGGCGGCATGGAAGGGCCGGCCCGCCGGGCGTGCGCCGCTGCGGTCGACGCGGATGGGGTTGCCGGCATGGAGTTTCCAGGGGCCGGTCAGCGCCGGGGCATGGGCCAGATGCAGCTCGCGCTGGTCGCGCGCGCCCGGCCCCACCAGGGAGAAGAACATCCACCAACGGCCCTGGTGCTCGATCAGCGAGGCGTCGGCCACCGGCAGATCGCTGAGCAGGGCGCATTCGCGCTGCCAGTGGTTCAGGCTGTCGTCACCGCGGTAGAGCGCCACCTCGCCGGCTTGGGCGCTCTCGGGCACCATGAAGGTGGCGCCTTCATGCTCGAAGACCTGAGGGTAGGACAGGTGGAACGGCCGGGCCAGCACGGTGCGCCGGCTGCGCCACTGCAGATCGGTCGCGCCCAGCTCGTGGCGCTCGATCACGGCGTGCTTGGTCCGGTAGTCGAAGGCTTCGACAAAGACATGCAAGCTATCACCGCGACGCAGGCCGAAGGGGTCGGCCAGGTAACGCCAGGGCCCGGCCGAGGGCAGCCAGATGATGGAGGAGGCCAGGGCCTGCAAGCGCGAGGCATTGAGCTCGGCAATCGGCGCCGGCACGATGCCGACCTGCCAGAAATCGGTGCGCGGGCGCTTAAACATGGGCTGCGCCGCTTTGCAGACGGGGTTGCAGGTGCGGCGCCTTGGCGCGGCGGCTCAGCACATCGCGGTAGAAGGCGATCACGCGGGCCACGGCCTGCGGGCGCTGGTAGGCCTGGAGGCAGTAGTCCACCCGCTGGCGGTCGACCGACTGGCCCGGCTGCGGCCGCAAGGCATCCAGCCGCTCGCGCAAGGCGCGGCCCAGCGCGGACGCATCGTTCACCGGCACCAAGGTGGCCGGCTGCCCGGCCAGCATCTCGGTCGGGCCCTGGGTGGCGGTGGACAAAATCGGCAGACCGACGCGCATGGCCTCCAGGATGGCCAGAGGGAAGGCTTCCTCGCGCGAGGGCGAGACGAACAGGTCCATGGCCTGCAAGGCCTGCTCCACATCCGCGCGATAGCCCAGCAGATGGATGCGGGCATCGCTGCCGCGCAGGCGCTGCAAAGCTGCCATGTCCTTGCCTTCGCCGAGGATGGCCAAGGCGGCATCGGCCGGCGCATGGTCACGGAAGGCCTGGATCAACAGGTCCATGCCCTTGCTCGGATGCAGGCGTCCGACCGAGCCGACCAAGGGCTGGTCCGGACGCAAGCCCAGCTCGCGGCGCAGGCACAGCGACAGGGGCGCGGGTGCCCGCTCGGGCGCCCAGTTGTGGATCACGCTGACCGCGCCGTCGAAAGCCGGCAGCTGCTGGGCCTGCGTGCGGTTGACGCAGATCAGGCCGTCCTGGCGGGCGTGGTGATGGGCTTTGTAGCCGACATGCAGGGTGGCCACACGGGCCGCGCCGCGCACTTCGGCCACCGCCTTGCAAGCGGGGCCCAGGTGGCCGTGGCAGATGTCCGCGCCCAGGCGGCGGGCCAGGCGGCGCACCCGGCAAGCACGCAGCAGCGGCAGGGCCAGACCATGGAACTGGATGTCAGGGCCCAGTTCACCGGCCACGGCGGAACCGCGACTGCCGATCACGTGCACCCGATGGCCGAGTGCGGCCTGGGCCTGAGCGAGATCGATGCAATGGCGTTCGCCGCCGGCGATGCGCGAGGAAAACACCACGTGAACGATGGTGAGCGCGGGGCTGGAAGCGGGGCTGGCGAGCGACATATCCGGGGCCTCAGAGGTGGGCGATAGGTGTATCAAAACAAAACCGCAGCAAATCTTAACAATGCTTAACATTTCAATTCCACCGCACAGACCCCGTGTTTGCTGGGGTTGGGGCGAAAGGCGCAGCCGGCGCGCCGCGCGGGCGCGGTGCTCGAGACGCTCCGCCCGGGTTTGTTCGCGATGCGCGCACATCGAAGCGTGTTGGGCGTTTTTTCTTTGCTTTTGCAGCAGCACACGGCTGCCAGCGGACGGCGGGCCGCAGCGCGCCGGGTCAGCCGGCCGCCATGCGCGCAGGGCCTGCGGCACAATCCCCGCCCATGTCCAAGCGCTCCCCGTCCTCGGCCCCACCGGCACTGCCGCCGGCCGGGGTTTCTGCTGAATCTCCTGCAACGGCCTCGCCGGCCCAGGCCGCCGCAGCCGCCGGTCCGGCCGAGCAACGACGCTTGCAAATGGCCGACATCGCCCGCCTGGCCGGGGTCTCGGTGTCCACCGTGTCGCGCGCGCTCAGCGGCAGCAAGCTGGTCAATGCCGAGACGCGCCAACGCGTGGCCGAGCTGGCCCGCTCGCTGAACTATTCGATCAACCTCGGCGCCCAGAACCTGCGCCTGCAGAAAAACCGCACCGTGGCGGTGGTCGTGCCCTTCGAGGCGGCCTCGCGCCAGCACATCTCCGACCCCTTCTTCCTGGCCCTGGTGGGCAGCATTGCCGATGCGCTGACCGACCAGGGTTACGACATGCTGCTCTCACGCGTCGACGCCGAGCACCTGGACCTGGCCGCGCAGTTCTACGACTCGGGCAAGGCCATCGGCGTGATCATGGTGGGCCAGTGGCGCCACCACGACCAGCTCAACGCCCTGGCCGCACGCCAGCTGCCCCTGGTGGTCTGGGGTGGAGCGATGCCCCAACAGCTGTACTGCACCGTGGGCGGCGACAACAGCGATGGCGGCTTGCAAGCGACCCGCCATCTGCTGCAGCTGGGCCGGCACCGCATTGCCTTCCTCGGTGACGCCGCCCTGCCCGAGGTCTGGCTGCGCCGCGAGGGCTACCAGCAGGCCTTGCGCGAAGCCGGCCTGCAGGCCGACCCCGCGCTGGAACTGGCCCTGCCGTTTGAGCCCGGCGGTGCCCGCACGGCGCTGGAACGCTGGCTGCCGCAAGCGCCGGCCTTCGACGCCGTGGTGGCCTGCAGCGATCTGCTGGCCTTGCAGGCCATCCACACCCTGCGCGCGGCGGGCCGGCGCGTGCCAGAAGACGTGGCAGTGGTCGGTTATGACGACATGCCCCTGGCCGCTTACTGCGACCCGCCGCTGAGCACCGTGCACCAGCCGGTGGCCGAAGCCGGGGCAGAACTGGTGGCCACGCTGATGGCCCAGCTGCGCGGCGAGCGCAGCCCCTCACGCACCCTCGGCGTGAGCCTGATCGTCCGGCGCAGCGCCGCCTGACGATCGATTGCAATAAATTTTGTAAAAACCTTGTTGCTTCAAGGCAGATACGCGTTTTCCCTTGTTTGCAATCGATTGCAATAAGTTCCAGAATGGTGCCCAAGAAGACGGCAGTGGTGCACGATGCCCCAAAAGGCAGCAAGCCCGCGAGCGGTCTCGATGTTCCGCGGGTCGCGCCGCCTTCCCTGAGCGTGACCCGCCCCTCCAAGGAGACAGACACCATGCGACAGCACCAGCCCTCGTTCACCACCGCCACCTTCTCTCGCCGAGCCGCCCGCCCGGCCCTGGCCGCCATCACCCTGGCCCTGCTGCAACTGCCGGCCCTGGCCCAGCAAGCGGCCGCGGCCGCGCCCGCCGGCGAGGCCGAAGCGGCCCAGGACAGCAAACAAGACAAACTGAAGCTCAACCAGGTGGTGGTGACCGGCAGCTCGGTGCGCACGACCAAGATGAAGCAAAGCCTCTCGGTCAGCTCCATCGACAGCGAACAGATTGCCAAGACCGGCGCCAGCAACGCGGCCGAGCTGCTGCGCAGCGTGCCAGGCCTGCGCTCGGAATCAACCGGCGGCGAGGGCAATGCCAACGTCACCGTGCGCGGCGTGCCGCTGTCGGCCGGCGGCTCGCGCTATGTGCAGATGCAGGAAGACGGCCTGCCCGTGCTGCTCTTCGGTGACATCTCCTTCGGCACCGCCGACCAGTTCCTGCGCGCCGACTACAGCACGGCCCGCCTGGAGGTGGTGCGCGGCGGTTCGGCCTCCACCCTGGCGTCCAACTCGCCCGGTGGCCTGATCAACTTCATCAGCAAGACCGGCGCCGGCAAGCCCGCAGGTGCCATCGGCCTGAGCGTGGGCCTGGACGACCGCCTGATGCGCCTCGACGCCGACTACGGCGGCAGCATCGGCAATGGCACCAGCTTCCACATCGGTGGCTTCCAGCGCATCGGCGAAGGCGGCCGGCCGACCGGCATGAATGTGGAGAACGGCGGCCAGATCCGCGCCAAGCTGACGCAGAAAATCGACGCGGGCTATGTGAGCGTCAGCCTCAAGGCCCTGAACGACCGCACGCCCTCCTTCATGCCGGTGCCGGTGACCGTGGACAAGGGCACGATCCGCACCATCTCCGGCATCGACCCGCGCACCGCCTTCTTCATCACCCCCAGCCTGGCCAAAGACACCGGCTACAACAAGGACGGCGGCACCACGACCAGCAACACCCGCGACGGCCTGCGCATCAAGAGCCTGGCCCTGGGCTTCGAGGCCGGCCTGGATCTGGGCAACGGCTTCAGCGTGGAAGAAAAGTTCCGCAAGGCCAGCAACTCGGGCCGTTTCATCGCCCTCTTCCCGGCCGACAACGGCAACAACGGCGCGGCCAACTCCTTCACCGGCACCCTGTTCAACACCTCGCTGGACAACTTTGACAACACCTTCAACGACCTGAAACTGAGCAAGGTGATGCAGAGCGACGGCGTCAAGACCACCCTGGTCGCCGGCTTGTTCTACGGCGTGCAGAACGTGGCCCAGACCTGGTTCTGGAACCAGTACAAGCTCAGCATGCAGGGCGAAGGCTCGCAGGTGCTGAACGCCGCCGGCCAGCCGGGCACCGGACCGATCGCCGAAGGCTGGACCACCTGGGGCGGCTGCTGCACGCGCACCTTTGATGTGCAGTACACCCAGACCTCGCCCTACGCCGCGGCTGCGGTCGACCTGGGCAGCCTGACACTCGACGGCAGCCTGCGCCGCGATGAGCAGAAGGCCAGCGGCACCACCCTGTCGGGCAACAACACAGCCAAGACCTGGGACGCAGCCAGCCAGAAAACGGTCAACTACAAGGTCGGCCACACCTCCTACTCGCTGGGCGCCAACTACAGCGTGACGCCCAATCTGGCCGGATTCGCCCGCGTCAGCAACGGCGTGTCCTTCAGCGCCGACCGCCTGCTCTACGGCAACCCGCTGGACGGCTCGGTGCCCATCAGCGTCAACGAGATCGACCAGGTCGAAGGCGGCCTCAAATGGCGCCAGGCCGGCCTGAGCCTGTTCGCCACCGTGTTCAACGCCCGCACGACCGAAAGCAACTTCGAGATCACCACCCAGAAGTTCAGCGCCAACAAGTACAAGGCCAGCGGCCTGGAGCTGGAAGCGGCCTACAGCTGGGGCGACTTCAGCCTGAGCGGCGGCGCCACCTTCACCAGCGCCAAGATCAAGGCCTCGAACGACGCCGCCATCGTCGGCAAGAAGCCGCGCCGTCAGGCCAACTTCGTCTACCAGCTGGCACCGAGCGTGATGCTGGGCCAGATCGAGCTGGGCGCCGCCCTGGTCGGCTCGGGCAAGTCCTACGGTGACGATGCCAACACCATCACCATGAAGGGCTACACCCTGGTCAATGCCTTTGTGAATGTGCCCCTGGGTGACAAGGCCCAGCTCTCGCTCTCGGCCAACAATCTGTTCAACACCCTGGCCTACACCGAGATCGAGGGCGATGGCCATGCCGCACGCGCCTTCAACGGCCGCAGCCTGCGCGCCACGCTGAAGTACAACTTCTGATCGCGGCGGCCCCATGCACAAGGAGCTGAACTCCACCATCCTGCTGGTGGGCGAAGCGCTGGTGGACGAGTTCCACGAGCGTCAGATCGCCGGCGGTGCGCCCTTCAATGTGGCGCGATCGCTGGGGGCCTTGCTGGCCGACGAGGGCGGCGGCTCAGCCCCGGTGTGCCTGGTCAGCCGCATCGGCCATGACGATGCCGGTGGCGCCCTGATCCGCGCCAGCTTGCAACGCTTCGGCCTGGCGACCGAGGCCGTGCAGATCGACCTCGCCCATGCGACCGGCCGCGTCACCGTCAGCGAGCAGTTCTCTGCCGACGGCAGCCCGGCCGGCCACAGCTTTCACATCCACACGCCGGCCGCCTGGGACTTCATCGCCTCGGAACCGGCCTTGGCCTCACTGGAAGCCTTGCGGCCGCGTTTCTTCTACTTCGGCACCTTGGCCCAGCGAGGCGCGGTCTCGGGGGCCAGCATCCAGGCCCTGGCCGAGCGCGCCCGCAGCCTCGGTTGCACACGCTACCTGGACCTGAACCTGCGCGCCGGCACCGACACGCCCGAGCTGGCCGCCGCTTCGTTGGCCCAGGCCGACTGGCTCAAGGTCAATGACGAGGAACTGGGCCTGCTGCTGCGCTGGTTCGGCCGCGCGGGTGATGCGGCGCTGAACCCGCTGAAGGAGGCCGAGGCCTTGAGCCCCGCCGTGGCGGCGCTGATGCAGCGCTTCGGTCTGCAGCGCCTGATCCTGACCCGCGGCAGCGCGGGCTATGCCGCCTTCGGCGCGGACGGCGCGCTGCTGGCGCAGGGGCACGGCCTGAGCCTGCCGCGCATGATCGACACCGTCGGCGCCGGCGATGCCTTCAGCGCCATGCTGCTGGCCGCCCAGCTGAGCGGGCAAGCCCTGGCACACAGCCTGGCTTTGGCCAATGGCTATGCCGCAGCCCTTTGTGGCGAACGCGGCCCCATGCCCGAGGACGACGCCTTCTTCCTGCCCTGGCGGCAGGTCTTGAAGCCCGCAATGCTCAAGGGCGAGGCCGCATGAATCTCTCCAGCAAACCCAGACTCAGCTTCTGGCAGATCGTCAACATGAACATCGGATGCTTCGGCATCCAGTTCAGCTTCGGTCTGCAGCAGAGCAATATGAGCCCGATCTACCAGTACCTGGGCGCGGACGAAGCCAGCCTGCCCTTGCTGTGGCTGGCCGGGCCCATGACCGGCCTGCTGGTGCAGCCTCTGGTGGGCGCTTTCAGCGATCGCACGGTCAGCCGCTGGGGCCGGCGCACACCCTACTTCCTGATCGGCGCCCTGCTCTGCAGCCTGGGCCTGCTGGCCATGCCCTTCAGCCCGACGCTGTGGTTTGCCGCCGGCCTGCTCTGGATCCTGGATGCCGCCAACAACGTGACCATGGAGCCTTACCGCGCCTACGTCTCCGACCGGCTCAATCCCAACCAGCATTCCCTGGGCTTCCTGACCCAAAGCGCCTTCACCGGCCTGGCCCAGACCCTGGCCTATCTCGCGCCCACCTTGCTGGTGCTGATGGGCATGGACAAGGACGCGCTGGGCAGCAACAACATCCCGCAGATCACCCTGACGGCTTTTCTCATCGGTGCCGTGTTTTCCATCAGCACGGTCTGGTGGTCGGTGCGGCGGGTGCCCGAGCTGCCGCTCAGCGCCGAAGAGCTGGCGCAGATGCGCCGCCAGCCGCGCGGCCTGGGCGCGGCCTTGCGCGAGATCTGGAGCGCGCTGCGCGAAATGCCGCGCACCATGCGCCAGCTCTGGTGGATGAAGCTGTTCCAGTGGTACGCCATGATGTGCTACTGGATCTACATCGTGCCCTCCCTGGCGCTGACGCTGTTCCAGAGCAGCGACCCGCATTCCGCCGGCTTTCGCGAGGCCGGCCTGGTGAACGGCCAGATCGGCGGCTTCTACAACTTCGTCGCCTTCCTCGCGGCCTTTGCGATGGTGCCCTTCACCCGGCGCTTCGGCCCCAAACGCGTGCATGCGCTCTGCCTGGTGCTGGCCGGCGCCGGCATGTGGGCCATCCCCGAGATCCAGAACCGCTGGCTGCTGCTGCTGCCCATGCTGGGCGTTGGTCTGGCCTGGGCCAGCATCATGGGCAACCCCTATGTGCTGCTGGCCGGCAGCATCCCGCCCGAGCGCGCCGGGGTGTACATGGGCATCTTCAATATGTTCATCGTCATCCCCATGCTGATCCAGATGGTGACGCTGCCGCTGATTTATCACAGCCTGCTGGGCGGCCGGCCGGACCATGTGATCCGCCTGGCCGGCGCTCTGCTGGTCTGTGCCGCCATCGCCATGCTGCGGGTGCAAACCCAGGCCCGCCCGACCCCCTTGCCCGAGAACGAAGCCGGCGTGGCCTGAGCCACGCCGCCCACCGACATGAAGAACCAAGTCCAACTGATCACCTACGTCGACCGCCTCGGCGGCCACCTCGACGGCCAGGACCTGCAGCGCCTGCGCCGCCTGCTGGGCCCGGGCGGCGCGCTCGGCGAGGTCTTCGGCGGCGTGCACCTGCTGCCCTTCTTCCATGCCATCGACGGCGCCGACGCCGGCTTCGACCCGATCGACCACACCCAGGTCGACCCGCGACTGGGAAGCTGGAGCGACATCAAGGACCTGACGGCCACCCTCGACGTCATGGGCGATGTGATCGTCAACCACATGTCGAGCAGCTCGCCGCAGTTTCTGGACTACTCGACGCACGGCGACGCCTCGCCCTATGCCGGCCTGTTCCTGACCCTGGATGCGGTCTTTCCGCAGGGCGCCACCGAAGCCGATCTGCTGGCCGTCTACCGGCCGCGCCCGGGCTTGCCGGTGCAGATGGCCACGCTGAAGAACGGCCAGAAAAAACTGCTCTGGACCACCTTCACCGCCGCCCAGATCGACATCGCCGTGCACCACCCGCAGGGCCGCGCCTACCTGCTGAGCATCCTGCAGACTTTTGCCGAGCAAGGCATTCGCATGGTGCGCCTGGATGCGGTGGGCTATGCCATCAAGAAGGCCGGCGCCAGCTGCTTCATGATGCCGGAGACCTTTGCCTTCATCGACGAGTTCGCGGCACAAGCGCGCAGCCTCGGCATCGAGGTGCTGGTGGAGATCCATGCCTACTACCGGCGCCAGATCGAGATCGCCGCACGCGTGGACTGGGTTTACGACTTCGCCTTGCCGCCGCTGGTGCTGCATGCCTTCTTCTTTGCCCAATCCGGCCCGCTGCAGCAATGGATCGCGCAACGCCCCTGCAATGCACTGACGGTGCTGGACACCCACGACGGCATCGGCATCATCGACATCGGCGCTGACGCCAGCGACCGCGAAGGCCAGCCCGGCCTGGTGCCGCCGGCAGAACTCGATGCCCTGGTCGAGCGCATCCACAGCAACAGTGGCGGCGCGAGCCGTCAAGCCACCGGCGCTGCCGCCTCCAACCTCGATCTCTACCAGGTCAACTGCACCTTCTACGACGCCCTGGGCCGCGACGATGTGCGCTACCTGCTGGCGCGGGCGCTGCAGTTCTTCCTGCCCGGTGTGCCCCAGGTCTACTACGTCGGCCTGCTGGCCGGCCACAACGACATGGACTTGCTGGCCCGCAGCGGCGTCGGCCGCGACATCAATCGGCACTACTACGACGAGGCCGAGATCGCCTCAGAGCTGCAGCGCCCGGTGGTGCAGCAGCTGATCCAGCTGATCCGCTTGCGCAACAGCCACCCTGCGTTTGCCGGCGAGTTCAGCAGCGAGACCACCAGCCCGCAAGACCTGACCCTGCGCTGGCAAGCCGGCGCCCAGCAGGCCACCCTGCATGTGAACTTCGCCACCCTGGCCCACGAACTGAGCCACACCGACGCCAGCGGCCAGCTGCATTGCCTGCAGTTCCACTGAGCCATCGCCCCGCACCCTGGCCCTCGCTTGGTGCAAACGGGGCACGCCTCTGGTGCAGATGCACCGCCGCGAGCAGAGCATGGGGCATGCACCGAGATTGACACTGAGCAGTCTTGAGGTTTCCTCGTGGGGCCCTGCAGCCCGTGCCGCTGCCAGGCTCATGGTTCCGGGGTCGGCCCTGGCGGGCCGACTTCCCTGCGCTGCTCGCGGCTCGGCCCTTCACAAATCGCCCGGCAGCGGCACGGGCTGCAGGGCGCTTGCATCGCGATCGATGTGCCCCATCAACGGTGGAGCGAGCCACCTCCGAAGGTGGCTCGGCCCGCCGACGGGCGATTTGTGCGCGGCCGAGGGCGCAGCGGAGCGGCTCAGGCGCGTGGTCTCACGCGCTTCAAGCGCTGACTCGGCGCCACTGTTTGACCACAGTGAGCGCAGCGAACGGAGGGAGTTTGGCGCCGCTGAGCCGCGCAATGAGCAACGAGGGGAGTCGGCTCGACGAGCCGACCCGCGAACCATGAGCCCGGCGGCGGGTCGAGCCACCGCAGCGTGAGCGACGAGAGCAACGAATGCCCGCAACTTGCGGCGGATAGCCGACGCTCGCCCACGAAAAAAAGCGCGCAAGCCCCCTTGGGAGCTGCGCGCCTTTTGCTGCTGAATCACGAGTGCCCCAAACCGGGCGCTTGGATCACTTCTTGTCGACTTGGTCGGCCAGGTTGGGCTTCAGGTTCGGCTTGATGTTGGGGCGGCCGGCGGCGGTCGGGTAGGCGTTCATCACGCGGGTGGGGTCCACGCTGGCCAAGTAGGCGTTGTACTGCTTCTCGGTGCAGCCGATGGTCTTGTTGCCTTGCTTCTCGCCGCGGTACTCGCCCTTGCGGTAGACGAACTGGTACTCAGCGGCGGCTTGGGCCGGCTCGATGCTGGACTGGTACTTGGCGGCGCATTCCACGCGCAGGGCGGTGGCTTCGGGGGTTTGGGCCCAGGAGGCAGCGGCCAGCGGGGCGAGGGCGAGGGCAATCAGGGTGCGCTTCATGGTGGATCAACCTTTTCGTGTCGGGGTGAGGTGAAGTCCGCGGGCTCGGTCAAGCGGCTGGCTCGAAGGTGTCCGCCTCAGGTGTCACAGCTTAGCCAGCCTGCTGGTGAAAATCCATCCGCGAGTGCGGGGGGAGGCGGCTTTCCATCCAATTGAAAGCGTGCGTTTGTGCACGCTTTTCCGGGCTTTGGCCGCGCTGTTTTCAAGCGCTGTCACACAGCCGATCAGTCTTCCAGCTCTTCTCGCGCCATTTCGACGTCCAGGCATTCCATGGCGTCCATGGGCTCGCAGGCGGCGGCATCGGCATAGAGGCTTTCGGCCTCCTTCATGCGCTTGTCGCCTTCCAGCATGACCAGGCCGTTGGCCCGCTCGATCATGGCGATCGCGCTGCTGGGGTTGAGCTTGATCGCCTGCTCGAACATCCTCAGGCCGGTGGCGGTGTCCGCGCCCTGGGTCTTGCCCAGCAGCTTGCCGACCTTGTCGATCACCTCGGCGTGGAAGGCGCCCAGGGCGATGTGGGCGTCGGCATGCTTGGGCGCCAGCTCGATGGTTTTCTCGAGCGCGTTCTTGACCTTGCTGCCCAGGCCTTGGGCCAGGGCCTTGGCCACGCTGATGCCCTGGCCGTAGCGGCCGATGGCATAGGCCTGCCAGTAGTAGGCAGCGGGGTTCTTGGGCTCTTCCTGCTGCTGGGCGTCGGCGCGCTCGGCCACTTCCAGGAACATCTCAAGCTTGGTCTTCTCTTTCTTTTCCAGGTAATTGGCGTAGATGGCCTGGGCCTTGTTGGCCACCGTGATGCCGGCGCCACCAGCGGCCAGGCCGGCCTCGTAGGCTTTCTGGAAGTCGCCTGCGTGGAAGTGGATCCAAGCCTCGACCACGGCCGCGTCCTTGGGCCAGGGCTCGGCATCGCCGGCATGCAGGCGGGCCCAGTGCTTCTTCAGGCTGGCGGCGCTGTACTGGAAAGCGCTGTTGTCATGGGGGAAAGCGGTCCACTTGGCCATGGTGCGGCGTCCTTCAGGTTTGGTACTGGTTGGCAAGGGCGAAGAGGTGATCCTTGGAGGCCGGCTCCAAGTAAGGCAGCAGCAGGCTCAGCACATGGAAGGCGCCGCGCATCAGGGCGGCACCGGCCTGCTCGGGCTCCAGGGCGTGGCGCGGGTCGCGCACGTATTCGAAACTGAGCCAGTAGCTGAGCAGCACGACCATGGAGTTGGCGGTTGGCCCGGCCTCGCGCAGCGCCATCTCCAGCGCGCCGCCTTTTTGCAAGCCGGCCAGCACCGCACGCATGGCCTGGTTCTTCTGCGTCAGCACGTTCTGGAAATGCATCTCCAGGCGGCGGTTCTTGGACAGCAGGTCGTTGAGGTCGCGGTACAGAAAACGGTGCTTCCAGATCAGCTCGTAGAGCATGTGGAAGAACAGCCAGGCGTCCTCCACATTGCGCACATTCTCGGCCGCCACCAGCAAGTCGCCGAGCTCCCGCTCGTAGCGGTTGAAGAGCGCATTAATCAGCTCGTCCTTGGCCGGGTAGTGGTAATAGAGGTTGCCGGGGCTGATGCCCAGCTCGGCGGAGATCAGCGTGGTCGAGACATTGGGCTCACCAAAGCGGTTGAACAGGTCCAGCGTGACTTCGAGGATGCGCTCGGCGGTCCGGCGTGGCGGCTTTTTTGTGGCCATGTAAGGGTTGTCTCCTGCTTTGGCCGATTCTGGCATCAAGCAGCGGGGCCGCTCTAGAGTTTGGCTACAAATGGCACCGTTTGCCTGCTGAAAACCCTGGGCCAGCGGGGTCGGGTCTTGCTTCCTACAATGCCGGCATGCAGCCAACAGCGTCTTCAGCGTCGTCATATGGCGGGCCCTCGGTGCCCGCCATTTCATTTCAGAAGGTCTCCAAGACCTACCGCGGGGGGCAGGTCCGCGCGCTGGACGGGGTGTCCTTCGACATCGCCCAGGGCGAGTTCTTCGGCTTGCTGGGCCCCAATGGCGCGGGCAAGACCAGCCTGATCAGCATCCTCGCCGGCCTGGCCCAGGCCAGCGGCGGCAGCGTCAAGGTCATGGGCCATGACGTCGTGACGGATTACGCCGCGGCGCGCCAGGCCCTGGGCATCGTGCCGCAAGAGCTGGTCTTCGACCCCTTCTTCAGCGTGCGCGAGGCGCTCAAGATCCAGAGCGGCTATTTCGGTGTGCGCAACAACGAGGCCTGGATCGACGAGCTGCTGGAAAACCTCGGCCTGGCCGACAAGGCCCACGCCAACATGCGCCAGCTCTCGGGCGGCATGAAGCGGCGCGTGCTGGTGGCCCAGGCGCTCGTGCACCGGCCGCCGGTGATCGTGCTCGATGAGCCTACGGCCGGTGTTGACGTGGAGCTGCGCCAGACCCTGTGGCAGTTCATCGCCCGCCTTAACCGCGAAGGCCACACGGTGCTGCTGACCACCCATTACCTGGAAGAGGCTGAAGCCTTGTGTGGCCGCTTGGCCATGCTCAAGCTGGGCCGTATCGTGGCGCTGGACCGCACCTCGGACCTGCTCATGGGTCGCGCCTCGACCATGCTGCGTTTCAAGACCGATGCCGCCCTGCCGGCCTCGCTGCAAGAGCAGGCCCGCACCACTGGCCGCATCGTGCAGATCAAGGCTCATGACGCGGCCGAAGTCGAAACCGTGCTGGCCACGCTGCGCGCGGCGCAATGCCCGATCGAAGACCTGGAGATCGGCCGCGCCGACCTCGAAGACGTGTTCCTTGAAATCATGCAACAAGAAGGGAGCGCGGCATGAGTGGCGGCGGTGGTATTCAATTGAAGGGCGCCGGCACGCTGTTCTACAAGGAGGTGCTGCGCTTTTGGAAGGTCAGCTTCCAGACCGTGGCCGCGCCGGTGCTCACGGCCGTGCTCTACCTGCTGGTCTTCGGCCATGTGCTGGAAGATCACGTCAAGGTCTACGGCACGGTCGGCTACACCAGCTTCCTGATCCCGGGTCTGGTGATGATGAGCGTCTTGCAGAACTCGTTTGCCAACTCGTCCTCCAGCCTGATCCAGAGCAAGGTGACGGGCAACCTGGTCTTCCTGCTGGTGACCCCACTCTCGCACTGGGCTTGGTTCGTGGCTTATGTGGGCGCCTCCATGGTGCGCGGCATGGTCGTGGGCCTGGGCGTGCTGCTGGTGACCTTCTGGTTTGCGCCGCCGGGCGTGTCCAACCCGCTGTGGATCGCTGCCTTCGCCCTGCTGGGCGCCGGCATGATGGGCACCCTGGGCCTGATCGCCGGGCTCTGGGCCGAGAAGTTCGATCAACTCGCCGGCTTCCAGAACTTCATCATCATGCCCATGACCTTCCTCTCGGGCGTGTTCTATTCGGTGCATTCGCTGCCGGCGTTTTGGCAGGGCGTCAGTCATCTGAACCCGTTTTTCTACATGATCGATGGCTTCCGCCACGGCTTCTTCGGCGTCAGCGATGCCTCGCCCTGGCTGAGCCTGGCGGTGGTGGGCGGCAGCTTCATGGCAGTGGCCAGCCTGGCGCTGGAACTGCTGCGGCGCGGCTACAAGATCCGCTCCTGAAACCGCGCTGCAACCGCCTTGCAACCCCGTATCGCGCGCTTGAAACTAGAATCGAGGGCTTATGGCCGACCCAACACCCGCTGAAGTCCAGCAATACATCGCCGCAGGCCTGCCCTGCGAGCACCTGCACGTCGAAGGCGACGGGCGGCATTTCTTCGCCACCATCGTGTCCTCGGAGTTCGAGGGACTGAGCCGCATCCGCCGTCACCAGCGCGTGTACGCGGCCCTGGGTGAGCGCATGCGCGAGCAGATCCACGCGCTGTCCATGAAGACCCACACCCCGGCCGAGCATGCTGCTACTGCGGCGGCGGCATCGCATCACCATCACGCCTGAACCGGCATCCGCAACAAATCTTCTGGATTGAGATGCGGGTGGCGGTGAGACGCCCCACCCAGGTGAATCTCACGGCCGTCCGCTGAATCGCCAGATTCAGACCCACCAAGGACCGACGCCCATGATGATCACCCTGGCACTCTCCAAAGGCCGCATCTTCGAAGAAACCCTGCCGCTGCTGCAGGCCGCCGGCATCACCGTGCTCGAGGACCCGGAGAAATCGCGCAAGCTGATCCTGGCCACCAACAGCCCCGAGGTGCAGGTGGTGCTGGTGCGCGCCAGCGATGTGCCCACCTACGTGCAATATGGCGGTGCCGATCTCGGCGTGGCCGGACGCGATGTGCTGATCGAGCACAACCATGCACTGGGCGGCAACGCCGCCGGCATGTACCAGCCGCTGGACCTGAACATCGCCCGCTGCCGCATGAGCGTGGCGGTGCGCGATGACTTCGATTACGCCCGCGCCGTCAAGCAGGGCTCGCGCATCCGCGTGGCCACCAAGTACACCGAAATCGCCCGCCAGCATTTCGCCGACAAGGGCGTGCACGTGGACCTGATCAAGCTCTACGGCTCCATGGAGCTGGCGCCGCTGACCGGCCTGGCTGATGCCATCGTCGATCTGGTCTCCACCGGCAACACGCTCAAGGCCAACCGCTTGGTCGAGGTCGAGCAGATCATGGACATCTCCTCCCGCCTGGTGGTCAACCAGGCCGCGCTCAAGCTCAAGCGCGAGCCACTGCGTCGCATGATCGACGCCTTTGCTTCTGCCATCCCGAAGTGAGAACGCCATGTCCCTGCAACTTCGTCAACTGAACACCGCCAGCGCTGATTTCGAAGCCGAGTTCCAGCGCGTGCTGCATTGGTCGGCCGAGGCCGACGCCGCCATCGAAGGCCGGGTGGCCGAGATCCTGGCCGATGTGCGCGCGCGCGGCGATGCCGCTGTGCTCGAGTACACCGCCCGTTTCGATCGGCTGCAGGCCGCCACCGTGGCTGAGCTGGAGCTGAGCCGCGAGGAGCTGAAGGCCGCCTTCGAGGCCATCAGCCCGGCCCAGCGCAGCGCCCTGGAGGCCGCCGCCGCCCGTGTGCGCAGCTATCACGAACGCCAGAAAGCCGCCTGCGGCGAGAGCTGGAGCTACCGTGACGAAGACGGCAGCCTGCTGGGCCAGAAGGTCACGCCGCTGGACCGCGTGGGCATCTATGTGCCCGGCGGCAAGGCCGCCTACCCGAGTAGCGTGCTGATGAACGCCATCCCCGCCCAGGTGGCCGGCGTGCCCGAGATCATCATGGTCGTGCCCACGCCTGGTGGCGAGAAGAACCCCCTGGTGCTGGCTGCGGCCTATGTGGCCGGCGTGCATCGCGCCTTCACCCTGGGCGGCGCCCAGGCCGTGGCGGCCCTGGCCTATGGCACGGCCACGGTGCCGCGCGTGGACAAGATCACCGGCCCCGGCAATGCCTACGTGGCCAGCGCCAAGAAGCATGTCTTCGGCCAAGTCGGCATCGACATGATTGCCGGCCCCAGCGAGATCCTGGTGCTGGCCGATGGCTCGACGCCGCCGGACTGGGTGGCCATGGATTTGTTCAGCCAGGCCGAGCACGACGAGCTGGCGCAAAGCATTCTGCTCTGCCCCGATGCCGCCTACATCGCCCAGGTGGCCGAGGCGATCGAGCGCCTGCTGCCGACCATGCCGCGCCAGGCCATCATCCGCGCCTCGCTGGAAGGCCGCGGCGCGCTGATCCAGACGCGTTCGATGGAGGAGGCCTGCGAAATCAGCAACCGCATCGCCCCCGAGCATCTGGAAGTGTCCAGCCGCGACCCGCATCGCTGGGAGCCGCTGCTGCGCCATGCCGGGGCCATCTTCCTGGGCGCCTACACCAGCGAATCCTTGGGCGACTACTGCGCCGGCCCCAACCATGTGTTGCCCACCTCGGGCACGGCGCGCTTCTCCTCGCCGCTGGGGGTCTACGACTTCCAGAAGCGCAGCAGCTTGATCGAAGTCAGCGAAGCCGGTGCGCAAAAGCTGGGCCCGATCGCGGCCGAGCTGGCCTACGGCGAGGGCTTGCAAGGCCATGCACGGGCGGCGGAGATGCGCCTGCGCTCCTGAGGCCGGCTGCTTCGGCTGAACTTTCGGGCTGCGCTGCGCGCAGAATCGGGGTTAGCCTTGGCCGGTGGCGGGCCGGGCTGTGGCAGAGTCGGGGTTCCGCCTTTGACCCGGCCCTGAGCTTTCTGTCTTGACCTGCCTGCCCCGCCGTCAGCTGCTGATCAGCGCCTTGCCCGCTGCGGGCTGGGCGCCGGGCGTGGGGCTGGCTGCTTCGGCTTCTGCGGCGCTGGGCGTCGCGCCGCCGCTGCGCGTGCGCTACCCGCGGCCCATGCGCGAGATCGACCCCAGCAGCTGGTACCCGCTGCAATTGCTCAAGCTGGCGCTGCAGGCCTGTGGCGTCAGCTGCGAGCTGCAGCCCACGCGCCAGGTGATGGTGCAAAGCCGCGCCTTGCTGGACCTGCAAAATGGCCAGGACGGGCTGGACATCGCCTGGAGCATGACCAGCATCGAGCGCGAACGGCATCTGCTGCCCATCCGCTTCCCGATCTACAAAGGCCTGTACGGCTGGCGCCTGATGCTGCTCAAGCGCGGGCTGGAGCCGCATCTGCTGCGCGAGGTGCGCAGCCTGGCCGATCTGCGCCGCTACAGCCTGGTTCAGGGCCATGACTGGCCGGACACGGCCATCCTGCGGGCCAATGGCTTGCAGGTGGTGACCGGCTCCTCCTTCGATGCCATGTTCAGCATGCTGCGCCTGGAGCGCGGTCAGGCCTTTCCGCGTGCGCTGCTGGAGATCGACTGGGAGCTGGAGAGCCATGCCGACAGCCTGGCCATCGACCCCCATCTCTGCCTGCATTACCCGACGGCCATGTATTTTTTCGTTGGCCGCGGCAACGAGCGCCTGGCCGGCCTGGTCGAGCGGGGCCTGAATCGCTTGCTGGCCAAGGGCAGCTTCGAGCGCATCTTCATGCAATACCACGGCGCCATCCTGGCCCGCCATGTGCTGAGCCGGCGCCGCGTGCTGGAGCTGCACAACCCCTTGCTGCCGCCTGAAACGCCGCTGCAGCGCAAGGAGCTGTGGATGCGGCCCTGAGGCGAGATGGCCACAGCGGGGGAGGGGGGCAAGGAGTCTTAACACCCCTGGGCTCCGAGGTTTGAAATGAACACGAACTTCGTGTTGCACGAACTTCGTGTTAACCTGCGGCCCGTGAAGAACGTGACCATCTCCATGGAAGACAGCGTTGCCGAATGGGCCCGGCTCGAGGCTGCGCGGCGCAACACCAGCGTCTCGCGCCTGGTTGGCGAGATGCTGGCCGAGAAGATGCGCCACGACGACGCCTACGAGCGCGCCATGCAGGATTGGCTGCACCGCGAGCGCAGCTGGGCCTCGGACGGCGCCGCCTATCCGCAGCGGGGCGACGCGGCATGAGTGCCGTGCTGGCCACCCGCGACCCGGTGTTTGTCGACACCTCCGTGCTCATCCTCAGCGAAGACGGCGCCCAGCCCGAGGCGCGCGAGCAGGTCATGGCCGTGCTGCGCTTGCTCTGGCAGCAGCGCCGCGGCCGGCTGTCCACTCAGGTGCTCAACGATTTCTACCGCCTGGTCACCACCCGAATCCAGCCGCCCATGCCCAACGGCGATGCGCGGGCCGAGGTGCGGCGTTACCAGCGCTGGCAACCGTGGGCGATTGACCATGCCACGGTGGAAAGCGCCTGGTCGATCGAAAGCCGTTTCGGTCTGCCCTATGCCGACGCCCTGATCGTGGCCGCCGCCAAAGCCCAGGGCTGCACCCGCTTGCTCAGCCTGGAGCTCAAGCATGAGCTGCAACTGGACAGCGTGCAGATCCTCAACCCCTTGCTGATGGCGCCCGAGGCGCTGCAATGACGACGACCATGAACCGCCCCAGCGACGCCCCCGCCGAATCTTTGCAGCAGGCCCTGGCCGCCATCCGGCCCGATGTGCGCGCGATGAGCGCCTACCCGGTCCAGAGCAGCGCCGGCCTGATCAAGCTGGACGTGATGGAGAACCCGTTTCGTCTGCCGGCCGAGC
Source organism: Burkholderiales bacterium PBB2 (assembly GCA_002255955.1). Taxonomy (GTDB): domain Bacteria; phylum Pseudomonadota; class Gammaproteobacteria; order Burkholderiales; family Burkholderiaceae_C; genus Paucibacter_A. The sequence continues at coordinate 125,625 of NKIM01000007.1, read as the reverse complement.
TGCAGGAGGCTCTGGGCCGCCGCCTCGGTGCCGTGGCGATCAACCGTTATCCGGCCGAACGCACCCGCGAGCTGGCCCTGGCCCTGGCCGCCCATGCCGGCATGCCCGAAGGTTGCGACATCGTGCTGGGCAATGGTTCGGATGAGCTGATCACCTTGCTGAGCATGGCCGTCAGCCAGCCCGGCGCTTGCGTGCTGACGCCGCTGCCCAGCTTTGTGATGTACGAGCATTCGGCCCGTTACCAGGACCTGGGTTTCGTCGGCGTGCCGTTGCGCGCGGAAGATTTCGAGCTGGACGGCCCGGCCATGCTGGCGGCGATTGCCCAGCAGCAGCCGGCTCTGATCTACCTGGCCTACCCGAACAACCCGACCGGCAATCTTTGGGACGCAGCCGTGATCGAGCAGATCATCGCCGCCGCGCCCGGCCTGGTGGTGATGGACGAGGCCTACCAGCCCTTTGCCGTTGCCGACTCCATGGCCTGGCTGCGCCGCCACCCGAATGTGCTAGTCATGCGCACCATGAGCAAGTTCGGCCTGGCCGGCGTGCGCATCGGCTATCTGATGGGCCGCAGCGAGCTGATCGCGCAGATTGAAAAACTGCGCCCACCCTTCAATATCGGCGTGCTCAATGCCGAGGCCGGGCTTTTTGCGCTCGAGCATGCCGAGGTGTATGCCGCGCAGGCGGCCGAGCTGCGGGCTCAGCGCGAGCGGGTCCTGGCGGCGCTGCAAAGCCTGCCTGGCGTGCAGGTCTTCCCCAGCCAGGGCAATATGCTGCTGGCACGGGTGGCGGACTCGGCGGCCACGTTCGCGGCCATGAAGGCGCGCGGCGTGCTGATCAAGAACGCGTCCAGCGCCCACCCCTTGCTGGCCAACTGCTTGCGCATCACCATCGGCACGGCCGAGGAAAACACAGCCATGCTGGCTGCCCTGAAAGAAAGTCTCTGAGCATCATCATGACGAGCACCGATCTGGTCCTGAGCCCCACACCCGCGGCGCGCATCGCCGAAGTCAGCCGCAACACCAAGGAAACGCAGATCCGCGTGCGGGTCAACCTCGACGGCACAGGCGAGGCGCGTCTGAACACCGGCATTGGCTTCTTCGACCACATGCTGGACCAGATCGCCCGCCATGGCCTGATCGATCTGGAGATCGAAGCCAAGGGCGACCTGCACATCGACGGCCACCACACGGTGGAAGACGTGGGCATCACCCTCGGCCTGGCGGTGGCCCAGGCGGTCGGCGACAAGAAGGGTCTGACGCGTTATGGCCACAGCTATGTGCCGCTGGACGAGGCGCTGTCGCGCGTGGTGGTCGATTTCTCCGGCCGACCCGGTCTGGCCATGGATGTGAAATTTACCGCCGGCTCGATTGGTGCGTTCGACACCCAGCTGGCGTTTGAATTCTTCCAGGGCTTCGTCAACCATGCCCTGGTGTCCCTGCATGTGGACAACCTCAAGGGACATAACGCCCACCATCAGTGTGAAACCATCTTCAAGGCCTTCGGCCGCGCGCTGCGCATGGCCCTGACCCTGGACCCGCGCTCGCTGGGCGTGATCCCCTCGACCAAGGGCAGTCTTTGAAATGAAGCGGACTGTTGCGGTTGTCGACTACGGCATGGGCAATCTGCGCTCGGTTTCGCAGGCCGTGCTGCATGTGGCGCAGGACTCCGGGCTGGAGGTGGTGATCACCTCCGAGCCCGAGGCTGTGCGTGCCGCCGAGCGCGTGGTGCTGCCGGGGCAGGGCGCCATGCGCGATTGCATGCGCGAGCTGAAGGATTCCGGCCTCCAGCAAGCGGTGCTCGAAGCCGCCGCCAGCAAGCCGCTGATGGGCGTCTGCGTGGGCATGCAGATGCTGCTGGACCACAGCGAAGAGCAGGACACGCCGGGCCTGGGCTTGATCCCAGGCCGCGTGCGTCGCTTCCAACTGGATGGCCAGTTGCAGCCCGATGGCAGCCGCTACAAGGTGCCGCAGATGGGCTGGAATCGGGTGCGTCAGGCGCAGCCCCATGCGCTCTGGGCTGGCATTCCCGATGAAAGCTGGTTCTACTTCGTGCACAGCTTCTATGCCGCGCCGTTAGATGTGCGCCACAGTGCCGGCGAGACCGATTACGGCCTGCGCTTTACCTGCGCGGTCGCCCGGGATAATATTTTTGCCACCCAATTCCACCCTGAAAAAAGTGCTGCGCTGGGCCTCGCCCTGTATCGCAATTTCCTCCACTGGAAACCCTGAGCGTCTCACCTCCTTGACCCAGCCATCATCGATATGCATCCATGTATGCGCGGTCTGCTCGGGCACTTGAGTTTCAGCGGCTTTGACCCCTGTTCCTGTCCTTCCCTCCAACCCCATCTACTTCCTCACCACTGACCTCGGCCATGTTGCTGATTCCTGCTATTGACCTGAAAGACGGTCGTTGTGTGCGCCTCAAGCAAGGCGATATGAACGAGTCCACCACCTTCGGCGAAGACCCGGCAGCCATGGCGCGGCGCTGGATCGACGCCGGTGCGCGGCGCCTGCATCTGGTCGACTTGAACGGTGCCTTCGCGGGCAAACCGGTCAACGAGCCGGCCATCAAGGCGATCCTGCGCGAGGTCAATGGCGAGATCCCCGTGCAGTTGGGCGGCGGCATTCGCGATCTGGACACCATCGAGCGCTACCTCGATGCCGGCCTGAGCTACATCATCATCGGCACGGCTGCGGTCAAAAACCCCGGCTTCCTGCAGGATGCGGCCACCGCGTTTGGCGGCCACATCATCGTGGGCCTCGACGCCAAGGACGGCAAGGTCGCCACCGATGGCTGGAGCAAGCTGACCGGTCACGAAGTGATCGACCTGGCCCGCAAGTTCGAAGGCTATGGCCTGGAAGGCGTGATCTACACCGACATCGGCCGCGACGGCATGCTGACCGGCATCAATATCGAAGCAACGGGGAAGCTGGCGCAGGCACTGAGCATTCCGGTCATCGCCTCGGGCGGTCTGTCCAATATTGCGGACATCGAAGCGCTCTGTGCCGTTGAAAGCGAAGGCGTGGAAGGCGTGATCTGCGGCCGCTCTATCTACACCGGCGATCTGGATTTCACCGCAGGCCAAGCACGCGCGGACGAGTTGTCGCTGGGCTGAAGCACGAGTCTGCGTCGGCTGACGGTACGAGGCAGCCCTTGGGTCGGTTGTTGATCTGGCCGACTGGGCGCTCTGCTCCGTTCATGCCTGGGCCGGCGGCCCAGCCCTTCGCCAGGCACAAACAGTCCTCAGGACTGTTTGAGTCCGGGCTCAGTCCCCCGACCCCAGCCTACGGCTGGGGTCTCCTCCTTGACTTCACTTCGCAGAGCACCCAGCCGTCCCGATCCAGCGAGGCCTTGCTCCTTCGGCGAAAACGCCGAGCGGTGGATCTGACAAGGGGTGTTGGGTGAGTGCTGAAGCGAAGTAAAGGGGGAGGCCTGTGCGCAGTACAGGCCGGAGGACATGAGCGGAAGCACTTGCCCGACACCCCTTGGCACAAGCCCGAGCTTCAGCGGGTGCTCTGTGCCGATTCTTGCCAATTCCAGGTCGATCAGACCGCCGTCTGCTCGTCACGTCTCTTTTTTCTCTCTCGCGAAAGCTCGTCATGCTGGCCAAACGCATCATTCCCTGCCTCGACGTGACCGCCGGGCGGGTCGTCAAAGGCATCAACTTCACCGAGCTGCGTGACGCGGGCGACCCGGTGGAGATCGCGGCGCGCTACAACGAGCAGGGCGCCGATGAGCTGACCTTTCTCGACATCACCGCCACCAGCGATGGTCGCGACCTGATCCTGCACATCATCGAGGCCGTGGCCTCGCAGGTTTTCATTCCGCTGACGGTGGGCGGCGGCGTGCGCGAGGTGGCCGATGTGCGGCGCCTGCTCAATGCCGGCGCCGACAAGGTCAGCTTCAACTCCGCCGCCGTGGCGCGGCCCGAGCTGATCCGTGAAGCGTCCGACAAGTACGGTGCCCAGTGCATCGTCGTCGCCATCGATGCCAAACGCCGCGCCGAGGGCGACGCGCGCGGCCCAGGCTGGGATGTCTACACCCATGGCGGGCGCAAGAACGTGGGCCTCGATGCGGTGCAGTGGGCCAAGCAGATGGCCGAGTTTGGCGCCGGCGAAATCCTGCTGACCAGCATGGACCGCGACGGCACCAAGAGCGGCTTCGACCTGGCGCTGACGCGCGCGGTCAGCGACGCCGTGTCGGTGCCGGTGATCGCCTCGGGCGGCGTCGGCTCGTTGGAGGATTTGGCCGACGGCATCACGATCGGCGGTGCCGATGCGGTGCTGGCTGCCAGCATCTTTCACTACGGCCAGCACACGGTCGGCGAGGCCAAGGCCTTGCTCGCCGCGCGCGGCATTGCGGTGCGGCAATGAGCGGCGGTCGCCCCCGCTCCAGCGCGGCTGCCAAGGCAGGTTCGGCTGCGCCGCAATCGAAAACGCATGGCGCGCCACGCATGGCGCCGCGCGAGGTGCGCATCATCGGCGGCCAGTGGAAGCGCTCCAAGCTGCCGGTGGCCGACCGGCCGGGTCTGCGGCCCACGCCCGACCGGGTGCGCGAAACCCTGTTCAACTGGCTGGGCCAGGACCTCGACGGCTGGCGTGTGCTCGATGCCTTTGCCGGCAGCGGTGCCCTGGGTTTCGAGGCCGCCTCGCGCGGTGCGACCGAGGTGCTGCTGCTGGAGCGCGACGCCGAACTTGCACGCAGCCTGAATGCCAGCAAAGTTCGCCTCAAGGCCGACACGCTGCGAGTGGAGAGCAGCGACGCCCTGGCCTGGATGGCGCGTTGCGCGCCGGCGCGCTTCGAGCTGGTGCTGCTGGACCCGCCGTTTCAGCAGGACTTGTTCCTGCCGGCCCTGCGTGCGGCCCTGCCGCTGCTGGTGCCGGATGGCCTGGTCTATCTGGAGTCCGGTGAACCCATCGTGGCGCCGGAAGAGCTGGGCCTGGAGGTCTGGCGCTCGGGCAAGGCCGGGGCCGTGCACTTTCAGGTCTTTCGGCGCAAGGGATAATCCCGGTTCTTTCAGCCAATGCCGAGGTCCCGCCCCGCCGCCGGACCGATTCCATGAGCCGACCTTCGCTGACCGCCGTCTACCCCGGCACGTTTGATCCCCTGACCTTGGGCCATGAGGACCTGTTGCGCCGCAGCTGCCGCATGTTCGACCGCGTCGTGCTGGCCGTGGCGGCCGCTCACCACAAGCGCACCCTGTTCAGCCTGGATGAACGCCTGGCCATGGCGCGTGAGCTGGCGGTGCCGCTGCCGCAGGTCGAGGTGATCGCCTTCAGCGGCCTGCTCAGCGAGTTCGTGCTGGCCCAGGGCGGCCAGGCGGTGGTGCGCGGTGTGCGCTCCAACAGTGATTTTGAATACGAGTTCCAGATGGCTGGCATGAACCGCCACCTGATGCCTGGTGTCGAGACCGTGTTCCTGTCCACCTCGGACGCCTACCAGTTCGTCACCGGCACCTTTGTGCGCGAGATCGCGCAGCTCGGCGGCGACGTCAGCAAGTTTGTCTCGCCGCTGGTGCTGGCGCGTTTGCAAGAGCGCTTGGCGCGGAAGGAGGCGTAAAGCCATGGCTTTGATGATCACGGACACGGGCGAGGGGAATCCGCAAGGCATGCCTTGCGCCCTCGCACGCGGGCTGCGCATGCAGGCGCTGCCCGTATTCGTCGGTTTGGAGGAGGGTGCGCCATGGCGCTGATGATCACCGACGAATGCATTAATTGCGATGTCTGCGAGCCCGAGTGCCCCAACAACGCCATCTCCATGGGCGAGGAGTACTACCAGATCGCGCACGACAAGTGCACCGAGTGCGTGGGCCATTTCGACGAGCCGCAGTGCGTGCAGCTCTGCCCGGTTGCATGCATCCCGGTCAATCCGGCCCATGTCGAGGACAAGGAAACCTTGATGGCCAAATACCTGCGCTTGACCGCGGTTTCGACTACGCCGGCGGCCTGATTCAGACCGGGCCGGCCCGCAGCGCCCAGCATTCGCCGTAGCGCGGGGGCGCTGGCCACACGGCCGCGTTTGGGGTTTTGAGCGGCCCTTCTCGTTCCATCCACTGGCGTGCCAACATCCAGCCGCCATGGCTGATCAGCAGCCCGCCCGCAGGCACCGGCCAGGCGGCCGCGCGCGCCAGCAGTTGCCTCAGGGTTTCGCCGCCGCCCGGCGCGTGGCCGGCAAAGTCCTGCATCCAGGGCTCGAAATCGTCGGCGCTCAGCTCGGCCCAGGGGCGGCCGTCCCAGGCGCCGAAGTTCATCTCGGCCAAGGCCGGATCGATGTGATGCCGCCAACCCCAGCGGCGCAGCCAGTGGCCGACGTCGGCGCAGCGCTGCAGTCCGGAGCTGTGCACCACGTGGGGCAGGCGGTGGCGGCGCGCGAAGCGCTGGATGCGCCGGGCCAGGCGCTTGGCGCGGCGCCGGTCCACCGGCAAATCCGTGCCCGCGCCGATGCAGCGGCCGGCCGCGCCCTCCGGCTTGGGGTGCCGCCAGACCCAGGCCTGGGGCGACTCAAGCGGCATGGGCCACGGCCAACAGACCCAGCAGCAGACCCAGCTCCACCAACTGCTGCGTGGCGCCGAGGTTGTCGCCGGTGTAGCCGCCGAGGCGGCGTTTGAGCATGGACTGCATCCACCAAGTCAGGCCCAGGCCGGCCAGGCTGGCAGCGCCGAGCGCCGGCAGCAGGCCCGGCAGAAGAATCAGCATGCCGCCGGCCAGGGCCAAGGGCCAGAGCAGGCCCGCGAACACCGTGCCCAGGCTTGCCTCGGTGGCCAAAGGCTTGGCCTTGGCGTGTTCGGCATCGCCGGCGTAGGGCAGGGCGTGCATCAGCCAGACCGGCGCCAGGCGCGAGGCGCTGTGCGCCCAGATCAGGGCCAGCAGGCCCAGCATCGGGCTGTGCTCGATCAGGGCCAGCAAGCTGGCGGCCTTCAGCCCCAGCATCAGGATCAGGCCCAGTGCGCCATAGCTGCCGATGCGTGAGTCCTTCATGATGGTGAGGGCCTTTTCGCGGCTGACCGCGCCGCCCAGGCCATCGCAGCTGTCGGCCCAGCCGTCTTCGTGGAAGCCGCCGGTCAGCCAGATGCTGGCGGCCATGCTCAGGCCCACCGCCACCATCGGTGGCCACAGCCACAGGGCTGCGCCCAAGACCGCAGCCGACCAGGCGCCGACCAGCAAGCCCACGGCCGGAAAGTAGCGCCCGCAGGCCTGCAGCCAGGCCGGCTCAAAGCCGACCCAGGCGGGCACGGGACAGCGTGTGAAAAACTGCAGGGCGGTGAAGAACAGGCGAAGCTCGTGGAGCAGGACAGGCATGCGAGATGGGGGCGGGGAGAGGGAGAAAACAGGGGCAGGCGACAGCTGCGTCTCAGTGACGCAGCGGCAGGTCCACGCGGAAGCCCAGGCCAGGCTCATGCGCCTCGTCCACCACGATCTGGCCGCCCATCTGCTCGCACAGCTTGTGCACGATGTAGAGGCCCAGGCCCGAGCCGCCGCTGCCGCGGCGGGTGGTGAAGTAGGGCTCGAACATGCGCGCCCGCACCTCGGGCGGCACGCCGCGGCCGTTGTCGCTGAAGTGCAGCTGCAGGCGCTCGCCTTGGCTGTGCAGGCGCACGCGGATCAGGCGCGGCCGGTCTTCGGGCTGCTCTTGAAACGCATGGGTCAGGGCGTTGACGATCAGGTTGGAGACGATTTGCGAGAACTGGCCCGGCACCAGGGTGGCGTGCAGGTGCTCGGGCGTGTCCAGCTCGACGCGGGTCTGCGCGCTGCGCAGCACCGGGTTGTGGGCCATGACGATGCCGCGCAGATAGGGGCTGAGGTCGATGTGCATCTCGGCCTCGCTGGCCTGGTCCACGGCCAGGGTCTTGAAATTGCTGATCAGGTCGGCGGCGCGAGCCAGGTTGTTGTTGACCAGGCGGGCGCCGTCTTCGAGTTGGCCGGCCAGGGTCTGCAGCTCGCTGCGGCTGACCTTGTCGCCGCTGAGTTTGCGCGTCAGGCTGCGGGCGAACTCTTCCATGCCCGAAGCGGCGGTGACGGCGATGCCGATCGGCGTGTTGATCTCATGCGCCACGCCGGCGACCAGATTGCCCAGGGCGGCCAGCTGTTCCTGCTCCAGCAGGCGTTCGGTGGCGAGTTGCAGCTCGTGCTGCAGCCGCTGCAGCTCTTGCTGCGGCGTTTCGCCCGGGCCGGTGGGAACCGAGCCGCTCATGTCGGAGGGAGTCAGGCTGCTCATGGCGGCCTCAGGAATCCGGGTAGCGGGTGTAGATGTCCTTGACCGCGGGCAGGTTGGCCATCAGCTTGGCCACCAGATCGGGGTCGAACTGCAGGCCGGCCTGCTCCTGCACATAGGTCAGTGCTTCGTCGAAGTTCCAGCTCTCCTTGTAGCAGCGCCGGCTGACCAGGGCGTCCAGCACATCGGCCAGGGCGACGATGCGGCCGGCGATGTGGATCTGCTCACCCAGCAGGCCGCGCGGGTAGCCCTGGCCGTCCCAGCGTTCATGGTGCTCGTGGGCGATGATGGCGCCCAGTTGCAGGATGCGCTTGTCCGATTTGCTCAGCAGCTCGAAGCCGATGCGCGAGTGGGTCTTCATCACCTCCCACTCCTCGGCGTCCAGCTTGCCGGGCTTGTTGAGCACGCGGTCGGGGATGCCGATCTTGCCCACATCGTGCAGGGGTGCGGCCTGTCGCATGAATTCGACCTCGCTGCTGCGCAGGCCCGAGAGCTCGGCCAGCAGGGCGGCCAGCTCGCCCACGCGGCGCACATGGGCGCCGGTTTCCTTGCTGCGGCGCTCGACCGCCTCGCCGATGATGTAGACGGTGGAGCGCTGCGTGTCCTGGATCTCCTCGCGCAGCAGCAGGGCTTCGTAGGTGATGGCGACATTGGCGCAGAAGATCTCCAGCAGCTCGCGCGACTGGGCATCCACCGGCTCGGAGAAGGTCATGTAGAGCAGGGTCTCGTTGCCGCTGCTGCTGCGGTAGTAGCCGACGAAGTGGTGGGCGTCGAAAGAGCTCACCTGGTCGTCCAGGGCCCGGTCCAGGGCCACCTTCACTTCGGCCGGCAGGTTGCTGATTTCTTCGTCGACCAGCAGTCGCGAGTACTCGGTGGTAGCGGCCAGCACCTTGAGCCGGCCCTCGATGTGCGAGGCCGCGTAGGCCGCGACGCGGCTGGCGCACAGGCCCTGGGCTTCATAACCGAGCAAATGCGCGGCTTGCTCCAGCACGGCCGAAGCAAAGCGGCGCAGATTGTGCGAGTCGTAGATGCGGGTGATGGCGTCGATCGAGCGGCGCAGGGCCAGGCGCGACTGCTCGATGATCATGATGTCGCGGTAGCTGCGCAGCGCCGCGTAGAAGACCGTGATCAGCTTGCGCTTGGTCAGCTCGGTCTTCTCCTTGTAGTCGTTGATGTCGTAGCTCTTGATGACATGCTCTTCCGGCGCCTGCCCCGGCTGGCCGGTGCGCAGCACGATGCGCACATGGTGGTTGTCCAGCTCTTCGCGGATGTAGCGCGCCAGGTCCAGACCGGCATGCTCGGACTCCATCACCACATCGAGCAGGATCAGGGCAATGTCGCGCCGGGTCTTGAGCAGCTCGCGCGCTTCGGCGCCGCTGTAGGCATCGAGGAACTGCAGGCGCCGGCCGCTGACCTCGAAATCGGCCATCACCAGCTGGGTGACTTGGTGCACGGCCACATCGTCGTCCACGATCATGACGACCCAGGGCTCCAGCGCCTTGGGGGCGTTGCCGTCGGTATCCAGCTCGGGGCTCTCGTCAGCAAAAACCAAATCCGTCATGGCGCATGTCCTGATGCAGCGTGGCTGGCCCGATTATGGCCACAGCGCAAGCCCTGTAAACAGAGCTTTGGGCAATGATTTCAGTGCTGTTCGCTGACGCCGGCCGAGGCGAAGCTGGCCATTTCGGCCAGGATGCGGCAGGCGGATTCCAGCAGCGGCCAGGCCAGGGCCGCGCCCGAGCCTTCGCCCAGGCGCAGGCCCAGGTCGAGCAGGGGCTCGGCCTGCAAGGCCTCCAGCATCAGGCGGTGGCCGCTCTCGTTCGAGCGGTGGCCAAAGATGCAACGTTCCAGCACCGCCGGCTGCAGGCGAGCAGCCACCAGCACGGCACTGCTGGCGATGAATCCGTCGACGACGACGACCCGGCGCTCCAGCGCCGCCTGCAGCACCGCGCCCACCATCATGGCGATCTCGAAGCCACCGAAGGCGGCCAGGGCCTGCAGCGGCGCCTGGGCCTGGGCGTGCAGGTCCAGCACCTCCTGCAGCACCACCACCTTGCGCGCCAGGGCGGCATCGTCAAGACCTGTCCCCCGGCCGGTGCAGTCGGCCACCGGCAGGCCTTGCAGCCGGGCCAGCAGCAGGGCGGCGCTCGAGGTGTTGCCAATGCCCATTTCGCCCAGCAGCAAGGCATTGCCCGGCTTGCTGCGCAAGAGGTTCTTGCCGGCGGCGATGGCGGTGGCGCATTGGTCGATGCTCATGGCCGCTTCGGCCGAGGCGTCCCGTGTGCCGGGCGCGATCTTGGCGATGATCAGACCCTCGCGCGGCGCAAAGTCATGGGCCACGCCGGCATCGACCACGCTCAAGGCCAGGCCATGCTGGCGCGCCAGCACGCTGATGGCGGCACCACCGGCTAGGAAGTTCTCGACCATCTGCCAGGTCACATCGCTGGGGTAGGCCGACACGCCGCGTCGCGCCAGGCCGTGGTCGCCGGCGAACACCATCATCTGCGGACACTTGAGTTGCGGCGTCTCGCTGCCCAGGATCAGGCCCAGGCGCAGCATCAGGGTTTCCAGCTGGCCCAGGGCACCCAGGGGTTTGGTCTTGCCGTCGATGCGGGCCTGCAGGGCGGCGGTGAGGGTCAGGTCTTGCAGGGAGGCGATGTCGGGGATCAGATGCTCAGCCATGGTCATGGGTTCTCCGCGGGCGTGGGGTCTTGACGAAACAGGGATTGCAGGGCGGCCTGCACCTGGCGGGCGCCGCGCTCGATGGCGGTGGGCCCGGGGGCCAGGATGTCGGCCGATTTGATCTCGATCAGGCGGGCGCCCAGCTCAGCAAAGCCGGGCCGGGCCAGCACCTTGTCGGGCACGAAGCGCTTGCCGCACCAGCTGCCCAGGATCAGCTCGGGCCGCCGCGCCAGCACCTCGTCGTGGCTGACGATGCGGTCGCGCGCCAGGCTGGCGCGCGCGCGGTCGGCAAACACATCCTCGCCGCCGGCCAGCTCGATGATTTCGCTGACCCAGCCGATGCCCATGATCAGCGGCTCGTCCCATTCCTCGAAGCAGACGCGCGGCCGGCGCGGCAGCTGGCGGCCGATGGCGGCGATCTCGTCCTGCGTGGCTTGCAGCTGGGCGCAGAGCTGCTCGGCCTGGGCCTCGTGGCCGACCAGGGCGCCGAGCGCGCGCACCATGGCATGGATGCCGGCCAGATTGCGGTGGTCGAAACTGAGCGTGGCCAGGCCGGCGGCCTCGCATTCGGCCAGCAGCGGCTTTTGCAAGTCCGAAAAACCGATCACCAGATCCGGCTGCACGGCCTGGATCTTCTCCAGCTTCATGGTCGTGAAGCCGCTGATTTTGGGCTTCTCGTGGCGTGCCTCGGGCGGGTAGACGGTGTAGCCGGAGATGCCGGCGATGCGCGCTTGCGCACCCAGGCGGTAGAGCGTGTCGACGGCCTCGGTGGACAGGCAGGCGATGCGTTCGGGGCGGCTCATGGCTTGGCGCTCGGGTCCTGGAGCAGGCCCATCAGGGCGCCGGGCTCGAAATGCTGTTCGATGTAGTCGGCCAGGCCGTCGAAGACCGCATCCAGGCCGGGCAGGCTCTGGCCGAAGAGGGCACGCAAGACGCTGTCCTGCTCGAACAGGCCGTGGGCGTAGAGGCCCAGCACCGAGCCCTCGCGCCAGCCGATGGCCTCGCCCGCCTCGTTGCGCAAGGCCACCTGGGCCGGCGCCAGGCTGGGGTGCTGGACGGTGCGGCCGTGGTGGATCTCGTAGCCGCCGGCGGCCACGCCGCTCAGTGGGGCCCATGGCCCTTCGAGCTCGGCAAAGCGCAGATCGCAGGGGCGCAAGAGCTTGTCGCGCTCGAACTGGGTGACCAGGGGCAGCAGGCCCAGGCCCGGCGCATTGCCGTCCAGGCCGTGCGGGTCGAGCAGGCTTTCGCCCAGCATCTGCAGGCCGCCGCAAATGCCCAGCACCGGCCGGCCGGCGGCGGCATGCTGGGCGATGGGCAGGTCCAGGCCCTGGGCCCGCAGCCAGGCCAGATCGGCCGCCACCGCTTTGGAGCCGGGCAGGATGATCCAGTCTGCGCCCTCCAACTCAGCCGGGCTGCGCGCCCAGTTCAGGCGCACGCCGGGCAGGCTGCGCAGGGGCTGGAACTCATCGAGATTGGACAGGCGCGGGTAGGCGATGACGGCGATGCGCAGGCGCGCCTGGCCGCTGCCCGTGGGCCGGTCGTCATAGACGCCGTCTTCCTCGGGCAGGCCGTGGCCGCGCCACATCGGCAGCACGGCCAGGGTGGGCACGCCGGTCAGCGCCTGCAACTGCTCTGGCCCAGGGGCCAGCAGGCGGGCATCGCCGCGGAAACGGTTCAGCACAAAGCCGCGGATCAGCGCGCGCTCCTGCGCCGGCAGCAGCTGGTGGGTGCCGTAGAGGTGGGCAAAGGCGCCGCCGCGGTCGATGTCGGTCACCAGCAGGCAGGCGGCGCGCGCCTCCAGCGCGGTGCGCATGTTCACGTAGTCGCTGCTGTGCAGATTGATCTCGGCCGGCGAGCCTGCGCCCTCGATCACCACCACATCGTTCTCGGCCATCAGTTCATGCAGGGGCGGCCGGGCGCGCAGCCAGAGCTGCTCGCTGCGTTCGCGCCAGGGCCACTCGGTCAGCACCGGGTCCACCTCGCCGAGCACGATGACCTGGGATTTCGTGTCCGCCTCGGGCTTGAGCAGCACCGGGTTCATGCGCACTTCGGGCGTGCGCCGCGCGGCCAGGGCCTGGAAGTACTGCGCACTGCCGATCTCGCCCAGCCGCCCGTTCAGGCCGGGCACCACCCTGGCGTTGTTGCTCATGTTCTGCGCTTTGTAGGGCGCGACCTTGAGGCCTTGGCGGGCGTAGTAGCGGCACAGCGCCGTGGCCAGCCAGCTCTTGCCCGCGCCGCTGGTGGTACCCAGCACCATCACCGCCTTGGCGGTTTTTTGTTGTTGTTCTTTTTGGGGCGTCATTGCGAAAGGTCCTTGATCGCTTGGTACAGGGCGGCCTGAGTGCTAGGCGGCTGGGTCGAGACGCGCAGCCAGCCCGGCAGGCCGAAGCTGCGGGCATCGCGCAGCTTGATGCCGCGCTGGCGCAGCGCGCGCAGCAGGCTGTCGCTGTCCTGCGTGGGCCGGGTCAGCCAGAAATTGCTGCAGCTGCTGGTCTCATCTTGCTGCCAGCCCAGCTCGGCCAGCAGTGCGCGCTGATCCTGCCGCCATTCGCGCAGCTGGGCCCTGACCTGGCTCAGATAGCGCTCGGTCTCTGGCCGACACCACGCCTGCAGCAGGGCGCAGCCCTCGCTGGCCAGCACCCAGCTGGGCGCCAGCTGCAGGGCCAGGGCTTGAAGCGGGCAGGCCGCAGGCGCCAGTAGATAGGCCGCGCGCACGCCCGTCAGCCCCAGGGCCTTGTTGGGGCAGACCAGGCGCCAGGCGCGCTCGGCCAAGTCTGCGGGCAGGGCGCAGGCGCCGTCCAGGCGCAAGGGCTCGTACGCCTGGTCCACGGCCAGGATGGAATCGCTGTCTTGCAAGGCCAGGTCCAGCACCATCCACTCGTCGAGGCTGAAGCTTGCGCCCGTCGGGTTGCAGGGGTCGCAGACCCAGACCAGGGCCGGCGCAGCGCAGGGCAATCCGTCTTCTTGCCGGCCCAGGCCCTGAACCAAATCCTGGCTCGATGCATAACGGTGCACCTGCAGACCCAGGGCCAGGGCTGCGGCCTCGTAGTCGGCAAAGCCGGGGCTGGGCAGCCAGACATGGCGCAGGCCGGCGCGCAGGGCCGCCAGGCTCAGGCGCCGGATGGCCTCGGCGCCGCCCGAGGCCGGCAGCACGCGTTCGCAGTCGCCCAGGCCGTGCGCGGCCGCCAGGCGCTGGCGCAGCGCGCGGTACTGCGGGTCGGGGTAGCGGCTGCGGTCGGCATCCAGCACGGCCTGCCAGAGCGCCTGCGGCGGGCCCAGGGGGCTGGCATTGCTGGAAAAATCATGGCGCGGTGTGGGGCCGCTGTCGGCGCCGCCATGCTCGGGGATGAAAGGCAGCGCGGCGCTCATGACAAGCCGTCACGCAGCCAGGCCGCGCCAAGTGCCAGCAGGCCTGCGTTGAGCAGGAGGCTCCAGCGCGCCAGGCCCAGGGCCGGCGCCAGATCGCCACGCTGCGGCGCGCGCCCTGCAGGGTTGAGGCGATAAACCCCAGGTTTGCCCAGGCTCAGACCCAAGCGCAAAGCCAGGGCTGCCATGGGCCAACCGCTGTTGGGCGATGGCGTGCGGCGCGCCTGACTGAATAGGGCCAGCCACAGCTTGGGCCGGCCGAGCAGCAGGCCCAAGGCCGTCAGTCGTGCGGGAATCCAGGACAGGGCGTCGTCGGCGCGCGCTGCCCATTTGCCCGACCATTCGCGCCGGTCGCGGTAGCCCCACATGGCATCGGCCGTGTTGGCAAAACGGTAGAGCGCCGCGCCGGGCAGGCCGGCGATCATGGCCCAGAACAGGGGCGCCACCACCGAGTCATTGAGGTTCTCGACCAGGGTTTCCAGCGCGGCCTCGCGCACCTCGGCCTCGCTCAAGCGCGTGGTGTCGCGGCTGACCAGTCGCGCCAAGCGCGCCCGCCCGGCCGGCAGCGATTCGGCCAGGGCCGCCTCGACGGCCGCCACCTCTTCGCGCAGCATGCGCCAGGCCAGCAAGGGCTTGAGCAAGAGCCCCAGCAGGGCCGCACACAGCAGAAGGCGCGCGCCACCCAGCCAGGCCTGGGTCTGCATCATCAGCTGCGTTTCCAGCAGCATGGCCAGGGCGATGCAGAGCCCGGCCCCCACGCACCAGGCCAGGGCGCCGCCGACAAACGCCAGGCCCGCCTGCTGCCGTGCCAGCACTTCCGTGAACAGGCCCAAGTACTTGCCCATGGCCACCACCGGATGCGCCCACAGCGGCGGCTCGCCGCAAAGGCGATCGATCGCCAGGGCGAAGGCAAACGCCAGGGGCAGCAGCCAGGCCATGCTCATGGCTGTGTCAATCTTCAATCCCGCGCTGCGCCGGCACACCCGCCTTGAAGTGGTGCTTGATCAGCGTCATCTCGGTCACGGTGTCGGCCAGCTCGATCAGCTCGTCTGGCGCGTTACGTCCGGTCAGCACCACATGGACATGGGCCGGCCGTTCGCGCAGGGCTTGCAGCACCGGCTCCAGCGGCAGCCAGCCGTAGCGCAGCGGGTACATGATCTCGTCCAGCACCACCAGGAAATGCTCGCCGGCGGCGATGGTGGCGGCGGCGCGAGTCCAGCCATCGCGGGCCAGCTGGGCGCTGTGCTCCAGGTCCTTGCTCTTCCAGCTGAAGCCATCGCCCAGGCCTTCGATGGGCACACCGAGCTGCTCGAACATGCGGTGCTCGCCAAAGCGGGCGCTGGGCACTTTCATGAACTGGTAGATCTTGACCGCCTTGCCGCGGCCATGGGCGCGCAGGGCCAGGCCGAAGGCGGCCGTGCTCTTGCCCTTGCCGTCGCCGGTGTGGACCAGGATCAGGCCGCGGCGCTCGGCCGTGGGGATGACGCGTTCGCGGTCGACGGGGGGCTTTTCGATTTCCATGGTCAGCTCAATTCCAGAGAGGGTTCGTCCATCAGCATCTCGGCCAGCGGGCGGGCATCGCGCCAGCCCAGCTGCTCGAGCATGGGGCGTTCGTAAAAACGGGCCACCGGGCCCAGGCAGAGCAGGCCCAGGGGCATGGCGCCCTGCGGCAGCTGCAGCAGCGCGGCCAGGGCCTCGGGTTCGAACATCGAGACCCAGCCCAGGCCCAGGTTCTCGGCGCGCGCGGCCAGCCAGAGGTTTTGCACCGCACAGGCGGCCGAGCACAGCGCCATCTCGCGCGGCATGCTGCGGCGGCCAAACACCGTGCCGTCCTCGGGCGCGAGGCTCACCAGCAGCAGCTCGGCGCATTCGCCAAGGCCCTCAACCTTGAGGCGCAGAAACTCGGCGGCGCGGGCGTCCAACGCCTCGGCCGTGCGCTGGCGCTCGGCTTCGACCAGGGCCTGGATCTGCCTGCGCAGCGCGGGCTGGCGGATGCGCATGAAGCGCCAGGGCTGCATCAGGCCCACCGAAGGTGCTTGATGCGCGGCGTTCAGCATGCGCTGCAGCTGCGCATCGTCCACCTGTCCGCCGGGGGCGAAGTGGCGGATGTCGCGGCGCAGGGCGATGTTGGCGTAGACGGTGTCACGCTCAGCCGCGCTGAACTGGTGCTGGGCGCAGGGGATCACGGGCAAGCACCCGCCGAGAAGAAGCGCGCCACGGCCACCGGGTTGGAGGCGAAGTAATGGTGCACATAGCTGGCCCGCAGCGAGCCCTGGAGGTAGAGCGCTTCAGCCGCGCGGCTGCCGGTCTTGGCATTGGGGTTGCTGGCGATGGCGGCAGGTGCCAGCGGCGTCTCCATCGTCGAGTGATGAAAGCTGTGGCCGCGCAGCGGTCCTTCGGGCCAATCGAGGGCTTGCAGGCCGAGCGCGGCCAGGCGTTTCTGCATGCGCGCCTGGCCGGGCATCAGGCCGGCCATGGGGTGGACCTGGCCCTCGGCATCGGCCAGGCTGTCGAGCAGGCAGAGCATGCCGCCACATTCGGCCAGCAGAGGCTTGGCTTGTGCCAGGTGCTCGCGCAGCGATGCGAAAAAGCTGGGGTGGGCGGCCAGGGCCGGCGCATGCAGCTCGGGGTAGCCGCCGGGCAGCCAGAGGGCGTCGCAGTCGGGCAAGACCTGACCCTGCAGCGGCGAGAAGCAGATCACCTCGGCGCCGAGCGCGCGCAGGCAATCGAGATTGGCCGGGTAGATGAAGGAGAAGCAGGCGTCCTGGGCCACGGCGATGCGACGGCCGGTCAGCGCTTGCGGCGGCACCTCTTTCGCTGGCCAGAGGGGTTCTTGCAGATCGAAGCGCACCCGCGGCCATTCGAACTCGGGCCTCAGCGCCTCGCCCCAGGCATCGGACCAGGCGTCCAGCTGGCTGTCCAGCTCGGGCAGCTCCATGGCCTGAACCAGGCCCAGGTGGCGCTCGGGCAGGCTCAGCTCAGGCTTGCGCAGCAGGGCGGCGGCCAGGGGCAGATCGGCCGGCAGGCCTTGGGCCACCATCTGGCCATGGCCGGGGCTGCCCACGCGGTTGGCCACCACGCCGCAAAGCGTGATGTCGCTGCGGTAGCGCTGCAAGCCGGTGGCCAGGGCGGCAAAGGTCTGGGCCATGGCTGAGGCATCGATCACGGCCAGCACCGGCAGGCCGAATGCGGCGGCCAGATCGGCGCTGCTGGGGTCGCCATCGAACAAGCCCATCACGCCCTCGACGAGGATCAGGTCGGCCTCAGTGGCGGCCTGGGCCAGCAGGGCGCGGCAATGCGCCAGGCCGCCCATGAACAGGTCGAGCTGATACACCGGGTGGCCACTGGCGCGCTCCAGCACCATGGGGTCGAGGTAGTCCGGCCCGGTCTTGAATACGCGCACGCGCTGACCCTGGCGCCGGTGCCAGCGGGCGATGGCCGCGGTGACGCTGGTCTTGCCCGAGCCCGAGGAGGGCGCGCTGATCAGCACGGCGGGGCAGAGGGTGGTGGTGTCGGCGTTCAGCGGCATGGCGAGTGAATTCAATCGGCTTTTTGTTTGAGAGGCACGACATTGCCGAAGGCGGCCGGGCTGGCTGCGGGCGCCTGCACCGGCGCCGTGGGCAAGGCCAGCCACTGGCCCTGCACCTCGAGCAGGTGCAGGCGCTCGTCAAACACCTGCTGCAGGGCGCGGTGGCTGTCGGCCTCGCCGGGCCGGCCGTGGCAGAGCACGCGGCCGGCTTGCATGATGACCAGTCCGTCGGCCTGCAAGGCCATGTTCAGCTCATGCAGCACGCTGACCACGGCCACGCCGGCCCGGGCCAGACCGCGCACCAGCTGCAGCCAGTCGGCCTGGTGCGGCGGGTCCAGATGAGCCAGGGGTTCGTCCATCAGCAGCACCTGTGCCTGCACGGCCAGGGCGCGGGCCAAGAGCACGCGCTGGCGCTCGCCGCCCGAGAGCTGGCCCAGCGGGCGCTTGCGCCAGTCCCAGCACTGGGTCTGCAGCATGGCCTGTTGCACGGCGGCCTGATCGGCGCTGCTCGGCGGCGCCAGCCAGGCGCGATGGGGCAGGCGGCCCAGCATCACCACATCTTGCGCGCTCAGTTCGTCGCCGCTGCTTTCGTTCTGGCCCAGCCAGGCCAGCTCGCGGGCGCGCGCCTTGCGCGGCCACTCGGTCAGGGGGCGGCCGAGCAGCTCGATGCTGCCCAGGCTGGGGATCAACCCGGCCAGGGCGCGCAGCAGGGTCGACTTGCCCGCGCCGTTGGGGCCGACGATGGCCGTCCATTGCCCGGCCGGCAGCTCCAGCGAGAGCCGGTGCAGCACCGGCTGGCCTTGCAAGCTGGCGCTGAGGTCTTTGCAGCTCAGCGCTGTTGCGTGGGTCGTGCTCATCATGCGCGGCCTCCGTATTTGCGCTTGTGCATCAGGCGCAGCAGATAGCCGCCGCCCAGGATGGCGGTGATCACGCCCACTGGCAGCTCTTGCGGCGCCATCAGCCAGCGCGACAGGATGTCGGCCGCCAGCAGCAGCAGGCCGCCGGCGCAGGCCGAGAGCAACAAGAGCTGGCGGTGCGAGCCGTGGCAGAGGTTGCGCACCAGATGCGGGGCCACCAGACCGACGAAGGCGATCATGCCGGTCTGGGCCACGGCGGTGCCGGTGGCCAGTGCGAAGGCAATGATCAGCAAGGCGCGCACCAGGCCCAGGCGCACGCCCAGCGACTCGGCGGTGGCCTCGCCCAGGGTCAGGGCATCCAGCGCTTCGCTGGCGCCCAGGGCCACGGCCAGGCTGAGCAGCAGCACGCCGCCCATCAGCACGATGCTGGGCCAGCCCAGAAAGCTGGTGGTGCCCAGCACAAAGGCCTGCATGGTGCGCAGGATGTCGGGCTGGGCGAGGGTGATCAGGTCGGTGACGGCGCCCAGCACCACGCCCACCACCACGCCGGCCAGCAGCAGGCGCAAGGTGTGCTCCACGCCCTTGGCCATGGTCAGCGCCAGGCTGACGCCGGCCAGGGTGCCGAGAAAGGCGGCGCCGGTCAGACCCAGGCGTTCCAGCCATTGCATGCCCATGGGTGTGCCGCCCAGAACGGCCAGGCTCAGCGCCACACCCAGGCGCGCGCCGGCGGCGCTGCCCAGCAGGTAGGGGTCGGCCAGGGGATTGCGGAACAGGCCTTGGGTGATGGCGCCGGCCAGGCCCAGCAAGGCGCCGGCCAGCCAGGCACCGGCCGAGCGCGGCAGGCGGATTTGCCAGAGGATTTGCGCCTGCATCGGGTCGGTGCCCGACCAGTCCAGGGCAAAGCCGGTGCTGCCCACCGCCACGCCCACAGCCAGGGCCAGGCCACTGGCCAGCAGCAGGCCGGCCAGCAGCGGCCAGGCCGACCAGGACGGTGCATGCGGGGCGGCGGCGCGGCTCATCGGGCTTTCTTGCTGCTGCTGCTGCTGCTGCTCTGCTCGCGCAGGCATTGCGCCATGATCTGCGCGGCCTCGCCCATGCGCGGGCCGGGGCGGGCCAGCACATCGCTTTGCTGCGCATCGAAGACGCAGACACGCTGCTCGCGGATGGCAGGGATGCGGTCCCAGCCCGGGCGTTGGAACAGGCCGTCGGCATTGCGCTTGCCGATCATGATCAGCTGCGGTGCCGCGCGCACCACGTACTCGGGGCTGATCTTGGGAAAGGGGCCCATCTCGGGGGTGATGATGTTTCTCAGGCCCAGGCGGGTCATGGTCTCGCCCATGAAGGACACGGGGCCTGCGGCATAGGGCGAGCGGTCGACTTCGTAGTAGACCAAGGTGCCGCGCGCCTGCGGCGGGATGCTTTGCGCGGCGGCGCCGACCAGGGCATCAATACGGCGCCAGACGGCCTGGGCATCGCGCACCTGCAGCAGGGCGCCGATCTTGTCGAGCACACGTTGCACATCGGCGTAGGACTTGGCCTCCAGCGTCACCACGGTCAGGCCCAGGCTGCGCAGCCGGTCGGTGACGCGCGAAGACGGCGCCAGCAGCACCACATCGGGCCTCAGCGACACGATGGTCTCGACCTGGGTGTCGTCCAGGCCACCGAGCTTGGGCAGCTTGTTCACCGCCTCGGGGAAGTTGGAATAGCGGTCCACGCCGACCAGGCGCTCGCAGGCCCCCAGGGCACAGACGGTCTCGGTCAGCGAGGGCAGCAGGGTGACGATGCGCTGTGGCGGGCGGCTCCACTGGGTGGTGTGGCCGAGGTCATCCTTGATCTCGACCTTGGCGGGCGCTTGAGCTTGCGCATGCACCGGGCCGAGCATCATCGCGAGCAGTGAGGCTGCGACAAGAGAAGAAACGAAGCGAGGCTTCATGGCAGATCGGTCTCCACATGCACCGGCCGGGTCCAGGCCTGGCCGGCCACCATCAGGGTCAGGTCTTGACAGCGGCTGGCCACCGCCTGGTTGAGCCGGCCCAGCTCATCGACAAAGTCGCGCACCTCGCGCCCCAGCGGCGAGATGCCCCAGCCCACCTCGTTGGATACGAAGAGCACAGGTGAGGCCAACTCGGGCAGGCAGGCCAGCAGCGCGCTGCGCTCAGCCTCCCAGCCCGCGCGGTCAGGCCGGCCGTCCATGGGCATCAGCCAGTTGGTCAGCCACAGGGTCAGGCAGTCCACCAGCAGCAGCCGGCCCGGCGCGCTCTGGGCGCGCAGGGCACGGGAGAGCGACAGCGGCACCTCCACGGTGGCAAAGCCGGCCGGCCGGTCGGCCTGGTGGCGGGCAATGCGCTGGCGCATCTCCTCGTCCCAGGCCTGGGCCGTGGCCAGCACGCAGACCTCATGCGCCGGTGAGGCTTTCAGCCAGCGCTGGGCCAGGCGCTCGGCATGGCGGCTCTTGCCGCTGCGCTGGCCGCCGACGATGAGCTGGTGCTGCGCTGTTGCTGCTGCCATGCCGCTTGCCTCCCGGCTTAGAGCTCGGGGCTGTAACGCAGGCTGAACAGCACGGTGCGCGGCGCCTGGGCATAGCCCTTGGCCGTCTCGTAGTCCTTGTTCAGCGCGTTGTCGAGGTTGATCTGCACGCGCAGCTGCTTGTTGATGCGGTAGCCGGCATCCAGATTCAGCAGCGCGTAGCCGCCCATCGGTCGGGTGTTGGCGTGGTCATCGAAGCGCTTGCCATTGGCCTGCACTTGTGCGCCCGCGGTCCATTGGTCCAGGGTTTTTTCCACGCGCAAGGTGCCGTGGGTGCGTGAACGGCGGCCGAGGATTTTGTCGCTGGCCACATCACGAGGGTCCTGCCAGTCCAGCGTGCCTTGCAGGCGCAGGCCGGCGAAGCGGGTCTCGCCCTGCAGGCTGACGCCGCGCAGCTTGACCTTGGCCAGATTGCCGTAGCAGCCGCCGAAGGTGGAGACGCAGTTGGCCGCAAAGCCGCTGTCCCAGGTGATCAGGTCGCGGATGCGGTTGTTGTAGACGGTCAGGCCCAGCTCGCTGTCACCACTGCTGTAGTTCAGACCCAGCTCGGTGTTGCGACCGCGTTCGGGGCTGAGGGGCGCCACGCCGGGCTTGGGGCCGTATTCGCTGAAGATCTGGTACAGGGTCGGCGCGCGGAAGGCGGTGCCGGCGCTGGCCCAGCTGCGCCAGCCGCTGGCGAAGCGCCAGCCGGCGGCCACGGTGCCGGTGTTGGTGCCGCCAAAGTCGCTGTCATCGTCGTGGCGGGCGTGAAGCTGGAAGTCCACGCTGCCCAGGCTCAGCAGATAGGCCAGGGCCACCGCGTCCTGATGACGGTCGGCGCGTCCGCCCACCTCCTTGCGCAGGCCCGAGTTCACCAGCTCATCGCTGCGGCGCTCCAGCAGGCCGTTGATCTGGCCGAGGCTGGCGCCCAGCTTGTAGCTGCCGTTCAGCGCGGTCTGGCGCACACGGGTTTCGGTCAGGTAGGTGCTGGTCTTGTTGGTCTGCGTCTCATAACGCTCGGTCGACACGCCCTGGCTCAGCTCGGTCTGCAGATCGGCATTCCACTGGGCGCTCCACAGCGCGCGGGTGATCTGGGTGCGGTGCAGATTGCGGTCGTCGATGCCGGTCTTGGGCTTGGCCGAGGCGTCGTAGGCAGCATCGGTCGAGGACGTGGTGTGCACCAGCTCCGCGCGATGCTGGCGGTTCAGCTGGTAGCCCAGGCGGGCGTTCAGGCTGTGATTGCGCCAGCCGTCCACGTCCGGCGTGTAGGCCGGGTCGTTGCTGACCTTGCGGATGTTGAAGCCTTCGGCGTACTCGGTCGCGAGGCCTAGGGCGTAGTCGAAGTCACCGAGCAAACCACTGGCATTGAAATCGGCCTTGACCGTGCCCAGCGAGCCGATGCCGGCGCCGAAGTCGACCAGGGGCTTGCCCGTGGATTTGCGGGTGAAGACCTGGACCACGCCGGCCACGGCGTCCGAGCCGTAGACGCTGCTGGCCGCGCCGCGCACGATTTCGACACGCTCGATCATGGACAGGGGGATGGCCTCCCAGGCCGGGCCACCGCTGCCGCCCTGGGTGTCCATGCGCACGCCGTCCACCAGCAGCAAGGTGTGCTGGGTGTTGGCGCCGCGGGTGAACAGGCTGGTGCTGCTGCCGGGGTTGCCGTTGCGCACGATTTCAACGCAGGACTGGCGGCTCAGCAGATCGGCCAGATTGCCGAAGCCCTGGCGCTCGATGTCGGCGCGGGTCAGCACGGTGACGTCGGCCAGCACCTGGTTCAGGTCCAGCTTGCTGCGGGTGGCGGTTACCACCACCGAGCTCAGCTTGCTCGGGCCCATGGCCGCGGTTTGTGCCATCGCCGGCGTCTGGCTCAGTGCGGCCAGGGCCGTCAGTGCAAAAGGTGCGGTGAAGGGCAGGGTGCGAAGGGAAACGGAGCGAGCAGCGGACAGGAACGCGCGCGCCTGAGTACGGGCCTGGGGCCGGACGGAAGAGGTCATGAGCAAAAGAAACAGCAAGCAGAACTGCCAGGCACCAGCTCACCCGCTGAGTGCCTGTGGAACGATGTGCTGCAGCTCCCGCCCGTTGAGGGGCAGGGGACGCGGCGCACCACGTTGTTGGCCGGTATCCGGGCTGGTGAACTTCAGCGGCTGTGTCCTTCCCAAAACCCGGGGGTCTCAGTGGACTGAGGACAGCGCTTGAAGCGCTCTGGCGGCCGTCGCGATGAGGCGAGTGGCCAGGGCTTCGTTCACTTACCGTTGCGGGGACAGCTCAGGTTGGGCTTGCTTGCGAGCGTGGCAGCGCGCCTTCCTGATTCCCGTTTAACTGTGCAAGACGCAATGCCTGCACGAGCACCAACGAGGGGCATTCTAGCTTGCTGCCGAAGCGGCCCGGCCGGGCTTGGCACCGCTCGGCAGGGGCTGCGGCGCCGTCTGGAGCCCCGCCGGCGTGATCGGTTTCAAGGGCTTGGGCGCTTTTGGCGCCTTGGGCTGCTTGGGTGCTTTGGGCTGAGGCGGCTGTGTGGATTTGGCTTGTTGCGGCGCCGAGGCCGCTTGCCCGCGGCCATGGATGCCGATGGCCGGCGCCGCCCGGCGCTGCGCGTCGGCCTCGGCTTTCAGGCGTTGGGCTTCCATCTCGCGGGCACGGCGCGCATGGTCTTTGGCCAGGGCTTGAGCGGCGCGTCGGTCGGCCTCGCTGGGCTGATCGAAGGCGATCGTCTTGGGGGCTTGCTCGCGGCCCTCGGGGCAAGGGGAGTCGCGCAAGTCGCGGCCCTGCGGGCCACAGCGGTACACCTGGGCGCTGCGCGTCTCTGTCTCGGCCTGTGCAGCCAGGGGCATGGCAAGCAACGGCCCCACCAGCACGGCAGCCCAGGCCGCGCCATTCAAAACCAGGACGGGGCGGGGCTGTGTGCGGTGGTGCATGGGCTCAGCTTTCTGTGGGGGCGGCTGGGGTGGTGGGCTGACCGGGGCTGCCTTCGGGCTTGGCGGCCAGGGCTGCAGGCTTGGGCGGCTTGGGCCGCGGCGGCTTGGCGTGGATCTTGGCCAGGGCCTTGTCCATCTGGCCCGCCAGCATCAGCTCGACCGTGGCCAGGGATTTGTCGATGCAATCCTGCACCGCCTCGCGCTCCGACAGAGGCGGCTTGCGCAGCACATAAGCCGCGACCTCGCCCTTGTGGCCGGGGTGGCCGATGCCCAGGCGCAGGCGCCAGAAATTGGCCGAGCCGAGCTGGGCCTGCATGTCTTTCAAGCCGTTGTGGCCGCCGTTGCCGCCGCCTTGCTTGAACTTCATCTCACCCGGTACGAGGTCCAGCTCGTCGTGGATGGCGAGGATTTCCTCCGGCGCAATCTTGAAGAAGCGCGCCAGCGCCGCCACCGATTTGCCCGAGAGGTTCATGTACGTCATGGGCTGCAGCAGCCAGATCGGCCCGTCGCAGCCGGGCGCGTTGTTGACGCGCGCGCACAGGCCGTAGTAGTTGCGCTCGGCCTGCAGCGTGGTGCCCAGCTTGCGCGCCAGCTGATCCACCCACCAGAAACCGGCGTTGTGGCGCGTGTCTTCGTATTCCGCCCCGGGATTGCCGAGGCCTACAAACAGTCGAATCATGGGCGGAGATTATCGGTGGGCAGGGGGGCCGAGAGAAAGGGGCCAACGGGCCTGGGCTTGCAGAGGGTTGGCGAGACAAGTCGAGCGGGCAAGAAAAAGGCCCTGCAGTGCAGGGCCTTTTCGTGAGGCATGAAGCCGTGGGGAAGAAGGATTACTTCTTGCCCTTCTTCTTGCCCTTGCCGTCGTCGGCGGGAGCGGCAGCAGCCACCACCACTTCGACCACAGGCTCCACCGGGGTGGCAACCACGGGGTTCGGCTTGCCGTGGGTCACAACCTTGATGCCAGCGGGGATCTTCAGGTCGTTCACGTGCACCGAGTGACCCTTGGTCAGGCCGCTCAGGTCCACTTCGATGAAAGCGGGCAGTTGCTGGGCCAGGCAGGTGATTTGCAGCTCGGTGATCACGTGGTTGACCGTGCAGCTGTCGGTCTTCACGGCCGGCGAGTTTTCTTCGCCGATGAAGTGCAGCGGGATCTTCTTGGTGATCTTGGTGGTGCCGTCCACGCGCTGGAAGTCAGCGTGCAGGACTTGCGGCTTGTAGGGGTGCAGTTGGAAGTCGCGCAGCAGAACTTGCGTCACGGCGCCGTTCAGTTCCATCTCGAGGATGGTGCTGTGGAAGGCTTCCTTCTTCAGGGCGTGGAACAGGGCGTTGTGGTCCAGTTCGATGTTGGCGGGTTCGCCAGCGCCGAAAACGATGCCAGGAACGCGACCAGCAATGCGCAGGCGGCGGCTCGCTCCGGTCCCCTGCAGCTTGCGATCAAAAGCGGTGAATTTCATAGTGACTCCAAATGGCTGAACACCGCAAGCGGTGTTCATGGTGTTGAGCGCCCGCGACCAGGCTGCTCAGTGAACTGCAGTCCGTACGGCGACTGCATGTGATTCGGGCGCCGCAGCTTGCACCGCGTCGCCCGAAGATCTTTTTAGAAATTGTTGTTCTGCTCGCTGAACAGCGAGGTGACCGACTCACCGTCCGAAATGCGGCGGATGGTTTCGGCGAACAGGAAGGCGACCGACAGCTGGCGGATCTTGCCGCAGGCCTTGGCGGCGTCGTTCAGCGGGATGGTGTTGCTGATGACGACTTCGTCCAGGTGCGACTTGGAGATGCGTTCGATGGCGGGGCCCGACAGAATCGGGTGCGTGCAATACGCGAACACGCTCTTGGCGCCGCGGTCCTTCAGCACCTCGGCAGCCTTCACCAGGGTGCCGGCGGTGTCGATCATGTCGTCCATGATGACGCAGTTGCGGCCGTCGATTTCGCCGATGACGTGCATCACTTCCGAGACATTGGCGGCCGGACGGCGCTTGTCGATGATGGCCAGATCGCAACCCAGCTGCTTGGCCAGGGCGCGTGCACGCACCACACCGCCAACGTCGGGGCTGACGACGACCAGATTGCTGTAGTTGCGGGCCTTCAGGTCCGACAGCAGCACCGGCGAGGCGTAGATGTTGTCGACCGGGATGTCGAAGAAACCTTGGATCTGGTCGGCGTGCAGGTCCATGGTCAGGACGCGCTCGACACCGACGGTTTCCAGCAGATTGGCCACGACCTTGGCCGAAATCGGCACGCGGGTCGAACGGGGGCGGCGATCCTGGCGTGCGTAACCGAAGTAGGGGATCACGGCGGTGATGCGGCGAGCGCTGGCGCGCTTCAGGGCATCGACCATGATCAGCAGTTCCATCAGGTTCTCGTTCGTCGGCGCGCAGGTGGGCTGGATAACGAACACATCGCGGGCGCGGACGTTCTGCTGGATTTCGACGGTGACTTCGCCGTCAGAGAAACGACCGACCACGGCCTTGCCGAGCTCGAGGCCCAGGTGGGTGGCAATTTCTTGGGAGAGAACCGGATTGGCGTTACCGGTGAAGAGGACGGTATTGAGCAGCACGGGCCATCCTTTGGGTCAAGGACCCGTGGCCAGCCAGCGTGTCCGGGTGGGTATTCAAGAGAAAGAAATTTGGCAGGGGAAGAAGGATTCGAACCTTCGCATGTCGGAATCAAAATCCGATGCCTTAACCAACTTGGCGACTCCCCTACACAGGACACTGCAGAGCTGCAGCACCCTATAACTTGTGTCTTTACTCAGCCCAACCCTGCAAGGGGTGGCGATTCAGACTGCGGCAAATTCTACCAGACCAGTGAGTGGGCAAACCCAAAATCAGCTGATTTTTTTCACGGTAGTCAATCCCGTTTTTCCCGCCCTCAGGGTTATTGAAAGTGTCGAGCGTTGCAGCATCAACTCTTGCAAAAACCGCACTGCCTGAACCCGTCATCCGGCTGTTGCCGAATCGCGATTCCAGCAGTTCGAGTGCCTGAACCACCTCAGGGCAGAAATCCTCGGCCGGCTTTTGCAGGTCATTGCGACCGTAGCCATTCAAGAATCTCGCGACTCCTTCAGCGTCCAGGCTCACTGCGCTTGTCACGGCGCCAGCATTTTCTGACTCGGCGGAGCGGCTGTCGCTGCTCGTTTTGTCGTCGCTGCTGTTGTGTGCAGGAAAGCCCGCTACTATAGCCACAGAATTCGACCTTGCCAAGAGGGGGCTCGAAAATATTTTCTGTGTGGGGATGCTGGCGGCCGGTTTCACGACGGCAAAGCTCATCTCGGGCAGCTCGATCGGATGCAGGATTTCGCCGATGCCTTCGACGAAGGCGTGGCTGCCGCCGAGGAAAAACGGCACATCCGCACCCAGGCTCAAACCCAGGGGCAGCAGGCGCGAGAGCGGCCAGTTCAGGCCCCAGAGGCGGTTCAGCGCGAGCAGGGTGGAGGCGGCATCGGAGGATCCGCCGCCCATGCCGGCGCCCGCGGGCAAGCGCTTCTCGATGTGAATGTCGGCGCCCAGCGTGCAGCCGCTTTGCTGCTGCAATGCGCGCGCAGCCCTGAGGCACAAGTCGTCCTCGGGCAGGGCGTCGCCCTGGTCGTGGCGCTGCAGGCGGCCATCGCTGCGGCGCTCGAAATGCAAGGTGTCGGCCCAATCGATCAGGGCAAAGATGGACTGCAGCAGGTGATAGCCATCGGGCCGCTTGCCCACCACGTGCAAGAAGAGATTGAGCTTGGCGGGGGCGGGGACGTCGTAAATCGCTTGCATGGAAAAAGGCCGGGGCCGGTGCGGGGGAGGGGAATCGGGGTGGTGCGGATCTTGAGGCGCTGATCTTGTGGCGTTTAGTTCGAAGCATCCAGTCGTGCACGCAGGGTCACGTTGGGCTCGCCGTTGCGGCTGGCGATGATGAGGCCATCGGCGCGGCGCGCCAGATCCAGGCGCCAGCCCAGTTGCTCGAAGCCGCTTTGTGGCGCGGGCAGGGGCTCGTGCGCGGCCTGCGGCCAGGGCTGGCCGCGCAGCCAGTCGAACAGGGCGGCCAGGGGGATGGTCTCGCCCAGCATCTCGCGGGTCAGGGCGTCGAGATCCTCAAAGCGGCGCTCGCCTTCGGGGGTTTGCAGGCTCACCTCGCCGCCGCCCCAGCGCGCCCGGGCGACCAAGGCGCCCAGCGGCGTGCTCAGCTCCAGCTGGCCCGCGGTCGGGCCTCCGCTGAGGTCGAAGCCGACATTGCCGCCGCTTGGCCGGCCGTTGGCGCCCGTCACCTGCACGCTCAAGCGGCCGGTTAGGTGGACGGCGTCGGGTGCGCTCAGAAAAGCAGCGGGCGGCGCCTGCGGCGCCAGGCTGGCACAGCCGCTCAAGATCGGCAGCAAGGCCAGCGCCAGAGCCCCTGCCATGCCGGCACGCCGGCCGGGCAGAGCGCGTGACATCCAGGTCACGGTTTGACCTTGAGGCGCTTGAGCGTGTCCAGCAGCGCTTCGTTCTTGGGGTCGCGCTTCAGGCCTTCGGCCCAGACGCGGCGCGCTTCCTCGGCCTTGTCGCTGGCCCAGAGCACCTCGCCGAGGTGGGCGGCGATCTCGGCATCGGGGCGCGCCTCGAAGGCCAGCCGCAGCAGGCGCTGCGCTTCTTCCTTGTTGCCCAGGCGGAACTCCACCCAGCCCATGCTGTCCATGATGAAGGGCTCGGAGGGCACAAAGCTCAAGGCCTTGGCGATCAGGCCGCGCGCTTCGTCGAGTCGGATGTTGCGATCGGCCAGCGAGTAGCCCAGGGCGTTGTAGGCATGGTGGTGATCGGGCTTGATGGCGATCACGCGCTTGAGCAGGGTTTCCATTTCGTCGAGCTGGCCCAGCTTCTCGGCCATCATCGATTGCTCGTAAACCAGATCGGCGTCCTCGGGCAGGCGCTCGGTGGCGCGGGCCAGCAGCTCGTAGGCCTGCTTCCATTCGCGTTGATCGCGCAGCAGCTGCGATTCGGCCATAACCTTGGCGCGCAGTGCATCGGGCGTGTCTTCGGGCAGACCTTGCAGCAGCTTGCGGGCCTCGGCCAGGCGGCCCTGGCGGGCGATCAGCGAGGCGCGGCGGTACTGGGCTTCAAAGCGGCGCTGCGGGCTGTCCACCTTGAGCAGCCAGGCTTCGGCGCCCTTGAGGTCGCCGCGCAGCTCGGCCGCCTGGGCCAGCATCAACCAGGATTGCTGGCGGGCCTCCTGGCTGAACTCGGCCTGGCTGTTGTCGTTCGTCTCCTTGGCGGCGTCGCCGGGCTCCTTGGCCTCTTTCGCGGCGGCGAGGTCCAGGCGGCGCAGGTACTCGCGCAGGGCGCGGTCGGCGGCCTCGGGCTGGCGCAGTTCCAGTTCCAGCGTGCCCAGGGCGAACCAGGCGCTCAGCTGTTCGGGGTCTTTGAGCGTGACGGCGCGGAACTCACGTGCCGCGTCGGAAGGCTTCTGCGCGCGGGCCAGGGCGCGGCCGTAGGCCAGGCGCAGCTTGGTGTCCTCGGGCGTGGCCTGCAGGCGGGCTTGGATCAAGGCCTCGGCCGCCGGCTCGTTGGGCATCAGCTCCAGGGCCAGCTGCATGGCGTCATCGCCTTCGGGGAACTGCTGGTTCAGCGACTGAGCCAGTTCCAGGGCGCGTTTGCCATCGCCCGCCGACAGAGCCAGGCGCGCCAACACCACCTGGGCGGCCACGCGCGTTTCCTTGGCCTGGCTGGCGTTGTGCAGCAGGGGCTCGAGGGCGCTCAAGACCTTTTTGGGTTCGGGGGTGCGCTGGAACAGGCGGGGCAGGCCGGCCAGCACCGCGCCGCGCAGCTCGGGCGGGTTCAGGGCCAGCAGGGCGCGCAGCGGCTCCACCACCTCGGCCGGGCGGTTCAGCAGGGCCAGCAGCTGGATGGTCATCTGCTGCGCTGCCATCGAGGCCGGCAGGCTCTCGCGCCAGGCGCGCGCCGCGATCAGGGCCTGGTCGCCCGCGCGCGCTTGCAGGGCGATGTTGACCACGCGCTTGAACAGCTCTTCGTCCTTGGTGCGGCGGGCGGCGTCCAGCAGCACCTGGTAGGCCACGCCGGTCTGCCCGGTGCTGAGTTCCAGTTCGCCGACCAGCAGCTGGTAGAACAGCGGCGCGTCGAGCTCGGAGTTGCTGATGCTGGCCGGCGCGGCCTCGGCTTTCGCGCTGCTCAGGGCTTCAGGAGGCGTGCTGGCGGGTGCGGTGGCCGCAGCGGCGGGGCTGCCGGCCAGGGTCTGGAGCAGGCCGGCCGCCATCAGGGCCAGCATGCTGGCATTCAGTCGGGGGCGGCGGCGATGGATTTCGGGCATGCAACAAGCTCCTGCGTGATCACAAAGCCCGAGCTAGGCACACGCGGGCTGCGGCCATTCTGCACCGATATGATCGCCGCCATGCCCGAGCTCCCCGAAGTCGAAGTCACCCGCCGCAGCTTTGCCGATGCCATTTGCGGCGCCACGGTGCAGTCGGTGCGCCTGGGCAAGCCGCTGCGCTTGCCTCTGGGCCTGGAGCCGCAGCGCCTGGTTGGCGCCCGCGTGGGTGCCACCACGCGGCGAGGTAAATATTTGTGGCTGCCGCTGAGTTCGCAGCTCGCCCCGGGTGGCTTGCTGCTGCACCTGGGCATGTCGGGCAGCCTGGGCTTCAGCGCGGACGCGTCGGCGCCGGCCGGCGCGCACGACCACTTTGATTTGCAAACCGACCGCGGCCTGCTGCGCCTGAATGACCCGCGCCGCTTCGGCGCCGTTGTTTGGTCGCCGGGCCTGGAGGCCGACCCGGCCGCCAAGCTGTTGGCTGGCCTGGGGCTGGAGCCTTTTGATGCCCGCTTCGATGGCCCCCATCTGCATGCCGGCCTGAGCGGACGGCGCGTGGCGGTCAAGCAGGCCTTGCTGGCCGGCGACATTGTTGTGGGCGCCGGCAATATCTACGCCTGCGAAGCCTTGTTCCTGGCCGGCATCGACCCACGCCTGGCGGCCTGCAAGCTGAGCCGCCCGCGCGCCGTGCGCCTGGCCAACGCCGTGCGTGCGGTGCTGGCGCAGGCGCTGGAGGCCGGCGGCAGCACCTTGCGGGATTTCAAGGATGCGCACGGCGTGGCCGGCAGCTTCCAGATGCAGGCCCAGGTCTACGGCCGAGAAGGCCAGCCCTGCCGCGTCTGCGGCACGCCCATCCGCCGCATTGTCCAGGGCGCGCGCTCCACGTTTTTCTGTCCCCAATGCCAAAAGAGATGACGAAGAAGACCGCAGCCGGCGATGCGACCGTGCTGCCGCTGGAGTTTGGCGAGCGCCTGGTGGCCTGGCAAAAGCGACACGGTCGGCACGAGCTGCCTTGGCAGAAGACGCG
Organism: Burkholderiales bacterium PBB2; assembly: GCA_002255955.1. Taxonomy (GTDB): domain Bacteria; phylum Pseudomonadota; class Gammaproteobacteria; order Burkholderiales; family Burkholderiaceae_C; genus Paucibacter_A. The sequence continues at coordinate 94,251 of NKIM01000007.1, read as the reverse complement.
CGACCCTTACCGCGTCTGGCTGTCAGAGATCATGTTGCAGCAGACGCAGGTGACGACGGTGCTGGGCTATTACCAGCGCTTTCTCGAGCGCTTCCCGACCGTGGCCGATCTCGGTGCTGCCTCGCTGGATGAGGTGCTCTCGCTTTGGGCCGGCCTCGGTTACTACAGCCGCGCGCGCAACCTCCATGCTTGCGCGCGCGCCGTGGCCGCCCGGCCCGATGGGCGCTTTCCGCCGACCGCGGCTGAGCTGCAGGAGCTGCCCGGCATCGGCCGCTCCACCGCCGCGGCGATTGCGGCTTTCTGCTTCGGTGAGCGCATCGCCATCCTGGACGGCAATGTCAAGCGCGTGCTCGGCCGCCTGCTCGCCTTCCAAGGCGATCTGGCCAGCAGCGCGCAGGAAAAGCTGCTCTGGCAGCATGCCCAAGCCTTGCTGCCGGCGGAAGGCATCGAGGCCTACACGCAGGGGCTGATGGATCTGGGCGCCACGGTCTGCACGCCGCGTTCGCCGCAATGCCTGATCTGCCCGGCCGAGAGCTTGTGCGCCGGCCGCAAGACGGGCGAGCCCACCCAATTCCCGATCAAGACCCGCAAGCTCAAGCGCAGCCGGCGCGAAAACTGGTGGCTGTGGCTGGAGCATGAGGGTCAGGTCTTGCTGCATCAGCGGCCGGATACCGGCGTCTGGGCCGGGCTCTGGAGCCTGCCCTTGTTCGAGGACGAGGCGCAGCTGCAGTCCCATGCGCAAAGCCTGGGCGCCACGCCCGATGTGCTGCCTCGCATCGAACATGCGCTGACCCATCTGGACTGGGTGCTGCACCCGCGCCGCGCGGTGCTGGGCGCCGAGGCCGCGCAGCGTGCCGGCCAGCAAGGGCAATGGGTGGCGCGCGAGGCGCTGGCCAGCTACGGCCTGCCGGCGCCCTTGAAGAAGCTGCTGGGCTGAGCGCTGAGGCTCGCCGCCAGCGATCCGCAGGGTGGTATCCAAGCGGTATGCATAAGCAAACAAGTTTTTATTGTTTGGGTGAAGCAAGGGTTTCCACTAAATTTCAGGGGCGCCAACAAGAGCGTGCAGTTGAATAAGAGCCCCCGCGATGCCATCCCTCGCTTTGCAGTTTGTTGATTTGATGACCCTCACGGGTTCAGCACGCGCCCCCATCGGCCGAATGTGTTGATGGCCGGCCGCGGCAGCGGGGCCGAGCTGCGCTGACCGTCGACGCGACGGCTGCAGCCGCGGCGCCCTCCGCCCGCCTCACAACCCCCCCCCCTCCGTTTGAAGCTCTGCAGCTGCCCGCCGGCAGCCCTTGCAGACGGCTTCACCACGCCTTTTTTCCGTGTGCCCCGTGCAGCGACCGATCGGCGCTGCCGCTGGCTTGGCTTTGCCTTGCTCCTTTTGCTGCGCAGGTTTCACCTCGTTTCCATCCTTTAGCCGTCGCCCATCATGTCTCTGAAGCCTTCTCTCCTGGCCGCCGCCCTGGCCGCGGTCTTTCTGCCGACCGCCCATTCGCAAACCACCGAGCCCGAGGGCGCCAAGCGCCTGGAGCGCGTCACCGTCACCGGCTCCAACATCGTCAGCCTCAAGCGCGAGGGTGCCAACCCGGTGCAGGTGCTGAGCGCGGCCGACATCAAGGCCAGCGGCAAGACCAGCCTGCCCGAGGTGCTGCGCCTGATCGCCGCCAACAGCGGCAACAGCTTCAACGAGCAGTTCACCGGCAGCTTCTCTGCCGGCACGGCCGGCCTGTCCCTGCGTGGCTTGGGCCAGCAGAACACCCTGGTGCTGGTCAACGGCCGGCGCGTGGCGCCCTATGCCACGGCGCAGAACATGCAGGATGTGTTCACCGACCTGAACAGCCTGCCCCTGGCCGCCGTGCGCCGCATCGATGTGCTCAAGGACGGCGCCTCGTCCATCTATGGTTCGGACGCCATCGCCGGCGTGGTCAATATCGTGCTCTACGACGACTACCAGGGCACCGAGGCGCGCGTCGGCCTGGGCCGCTCGACCGAGGGTACGGGCCAGAGCGAGCGCAGCTTTGAGCTGCGCCACGGCTTTGGAGATCTGGCGCGCGAGGGCTTCAACCTGACGCTGAGCTTCGACGCACTCAAGCGCGACCGCCTGGACCAGAGCCAGGTCGCCTGGCTGCGCGACAACGATTTCCGCGGCGAGCCCGGCGGCACCCTGGCCTGGGTGGCGACCAACTACCTGGGCAGCGATCCCACCAACAAGCTCGGCGGCGTGCAAGGCCCGCTGCAGCTGATCAACTACGGCGACCTGACCCCCGGCAAGACCGGCACCGTGCTGGCCTACAACCCGGCGGCCTACAAGACCCTGATCCCCGGTGCCGAGCGCTACCACGGCTCGGCCCGCGCGACCTGGCGCCTGACGGAGGATGTTGAGGCTTATGCCGAGCTGCTGCTGGGCAGCTCGCGCGCCGATCTGATCTTCGGCGCGCCGCTGTCGGTTTCCAGCAGTCTGCGCGCCTGGAACGACAAGACCCAGTCGCTGGACACCATCTCGGTGGCCCTGCCCAAGAACCACCCCAACTACCCGGCCAGCGGCTCGGCCGTGCTGAACGCCACCTTGTTCGACCTGGGCACCCGCTTCAAGCAGGACGCCGTGCAGTTCCAGCGTGTGCTGACCGGTGCCCGCGGCACCACGGGCGCCTGGGATTGGGAGGCCTCCTTCACCCAGTCCAGCAGCCGCCTGCGCGAGACGGTGCAGAACTTTGGCAACCGCTATGAATTCGAGCGCGCGCTCAAGGCCGGCAGCTACAACTTCGCCGACCAGAGCTTGAACAGCGAGGCCCAGCGCCAGGCCCTGCGCATCTCCACCCTGCGCCCGGCCAGCGCCGAGCTGATCGCTCTGGACGCCAGCGCCTCGACCGAGCTGACCCGCCTGCCGGCCGGCCCCCTGGGCTTTGCCTTGGGTGTGCAGCTGCGCCGCGAGACCATGGATTCGCGCACCTCGGACGCGGTGCTCAGCGGCACCGAGCTGCGCCCGGCGATCAACATCATCCAGGGCGGCCGCACGGTGGGCGCGGCTTTTGCTGAGTTCAACCTGCCTTTGCTCAAGAGCCTGAGCCTGAACCTGGCCGCCCGCGCCGACCGCTACAGCGACTTCGGCTCCGCCGTCTCGCCCAAGGCCAGCCTGCGCTACCAGCCGCTGGACAGCCTGGTGCTGCGCGCCAATGTCTCGCAAGGCTTCCGCGCGCCCTCGCTGCCCGAGATCACGCAGAGCACCGGCGTCAGCTACGGCTCGGTGATCGACCCGCGTGACCCGATCTCGCCCACCGTGGCCCGCGGCGTCACCAACCTGACCGCCGCCAACCCGAATCTCAAGCCCGAGCGGGCCAATAACTTCAACTTCGGTGTGGTGCTTTCGCCCGATGCACAAAGCCAGATCAGCGTCGACTACTTCAACATCCGCCAGAAGGACTTGATCGACACCGAGACGGCCGACTTCATCATCGCCAACGAGGCGCGCCTGCCCGGCCGCGTGCTGCGCGACGAGCAGGGTCGCATCGTCTCGCTGACCCGCCAGTTCAAGAACCAGGGCACGCGCCGCGTCTCGGGCTTTGACATCGAGGCCAGCCGCAGCTTTGCGCTCGGCGGCGCCGGCCGCCTCAAGCTCAAGACCCAGCTGAGCCGCCTGCTGCAGTTCACCCTGCCGCCGGCCGAAGGCGAGGCCGCCGTCAACGGCGCGGGCAGCAATGAGTTCGGCTCCCTGCCGGCCTGGCGCAGCAGCACCAGCGCCGTGTGGAGCCTGGGCGACTGGACCAGCACCCTGAGCTGGAACCGCGTCGGCAGCTACACCCAAACCTACCGCCCGCGGCCCGAGATCGCCGAGCGTGTGCGCGCCATCAACACCGTGGATCTGAATGTGGACTGGCAGCTCAGCCGCCAGCTGCAGGCCACGCTGACTCTGCAAAACCTCAGCGATGCCAAGCTGCCCTGGGATGCCTCAACCGGCAGCTACGACTACAGCCAGGGCGACCCGCGCGGCCGCTTCCTGAGCCTCAAGGCCAGCTACCGTTTCTGAGCTTCCGCCTCACATAGACAAAAGCCCCGCATGCGGGGCTTTTTTCATGGCGAGAGCAAAGGCGCTCAGCGCGCGTCCAGCTCGCGGTGGCGCTTGAGCACCGGCCCATGCTTGCCGAACAAGCGGGCCAGGGTCTCGACCAGATAGACCGAGCGGTGCTGGCCGCCGGTGCAGCCGATGGCCACGGTCAGATAACTGCGCTGATCGGCGGCAAAGTTGGGCAGCCAGCGGTTCAAGAACTCGCCGATCTGCTTGAACATCACCTGCACCTCGGGCTGGGCCTGCAGGAAATCGGCCACCGGTTTGTCGCGCCCGGTCAGTGGCCGCAGCTCGCGGTCGTAATAGGGGTTGGGCAGCACGCGCACATCGAACACAAAGTCGGCATCGCTGGGCACGCCATGCTTGAAGGCAAAGGACTCGAACACCAGGGTCAGCTTGTTGCTGGGCGCCAGCACCAGATCGCGCACCCAGGCGCGCAGCTGGGCGGGGCGCAGCTGGCTGGTGTCCAGCACGGTGGATTCCACGCGCAGGGCGGCGAGCATCTCGCGCTCCAGCTCGATGGCTTCCAGCAGGGCGCGGTGGCCGTTGTCCGAGCCACCGTGGCCGCCGCGGGTGCGCGATTCGCCGCCGTCCAGCTCGCCGAACTGGCTGGTCTCGTCGATGCGCAGCGGGTGCGGGCGGCGCGTTTCCGAGAAGCGCCGCATCAGGGTCTCGGTGTTGGCATCCAGAAAGATCGAGCGGATGGACACGCCCGAGGCGCGCAGCTGCTTGAACAGGGGCAGCAGCAGAGGCAAGGAGCCAGCGCTGCGCACATCGACCGCAATCGCCACCCGGCGCTCGCCGCGCTGGGCTTCGAGCTTGAGGAAGTCCAGCAGCAGCTCGGCCGGCAGGTTGTCCACGCAGAAGAACTCGGCATCTTCCAGCGCATGCATGGCCAGCGACTTGCCGCCGCCGGACATGCCGGTCACCAGGACCACCGAGCTGGCTTCGGCTTGGGCGGCATCGTAGGGGGATGTCGTCGTGCTCATGAACGTGCTTTCTTGGCCTTGCCGGCGGAAGGAGAAGAGGGGGAAGAGAGAGAAGAAGGGTTCGTGTTCGCTGCGTCCAGGGCCGACAGGTCCAGCATCTCCTGGGCATGGGCCTGGGCGGCCGAGGAGAGCCGCTCGCCGCCCAGCATGCGGGCAATTTCGGCCACACGGGTTTCGCCCAGCACCGGCTGCACATCGCTGCAGGTCTGGCCGCCGCGCAAGGCCTTGGCCACCACCAGATGGTGGTCGGCGCAGGCCGCCACCTGGGGCAGGTGGGTGACGGCCAGCACCTGGCGGCTGCGGCCCAGCTGCTTCATCAGCCGGCCCACGGTCTCGGCCACGGCGCCGCCGACGCCGGCGTCGATTTCGTCAAAGATCAAGGTGCCCACGCCGGCATTCACGCCGGTGCCGGTCTTCTGGCAGGTGGTCACGGCAATCGCCAGGGCGATGCGCGAGAGCTCGCCGCCCGAGGCCACCTTGGCCAGCGGCCGCGGTGCGCTGCCGGCATGGCCGGCGACCAGGAACTCGGCCGACTCCTGGCCGTAGCTTTGCGGTTGTTCCTGCGGCAGCAAGGCGATGTCGAACTGGCCGCCGTTCATGCCCAGCAGCTGCATGGCGGCGGTGACGGCGCTGGCCAGGGCGGGGGCTGCTTTGGCGCGTGCCGCGCTGACGCGGCGGGCCTCGGCATCAAATGCCTTGCGGGCCGCGGCCAGGCTGGCCTGCAGGGCCGCCAGGTCGGTGGCGGCGTCCAGCGCGGCCAGCTCCTCGCGCCACTGCGCATGCAGGGCCGGCAGCTCCTGCGGCGGGCGGCGGTAGCGGCGTGCCAGGGTCAGCCAGGCGGAGACGCGCTCGTCCAGCTCTTCCATGCGGCCGGGTTCACCATCGGCCTTGTGCAGATAGGCGCTGAGGGTGTGGCTGGCGTCCTGGATCTGGGCCTGGGCGCCGCGCAGGGCTTCCACGGCCGGGGCCAGGCGGGCGTCGTACTCGAGCACATCTTCCAGCCGGTCCAGCGCGTCGCCGGTCAGGCCTTCGGCCGTGCTGTCCTCGGCCTCGCTGAGCGCGTTCAGCGCGGCGCGCACCGCGTCGAGCAGCGATTGCGCATGCGAGAGCCGCTGGTGCTCGGCATTGAGTTCGTCCCACTCGTCGGCGCCCGGGGCCAGGCGGTCGATCTCGCCGATCTGCCAGGCCAGGCGTTCGCGCTCGCTGAGCAGCTCGTTTTGGCGAGTCTGCGCGGCGTCCAGCGCTTCGCTGGCGCGCTTCCAGTCGGCGAATGCGGCGGCCAGAGGGCGGGTGTCGAGGTCGGCGTACTGGTCCAGCAGCTCGCGCACCGAGGCCGGGCGGGTCAGGCCTTGCCAGGCGTGCTGGCCGTGGATGTCGAGCAGGCTGTCGGCCAGCTCGCGCAGCTGGCTCACGGTGGCGGCGCTGCCGTTGATCCAGGCGCGGCTCTTGCCCTGGCTGTCGATCACGCGGCGCAGCAGCAGGCTGGCGCCCTCGGATTCAAAACCGGCTTCGTCCAGCCAGCCGCTCAGGTGCGCGGGGCAGTCAAACTCGGCCGAGATCTCGGCGCGCGCCGCGCCTTCGCGCACCACGCCGGCATCGCCGCGCTGGCCCAGGGCCAGCTGCAGCGCGTCGATCAGGATGGACTTGCCGGCACCGGTCTCGCCGGTCAGCACCGAGAAGCCGGCGCCGAAATCGAGCTCCAGCTCGGGCACGATGACGAAGTCGCGCAGACTCAGGCGTCGCAACATGGTTCAGCTCACCCCTTCGTACCAGCGTAGCTTGCGGCGCAGGGTGGCGTAATAGCTCCAGCCCTTGGGGTGCAGGAAGCAGACCTGGTGGGCCGAGCGGCGCACGGTGATGCGGTCGCCGTGCAGCAGGCTGGCCAGGCTTTGCATATCGAAATTGACGCTGGCATCGCGCCCGGCCACGATCTCCATGCGCACCTCGCCGGTGTCCGGCAGCACGATGGGCCGGTTGGACAAGGTGTGCGAGGCAATCGGCACCAGCAGCCAGCCGCCGATGCTGGGGTGCATGATGGGGCCGCCGGCTGAGAGGGCGTAGGCGGTGGAGCCGGTGGGGGAGGCGACGATCACACCGTCGGCCCGCATATTGGCCACGAACTCGTCGCCCACATCGATGCGCAGCTCCACCATGCTGGCGGTGGCGCCGCGGCTGACCACCACATCGTTCAGGGCCAGGCCGTCGAAGATGCTCTCGCCATCGCGCCAGACCGAGCCTTCCAGCATGGAGCGCTTTTCGGTCTCGAAATCGCCGTCCAGAATCGGCGCCAGCGCTTCCTGAAACTTCTCCAGCGAGATGTCGGTGATGAAGCCCAGGCGGCCCTGGTTGATGCCCACCAGCGGGATGCCATGCGGCGCCATCTCGCGCGCGAAGCCGAGCATGGTGCCGTCACCGCCGACGACGATGGCCAGGTCGCAGCGCGAGCCCAGCTCCTCGGTCGTCAAGGCCTCGAAGGCCGTCATGCCGGTGTTGAGGGCGGTCTCGCTTTCGAGGGAAACATCGAGGCCTTGCCGCATCAGAAAATCGGCAATCTCCTCCAGAATCGGGCGTATGCCGCGGGCCTGGTGTTTGCCGACGATTGCCACATGTTGGAAACGTTTGGCCATAGCGAAGAATTACACCACAGCACTATGTCAGTCCGCTGAAGGCGGGCGCCAGTCCCTACAATGCCGCCATGCTCGACGAGCGATCCAAATCCCTGCTGAAAACCCTGGTCGAACGCTATATCGCGGACGGCCAACCTGTCGGTTCCCGCACCCTGTCCAAAGCCTCGGGTCTGGAGCTGAGTCCTGCCACCATCCGCAATGTGATGGCCGATCTGGAAGAGCTGGGCCTGATCGCCAGCCCCCACACCAGCGCCGGCCGCATCCCCACGGCGCGTGGCTATCGCCTCTTTGTCGACACCATGCTGACCGCCCAGCCCGGCCTGGTGGTGCCCGATGACCGGCCGATCGAGGCCCAGATCCAGCCCGACCAGCCCCAGCGCGTGATCGCCAGCGCCGCGCATCTGCTGTCCAGCCTGTCCAATTTCGTCGGCGTGGTCACCGCGCCGCGCAAGCCCAGCGTCTTCCACCACATCGAGTTCCTGCGCCTGGGCGAGCGCCGCGTGCTGGTCATCATGGTCTCGCCCGATGGCGATGTGCAGAACCGCGTCATCTTCACCGCCCAAGACCACAGCCAGGCCGAGCTGGCCGAGGCCAGCAACCGCCTCAACGCCAGCTATGCCGGCCTGAGCCTCGAGGCCGTGCGCGAGCGCCTCAAGAGCGAGGTGGACCAGCTGCGCAGCGAAATCTCCGGCCTGATGAGCGCAGCGGTCCAGGTGGGCAGCGAAGCCATGGCCGACGAGCAGGAGCGCGTCATCATCTCCGGCGAGCGCAATCTGCTCACCGTGCAGGACTTCTCCAACGACATGGGCAGCCTGCGCCGCCTGTTCGATATGTTCGAGCAGAAGACGCAGCTCATGCGCCTGCTCGACGTCTCCAGCCGCGCCGAAGGCGTGCGCATCTACATCGGCGGCGAAAGCCAGGTCGTGCCCTTCGAGGAACTCTCCATCGTCTCCTCGCCCTACGAGGTCAACGGCCAGGTCGTCGGCACCCTGGGCGTCATCGGCCCCACCCGCATGGCCTACGACCGCATGATCCAGATTGTGGACATCACGTCTAGGATGGTGAGTCAGGCGCTGTCGCAGAAATGAAGGGCGGGGCGCCGCTGGCGCGGTGAATGGGTGAACAGGTGAACGGGTGAACACCTGCGGGACAGGTTGCTCCACGATTCGCGCGCCCCTCGGGCCCCCAGCCCTCGCCCGCAGCGCCCCTATACAATCGCGGGCTTCGCCGGTGCAAGGCCGGCGATTTTTTCTTCTCTCCAAGGGTCGCAAGTCCCCCGGGGGCCGTTAGCTCAGTTGGTTAGAGCAGGGGACTCATAATCCCTTGGTCACAGGTTCAAGTCCTGTACGGCCTACCAGTCATCCCCTCCAAGCCACACCCATTTCGCGGTGCGCGGTCGAGGTTGGCAGCCGTTTGCCGCGCTCTTTGCCTCACTTTTCCAGGAATCACCGGTTCAGGGGCGGCTGGGTGTTTTTTGCAAGCTCCCTTTCGCAAAAAGGCCCGCAGTTGCGGGCGTGAAGGCACGGCGTGAAGCCGTGCGAGATGAGGAATCGGGAACTCTGAGGGCCCGGAGTGGGTCAGCGCTGAGGTGAGTTTGTCGGAGTGGGCTTGGCGCGACGGCGGCTGACGACGCCCAGCCAGCCGAGGCCGCCCAAGGTCAGCACCCAGCTCTCCGGCTCCGGCACGCTGGACACCAGGGTCATTTGGTAGGCATGGACCTGGCCGTTGTGGACGGCTGTGCCGACGATGCTGCCGTTTTCGGCGATGGCCATGGCGGAGGCGCTGGTGTTGGTGCTGAAGTCCCAGTCGCTGCCGGCGGGCAGCAGGCTTTGGAGGGTGTAGGTGCTGCCGTCGGCGTAGAGGAAGGGGATGGAGAACTCACCGCCGGCGTTGCCGACCACCCAGCCTTTGTCGTTGACGCCGCTGCCCGAGCCGTTGGAGGTGTTCGGGGGCAGGCTGATGGCTTTCATTCCTTGGCTGGCCGACCAGATGAAGGGGCTGCCGTCACTGCTGTAGATGCTGCTGGAGCCGACCACATAGCCGTTGTTGCTGACGCCGAAATTGATGGCCGAGTTCTGGCCGGGCAGGGCGCCGAGGCTGCTCATCTCGCCGGTGCCCGAGTTGTAGACCATGCCCACTACCAGGGCGAGATCGCTGGGATCGGTGCCGATGCCTACCACCAGGCCGGCGTCGTTGATGCCAAAGGCCTCGGTCATGAAGCTGCCGTTGGCTGTCGTGGCGCTGATGATCTGGCTGCTGCCGGTGGCGGCATTGAAGAGCACGGCGCGGTCGCCGTCCTGCGAGCCGGCGCGGCCGACGATGAGGCCGCCGTTGTTGACGGCGTTCGCGGCACCCCAGCCATAGCCCTCGGGCAGGGCCAGGGCTGTGACGCTGCCGTTCGGGTTCCACATCACCGGCAAGGGGGCGGTGCCGAACCAGGTGGTGGCCGACACGCCGACCGTGAGGCCGGCGTTGTTGACACCGTGGGCAGTGGCGAACTGGCGGCCGTCGATATTGCCCAGCGCCTGCATGCCGCCCTGAGCGCTCCATCGATAGGCCTGGTCGTGGCTGTCGGACGAGCGGCCGACCACAAAGCTGCCGTTGCGCGAGCTGCCAAAGGCTTGCGAGAACTCGCCATTGCCGATGACGCCGAGGTCGACGATGGTGTAGCTGGGCGCGTCTGCATGTGCGCCGCTGGCGAAGGCAGCCGCGGCGCTGAGGACCAGGGCCTGGATCAGAAGGCGGTGCTTGCGGTTCGAGGAGGTGGGCATGTTGGTATTCATACGGCGTGGGCTGTGCTGAGAGAGAAAGGTGGAAAAACCAGAGGCCAGAAATGCAAGTGAAGGCCACCCGATACCGCGATGCGGCGGCGTTAGGGCTGGCGAACGGTTTTCACCTTAGCAGCGAGGCCTGGGCGTTGGAACCGGGTTTGGCCGCAGCGCCGCGCAGATTGACGATGGCGGGACAGGCCTGACGATTTCGGGCCAGTGGGCGGGAGCCTGCGTCAGGCGGGGCTGAATCAGCGGCTCTCGCTCGGCCGCTCGCCAAAGCGGCGCAAGTAAGCCTGGCTGAACTTGCCGGCGCTTTGAAAACCCCAGCGCTGCGCCAGCTCAGCAATGCGGCCGACCTGCCCCTGGCGCAGCTCGGCGCGGGCGCGGTCCAGGCGCAGCTGGCGCAGGTAGGCCATGGGAGTGAGGCCCAGATGCTCGTTGAAATGGCGCAGCAGGCTGCTGACGCTGACGCAGGCGGCTGCGGCGATATCGCTCAGCAGGATCTCGCTCTGGGCATGGGCGTCGAGGTAGTCCAGCGCGCGGCTCAGGCTGCGCGGCAGCAGGGGCTCCTCCCGGCGCTTGGGCTGGGACGCGGCAGCGGGGCCGAGTGCGGCCTGCTCATGCAGCAAGCTCAGTCCCATCATCTCCACCCAGCGCTCGATCAGCAGGGGCGGCATTACGCCATCGCCCTGCTGCAGCAGGCCACTGGCCTGCTGGGCCATGAAGTGCAGCTTCTGCGCCAGGCCGGGGGCGAGCTTGGGCTGCAAGCGTGCAGGCGGCGCCTCGGCGCCCGGCACGGCCCACAGGGAGGAGCCCAGGCGCAGCAGGGGCTCGCGCGGCAGGGCGATCTCCACAAAATGCGAATCGGCCGCGAACTGGGCCCGCTCCACCTCGGCCGGGTTGAAGACCAGGCCCTCACCGGCACGCGCCAGGCATTCGCCCTCGTTCAGCATCTGCAGGCGCACCGAGCCGGACAGCACCAGGCCCACCAGCAGATGCGGCGCGCGCTCAGCCGGCGCGCTGCTGTCCTGAGAACGCACGTTCAGGACAAAGCTGTTGCGCGATTCGGTCAGAAACAGCTGGGGCGCCGCGCCGGCCTGCAGGGCGCTCGGCGCCTGCACCAGCTCCAAGTTCAGGCGCGCGGCCCGGTCCCGGCCCCAGGAAGCAATCTCGCGATGCGCCGAGGGCGCGCGGGCGTTCAGCTCGGCGAAATAGTGTTCGATGCCCTGGCGCGAGGCGAACTGGACGGAGCGCAGCACCGGCGGTCGGGGCGGTGGTGGTGTTGCCAACTTGCGCGAGGCCTGGCCTCGGGCGGCCGAGGGTTGCGATGCATCATTCATGCCGAAAGAGTCGTGCTCTGAGCCGGGATCCGCCAGCATCGGCGGGCAGAGGGTTCAAGCCAGTATGAAGCAGCGCAGCCGGTGCACCCTCCCGGCATAACCCGCAGATGCGCGGTGTGCGCCCGAAAGGGTCGGCTGGGGGCTGGCCCTAGACTCCGGGTCTATGTCTTTTGTGTCCCCCTTTGATCTGGAGCCCGCGCTGGATCTGCCGCCCGCTGACCATGCGGTCGCCCGCCTGCGCGCGGCCTGCCTGCTGACGGACACCGCCAACACCCGGCCGCGCCTGGACCGGGGCGAGCCGCGCATCGAGCGCTGCGCGCGCTGCCGCCTGATCCCTAGCCACTGCATGTGCCATCTGCGGCCGGTGCTGAGCGTGCCGCCGCAAGGCCATCGGCCGGCGGCGGTGTGCCTGATCATGGCGCCGTTTGAGGCGCTCAAGCCCAGCAACACCGGTTGGTTGATTGCCGACGTGCTGCCCGAGACACAGGCTTTCGTCTGGTCGCGCGTGCAGGTGGAGCCAGGCCTGCTGGCGCTGCTGGCCGATCCGCAGTGGCGGCCTTTTGTGGTCTTCCCGGGCGAGTTTGCCGATCCGGGGCGTGAGGTGGTGACCGAGCTGGCGCCGATCCTGGCTGAAGCCGCCCAGGTGCCGGAAGGTCGAGCCAAGCGCCCGCTGTTCATCCTGCTCGACGGCACCTGGTCGGAGGCACGCAAGATGTTCCGCAAAAGCCCCTACCTGGCCCAGCTGCCGGTGCTGAGCCTGCAGCCCGAGCAACTCTCGCGTTACCGCCTGCGCCGATCGCACCACGAGCACCATTTCTGCACCTCGGAAGTGGCCGCCCTGTGCCTGGCCCTGGCCGGCGATGAGGTGGCGGCACAGACACTGGAGGCGTACCTCGATGTCTTCAGCAGCCGCTACCTGCGCGCCAAGCAAAGCGTGCCGGCGGATGAGGGCGATGAGGGGCACCAGCGATTGCGGGTGTTGGCGGCCCTGGGTTGAACTGAGCTGGAGGCGAGCGTCACACCTGCGTTGGGGCCTCGGTCACGACTCGGTTGCGCCCGTTTCGTTTGGCTTCGTAGAGCCGCTGATCGGCGCGCTGCAGCAGGGCGCTTTCGGACTCATCGACCTGCAAGCTGGCGACGCCGAAGCTCATGCTGCGGCGCAGGCGGCTGCCATCTGCCAGGGGGATTCCGGTGTACTCGGCCATCCGCGTGCGCACACGCTCTGCCAGCGCGGCGGCAGCGTCCAGCGAGGTTTCGGGCAGCACCAGCACGAACTCTTCGCCACCGTAACGCGCCACCCAATCGCCGCAGCTGCTGCGCAGCTCGCCGCGCAAGATCTCGCCAGTGGCCTTGAGCAGTTGGTCTCCCACAGCGTGGCCATGTTGGTCATTGACCTGCTTGAAATGGTCGATGTCGCAGAACACCAAGGACAGGGGACGCGCGTAGCGGCGGGCGCGCTGGAGCTCGGTGTCCAGCTGCTGGGAGAAGTACAGGCGGTTGCGGCAGCCGGTCAGCGCATCGGTGGTGGACAGAGTCTTCAGTTCGCACAGGGCTTGTTCCAAATGGGCTGTGCGATCGGCGACTTGGTTTTCCAAGGTTTGGATGTGCTCGGCCAGGCGCCCTTGCAGAAGGCGAAAGCCTTGATCGACGCGGTCGATCTCGTCCTGGCGGGATCTTGGCGGGCGTTGCAAATCCAAGGTCTGGCTCAGATCGTCGGCAGCGAGGCTTGCGACGAACTGGCTCAGGCGGCTCATCGGTCTTTGCAGATCTCGCTTCAGCACCCAGACGACGACGCCAATTAACAGCGCGGCGGTCAATGCACTGGAGAGCAGCACGGCTGCGGCAGCGCGGGCGACCTCGCGGTAGACCAGCGCGGGGTCGATGGTGAGGAGGAGTTCGCCGATGGGCTTTGCGAGGCCGGGACGCAGCAGCGGTACCGAGACTGACGCTGCCGTGGTTCTGAAGCGAGGATCGCCAGCGCTGCCGAAGACATCAAACGAAGCTTGCTCCGGCCTGGGGTCGTAGCCCGTTGGATCGCTTCGCGGGGTCCAAACTTCGGCGTAGCCGCTGTCGCCAACCTTTTGCAAAGCTTCAAGCATCAAATTGATGCTGGTCCTGTCCACGGTCCACAGCACTTCTGCGAATGCAGGAGCTTGTGCTGTTGCGATGTCCGCAAGCCTGGACAGGCTCCGGTCCGTCACACTTTGGTAGGTCAGCAACCCCTGGATCAGAGACAGGCTCAATGTGCAGACCGCCGCCAACCCAACGGTCTTGCGGATAAGGGTGGTCGCCAGCGGGCGAAACGGGAGCTGAGGCATGTCGGTCGATCGGTTGAGTAGAAAACCTGCTCAGCTCGTGCAGACCTGCGCGGGGAGCCGATGCTATGCGAGGTGGCGTGGCTGGCCGGGATGAAAATGCCGCTATCGTGAAGCCTTGCTCAAACTGGCTGCCGCCCTGACATTGGCTGAGGTAGTCCTGTCTGCCTTCTCTCAGGCTTCTCGCGCCCTTCATGCAACTCCGCACCAAACTCATCCTCCTCGCCGTCCTGCCCCTGGTGGCCAGCCTCTTGCTGATCGCGCTGGCGGTGCGGCATCAGGAGCGAGAGCTGGTGCAGCGCGAGCATGCGCTGGTGGAGCGGGCGTATATGGAGGCGCGGCGGGCGGAGCTGAAGTCCTACGTGGCGCTGGCGGTCAGCACGGTGAAGCCGCTGTACGAAGCGCCGGGGGACCCGCTGGCCCAGCGGGCCCAGGCGCTGAAGCTGCTGGCCTCGCTGGACTATGGGCCCGACGGTTACTTCTTCGTCTACGACCTGGACGGCAACTCCCTGATGCACTCGCGCCAGCCCGAGCTGGTGGGCCGCAATTTGTGGGACATGCGCGATCCGCAAGGCCAGCCGACCATCCAGGAGCTGATCGCGCAGGCGCGCCAGGGCGGAGGCTTTGTCGACTACCTCTGGCGCCGGCCGTCCAACGGCCAGGTCGAGGCCAAGCTGGGTTATGTGGTGCCACTGGAGCGCTGGGGCTGGATGATTGGCACGGGGCTCTACCTCGGCGACCTGCACGCCACGATGGAGCAGCTGGACGCCCAGGCCAGCAGCAATATCGCCACCACCTTGCTGTGGATTGCCGGCATCGCTGTCTTCGGCGTGGCCTTGATCAGCAGCACGGGGCTCCTGCTCAACGTCAGTGAGCAGCGGGTGGCCGATGCGAAACTGCGCTTGCTGGCCCACCAGGTGGTGCAGTCGCAAGAGGATGAGCGCGCCCATCTGGCGCGCGAGCTGCACGATGGCACCAGCCAGACCCTGGTGGCGACCAAGCTGCTGGTGGAATCAGCCGTCGATGCGCTGGAGGCCGGGCGGCCGCTGCCGGCGCGGGTGCTGGCCACGGCACTGGAGCGGCTCAAGACCTGCCTGGACGAGGTGCGGCGCATCTCGCACCGCCTGCGCCCGGCCATGCTGGATGACAGCCTGGGCTTGCCGGCTGCGCTGCAAACCCTGGGCCGTGAGTTTGAGGACGATGGCGGCGCGGGTTCGGTGGCGGTCAGCGTGCAGGGCGAGCCGGTGGAGCTGCCCGAGCTGGTCAAGACCGTGCTGTTCCGCGTGGCGCAAGAGGCGCTGACCAATGCGGCCAAGCATGCGGCGGCCGCGCATCTGCAGCTGGATCTGAGCTTCGAGGCCGGCCGGGTGCAGCTGCGGATCAGCGATGATGGCGCTGGCTTTGACGAAGCCGCCGTGCAAGAGCATCCACGCCAGGGCATCGGCCTGCGCAATATGCGCGAGCGCCTGGCCTCCATCGGCGGGCGCTTGCAGATCCGCTCGCAGCCCGGGGCGGGCACCGAGGTCTGGGCCGAGGTGCCGCTGTCTTTGAACTCTGCCGCTTCCACCGCCTCCGCATGAATTCAGTTCTCGCATCCGCTCCAATCCGCCTGGCCCTGATCGACGACCACCCGCTGGTGCGCGACGGCCTGCGCCTGCGCCTGGGCGCGGTGCCGGAATTCGCGGTGGTGGGCGAGGCTGGCGATGCGCGCGAGGCCCTGGCTTTGCTGGCGCACACGGCGGTGGACATCGTGCTGATGGATGTGGGCATGAAGGAGGTCAACGGCATCGAGCTGGCCGCTGACTTGCTGCAGCGCCAGCCGGGCCTGCGCGTGCTGATGCTGAGCATGTACGACAACCCCGAGTATGTGCAGCGTGCCCTGCAGGCTGGCGCCCAGGGCTATGTGCTCAAGGACGCGCCGGCCAGCGAGATCGTGGCTGCCATCCAGGCCGTGGCGGGTGGGGGCACGTTCCTGAGCCCGGCGGTGTCGCGCCGCCTGTTCCGCGCCCAGACGCCTCGCCCCTTGCTCTCGCCGCGCGAGAGCGAGGTACTGGCCGCGCTGGGCCGCGGCGAGTCGAGCAAGCAGATCGCCGCCGCCATGGACCTGAGCGTGCGCACGGTGGAGGCGCATCGGCAGAACATCAAGCGCAAGCTCAATCTCGAAGGGCAGGCGGAGTTGATCAAGTACGCCGTCGAGCATTCAGGGCAAGCGTGAACAGGTGAACGGGTGAGCGGGTGAGTTGAAGCCTGGTGCTTCAAACCAGATCATCAGGGTTGACCCTTAAGTGATGCCACGCGCCGCCGCGCGTGGTCTGACGGATGCGCGCAGCCGGCCGCTGGCCGAGACTGCGGCCACGCAGCGGTCCCCCTCGTTTTTCCTCGCTTTTCCTCTCTCTCGTTCCCACAGCCAAGACCGCGCGGATCAGGAGACAAAACTCATGTCCTCGAACATCAGGCGCCACCTCGGGTGGCTTCTGGTCGCGGTGCTGGGCGCTTTTGCGCTGGCCACCGTGGCCCTGGGCCGCGGCGAAGCGGTCAGTGCTCTGTGGGTGGTGGTGGCCGCAATCTGCGTCTACCTGATCGCCTACCGCTACTACAGCCTCTTCATCGCCAGCCGCGTGCTGGAGCTGGACCCGCGGCGCCAAACGCCCGCCTGGCGGCACAACGACGGTCTGGACTATGTGCCGACCAACAAGTACGTGCTCTACGGCCACCACTTCGCTGCCATCGCGGGTGCCGGCCCCCTGGTCGGCCCGGTGCTGGCCGCGCAGATGGGTTATCTGCCCGGTTTGCTGTGGCTGCTGGCTGGTGTGGTGTTCGCGGGCGCGGTGCAGGACTTCATCGTCCTCTTCATCAGCACCCGCCGCGACGGCCGCTCCCTGGGCGATCTGGTCAAGCAGGAGATGGGCCTGGTGCCCGGTCTGATCGCGCTGTTCGGCGCCTTCATGATCATGATCATCATCCTGGCCGTGCTGGCGCTGATCGTGGTCAAGGCCCTGGCGCATTCGCCCTGGGGCACCTTCACCGTGGCGGCCACGATTCCCGTGGCGCTGTTCATGGGCGTGTACCTGCGCTATCTGCGCCCGGGCCGCATCGGCGAGATTTCCATCATCGGCTTTGTGCTGCTGATGCTGTCCATCGTCGGCGGCCAGTGGGTGCATGAGAGCCCGGTCTGGGGCCCGATGTTCACCTTCGAAGGCACGACGCTGACCTGGATGTTGATCGGCTACGGTTTCGTCGCCGCCTCCATCCCCGTGTGGCTGCTGCTGGCGCCGCGTGACTACCTGTCCACCTTCCTGAAGATCGGCACCATCGTGGCCCTGGCCATCGGCATCGTTTTCGTCGCACCGACGCTGCAGATGCCCGCCATCACCCAGTTCGCCGCCGGCGGCGGGCCGGTCTGGTCGGGGGATCTCTTCCCCTTCCTGTTCATCACCATCGCCTGCGGCGCCGTCTCGGGCTTCCACGCGCTGATCTCTTCGGGCACCACGCCCAAGATGCTGGAGAACGAAACCCACGCGCGCTTCATCGGCTACGGCGGCATGCTGGCCGAAAGCTTTGTGGCGGTGATGGCCCTGGTGGCCGCCTCCTGCATCGAGCCGGGCGTGTACTTCGCCATGAACAGCCCGGCCGCCCTGGTGGGCAAGACGCCCGAGGCCGTGGCCGCCACGCTCTCGACCTGGGGCTTTGTCGTCACGCCCGAGATGCTGATCCAGACCGCGAAGGACGTGGGCGAGAACACCATCCTGGCGCGTGCCGGCGGTGCTCCGACCCTGGCCGTGGGCATGGCGCAAATCCTGCACCAGGCCATCGGCGGCAAGGCCATGATGGCCTTCTGGTACCACTTCGCCATCTTGTTCGAGGCGCTCTTCATCCTTACCGCCGTGGACGCAGGCACCCGCGCCGGCCGCTTCATGCTGCAAGACCTGCTGGGCAGCTTCGTGCCCGCGCTCAAGCGCACCGATTCGCTGCCCGCCAACCTGATTGCCACCGCGCTGTGCGTGGCGGCTTGGGGTTACTTCCTCTACCAAGGCGTGGGCGATCCGCTGGGCGGCATCAACACCTTGTGGCCGCTGTTCGGCATCGCCAACCAGATGCTGGCCGCCGTGGCCCTGATGCTGGGCACCGTGGTGCTGTTCAAGATGAAGAAGCAGCGCTACGCCTGGGTGACGGCGCTGCCGGCTCTGTGGCTGCTGATCTGCACCATGACCGCCGGCTGGCTGAAGATCTTCTCGTCGGATGCCAAGGTGGGCTTCCTGGCGCACGCCAGCAAGTACAGCAAGGCCTTGGCCGAGGGCCAGCTGCTGGCCCCGGCCAAGACGCCCGAAGCCATGAGCCGCGTGGTCTTCAATGACCGCCTGGACGCCGCCCTGTGCGTGCTCTTCATGTTCGTGGTGATCAGCGTGCTGATCTACAGCGTGCGCGCCATCCTGGCCGCGCGGGCCTCGGCCCAGCCCACGGCGCAGGAAACGCCCTTCGTGGCTTTGTCAGCCGCTGCGGCACGCTGAGTGTCAAGCCATGGCTGCCGCTGACGATGTGATCGAACAGGCGCGCGAACTGCGCCAGCGTGTCGGCCAAGCCGGCCGCTACCTGGCCCAGGGCCTGCGCCTGATGGTCGGCTTCCCCGACTTCGACACCTACCGCGAACACATGGCCCGCACCCACCCGGACCAGCCGGCCATGACCTACGAGCAGTTCTTCCGCGAACGCCAGGCCGCACGCTACGGCGGGGCGGATGGGCGGATGAGCCGCTGCTGCTGACCCGACAGTCGGCTGCCGGCACAGAGCCGCCTTTGGTTTTGCTCGTGAGGCCCTGCAGCCCGTGCCGCCACCGGGCTCATGGTTCCGGGGTCGGCCCTGGCGGGCCGACCTTCCCTGCGCTGCTCGCGCCTCGGGGCTGGCGCATAACTCACTTCGCTCCCTGCGTTCGCTTCGTTCAGACAGAAGCGCCAAGTCAGAACTTGAAGCGCACGAGTACGTGCGCGCCCCGATGCGCTGTGCTGCTCGGCCCTGCACAAATCGCCCGGCAGCGGCACAGGCTGCAGGGCGCTTGCATCGCGATCGATCTGCCCCGCGACGGTGGAGAACGCGCAATTCGAAGGTGGCTCGGCCCGCCGACGGGCGATTTGTGCGCGGCCGAGAGCGCAGCGGAGCGGCTCAGGCGCGTGTACTCACGCGCTTCAAGCGCTGACTCGGCGCCACTGTTTGACCACAGTGAGCGCAGCGAACGGAGGGAGATTGGCGCCGCTGAGCCGCGGAGAGAGCACCGAGGGCAGTCGGCTCGTAGTGCCGACCCGCGAACCATGAGCCCGGCGGCGGGCCGAGACGCCGCAGCGAGAACGATCAACGAGACGACGTTCTGCTTTGTGCCGAACGCCATCCAGCCTGCTCAAAAAAAAGCCCCAGGCACAAGGCCTGAGGCTGGAATCCACCCAGGGGCGGTGGAGGAGACAACTGAAGTTGAAAGAGCTAATGCAGCTTCCGTGCCAACTTTCAGAAGTCACCCACCCCATCACGAAGAAGATTGCAAACGGAAAGAGCCGACGATGGCCTCCAGCTGTTGAGCCTGCTGCTTGAGGCTTTCCGAGGCTGCGGCGGATTCCTCCACCAAGGCGGCGTTCTGCTGGGTGTTGTGGTCCAGCTGGGACACGGCGGTGTTGACCTGGGTGATGCCCGCGCTTTGTTCACGCGTGGCGGTGGAGATCTCGCCCAGCAAAGCGGTGACATGGCGCACCTGGCCCACCAGGGATTCCATGGTTCGACCCGCCTCGGCGGCCACCTGGGAGCCACTCTCGACCTTGCTGACGCTGTCGCCGATCAAGGCCTTGATCTCGCGGGCGGCCTGAGCGCTGCGCTGGGCCAGGATGCGCACCTCGCCGGCCACCACGGCGAAGCCGCGGCCTTGCTCGCCGGCGCGTGCGGCTTCCACCGCGGCATTGAGGGCCAGGATGTTGGTCTGGAAGGCAATGCCATCGATCACACCGATGATGTCGGCGATCTTCTTGGAGCTGCCGTTGATCTGATCCATGGTGCTGACCACACGATGGACCGCTTCGCCACTGAGCTCGGCCGTGCGTGAGGCCTGGTGGGCCAGCTCGTTGGCTTGCTGCGCGGTCTCGGCATTGGTCTTCACGGCGGCGGCCATCTCGTCCATCGAGGCGGCGGTTTCTTCCAGCGCGGCGGCTTGCTGCTCGGTGCGGGCGCTGAGGTCATGGCTGCCCAGCGAAATCTCGCCCGAGGCACCGGACACAGCCACGGCGCTTTCGCGGATCTGCTCCACGGTCTGCGACAGCTGGTGTTGCATGCGCTGCATGGCCTGCAGCAGTTGCCCCATCTCATCGTCACTCTCGACCGAAATGGGTTCGCTCAAATCGCGCTGGCTGATCTGCGCTGCCACATGCAGGGCTTGGCGCAGCGGCCGCATGATGGAAGCAATGATGCGCCAGGCCAGGCCGATGCCGGCCGCCAGGGCCAGACCGAACACGCTCATCACCACCCAGACCGACTGGTGGTAGCGCTGCTGGCTGGCCTGGTACTCCTGCTCGGCCACCAGCAACTGCTCGTCCACCAGGGCCGACACGGCATTGGTGAAGGGATCGATGGCGGGGTACAGCTCCTGGGTGGCGAACTGCTCCAAACCGGCCGCATCGCCGCTCTGCAGCAGCGCACGCAGCTTGAGCGTGGCCGCATCGGCCTTGCCGCGCAGGGGCTGTGCCTCGGCCAGCAAGCGGGCTTCATTGCCTTCGATGCGGGTGGCGGTGTAGGCCGCCCATTGCCGCTGCACCAGCTGCTGGGCCTCATCCACCAGCTTGAGTCCGGTGGCAGCGTCCAGCTGCTTGGCGCGCACCTTGTGCGTGGTGTCGACGATGTTGACGGCGTAGGCGTCGGACACCTGCTTGAGCTGCTTGAGCGGCACGACCCGGTCCGAGTAGACCGTGTCCATGCTGTCATTCATGCGCCCCATGCTCATGAGGCACCAGCCGCCCACCACGGCCAGCAAGGCCATGAGGACGAAAGCCAGCAAAACCAGACGCGACTTGATGCTGTTCAACTTCTTCATAACGCACCCAATTCGTCGCAAAGAAGATCGCGACCGGTGATGCACTTTAAGGTGCCGTTCGCGCATGCGGGCACGCTTCTGCACCAACACCACACTCAAATCTGCAAAATCGGCAAAAGTGCGCAATTCAGTTTCAGGCAAGAAAAAACCGCCCCTTGGGGCGGTTGCTCCTTCCGGCAGGCCCGCGGCTCAGGGCTTGGCCAGCAGGTTCTGTTGCATGAACAGAATCGTGGCGTAGAGCAGGTAGTCCTGGTTCTCCTTGCGGGCGAAACCATGGCCTTCGTTCTCGGCGCGCAGGTACCAGACCGGCGTGCCCTGCTCGCGCACCTTGGCGACGATCTGCTCGGCCTCGGTGTAAGGCACGCGCGGGTCGTTCTTGCCTTGCACCACGAACAGCGGCTTCTTGATCTTGGCCGCATGGGTCAGGGGCGAGATCTGCTCCAGGAAGGCCTTCATCGCCGGGTCGCGCTCGTCACCGTACTCGACACGGCGCAGATCGCGGCGGTAGCTCTCGGTGTTGTTGAGGAAGGTGACGAAGTGCGAGATACCGACGATGTCGATGGCGCCGACGATGCGGTCCGCATAGTGGCTGGCCACGGCCAGGCTCATATAGCCGCCGTAGCTGCCGCCCGTGACCATCACGCGGGAGGCGTCCAGCCCGGGCTGGGTGGCGATCCAGTCCAGCAAGGCGCCGATGTCCTTGACCGAGTCTTCGCGCTGGTAGCCGTTGTCCAGGTCGAGGAAGGTCTTGCCGAAGCCACTGGAGCCGCGCACATTGGGCTGGATGATGGCCACGCCCAGCTCTTGCAGGTAGTAGTTGCTGCGGCCCATGAAGCCGGCCGTGGCCTGGCCCTCGGGGCCGCCGTGGATGCTGATCAGCACCGGGCGCTTGCCGCTGAACTTGTCGGCCGGCGGCAGGCTCAGCAGGCCCGAGATGCTGCGGCCATCAAAGCTCTTCCAGCGCACCACCTGCTGGTCGCCGAAGCGGCGGGTGTCGATGCCGGGCGGCGCGTAGGGCTCGGTCCAGCGCACGATCTTGCCCTTGGCATCGAGGCTGTAGATCTGATTCGGACCCTGGGCCCCGTTGAGGCTGAACATCAGCTCGCCGCGCTTGGGGTCGAAGCTGGCGGCGCTGATGCTGCCGCTGGGCAGGCTGGGCGAGGGCTGCGGCTTGAAGCTGCGGCCATCAAAAAAGCGCAGCTCACTGCGGCCGTCGATGTTGAACTGCAGGGCCAGGCGCTTGCCGTCTTCGGTCAGGCTGGCGCCCGTGACGTCCCAGGGCACGCCGGTGGCGATGCGCTCCAGCCGGCCATCGGCCAGCTGATAGCGGGCCAGCTCATTGAACTCGCCGAAGCGGTTGCTGACCACAAGCAAGGCCTTGCCGTCGGGCGTGAAGGCGCCGGGCGCATGGGTGGCGCGCAGCTGCTCGCCAGGCGCAGGCAAGACCTGACGCTTTTCACCGGTGGCCAGGTCCATCAGCCAGATGCGCGATTCATTGGCCGAGATGTACTCGCTCAGCGCCAGCCGTTTGTCATCGCGCGAGACCGCGCCCACGCCCCAGCCGCCGCCGGGCAGCTCGGCGAGCTTGCGCTTGGCGGCGGGCTTCTCGGGGTCCATCAACCAGAGCTCGGTCATCACCTGGGTGCGGCTGCCGCCCTGGGCCGTGCGGTCCAGCGGCACCGAGGTCACCAGCATCTGGCTGCTCTGGTGCAGCCAGCCATTCATGGCGTGGCGCTGGTCGGGGTCGGTCAGCAGCACCGGCTCCTTGCCGGCGGCATCGAGGCGATAGAGCTGGGCCACCTCATTGCCACCGCTGGCGCGGGCGAACACGATGTAGCGGCCCTGGCGCGGCTCGTAGCTGGCGTCCTGCACCGGATCGGCGGCATCGGTCAGCGCCTCCAGCGCACCGCCCGGTTGGCTGAGGCGGAACAGCTGCGAGGTGTTGCCGCCGGCCTTGCGGTGGGCCACGAGCATCTCGCGCTTCTTGGGGTGCCAGTCGACAAAGCTGTGGCCACGGAAATCGTTGTAGCGGCCCACCGCATCGGCCAGGGCCTGGGGCACCGGCGGCACGCCTTGCAAGAGCAGGTTGGCATTGGGGCTGAGCACCGGGCCGGCCACGGCCGCGGCGGGTTCGGCCGCCTCCACCCAGCGCGGTGCGGCGGCCAGCAAGGGCAGGCTCAGGGCCAGCAGCTGCACGCTGCGGCGCAGGCCGTGGCCGGTGTTCTTCATCATCATGGAAGGCGCAGGCCGCGAGACGGGCGCGAACTCAGGAAGCAAGGCAAATGGCATGGTGAACCCTGTGTCGAGTGAAAGAGCAAGGTGACAGTGATGCGGCCAGGTCTGCCCTGCAGCCCGCCAGCAAGGGCCTGATTCTTTCCGCAAGCCGGCGCGCCGGCCAAGCCCATCAGACGAAGCGGGATTTTGTGGGCATGAACGCCGGTCCGGCCCGACGCAAGTGCTTCAGGCCCCGGCTCCGGCACCCGCCCCGTCCAGCGCTTGCAGCACCGCCAATGCCGCATGGGCCAGGCCCAGATCCATGTCACTGGGCACCTGAGGCTCGCGCGGGTTGATGCGCAGCAAGCGGCCCTGCTGATGTTGAATCACTCGGTGGCTGAAGTGGCGCACCGAGGGCACATCGCTGCCCGCGCCGATCTCGATCACCAGCGGCCGGCGCGCTCGGGCCAACAGCGCCTGAAGGCGCTCGCCCTGCTCGGCACTGCGTTCGTCCTGCCAGCTCCAGTCGCCGAACATCAGGATGTTGGGCCGGGCCAGGCCGCCGCAGCGCGGGCAGACCGGTGCGGCATTGAGCAGCAGGCAGGCCTCGGCGTCGACCTCGGGCTCGAAATCATCGGCCGGCCAGATCGCCTGGCCACAGCCAGCCAGGCATTGCAGGTGGTGGATGGAGCCGTGGCACTCATGCAGCAGCTCCGGCGCGTAGCCGGCCTTCTGGAACTGGCCGTCGACATTGCTGGTGAACACCGCCAGGCCGAGCGGCAGGCGCTCGCCCCAGCGGCGCAGGATGTCGAAGCCGGCATGCGGCTGGGTCTGGCGGTAGAGCTGCAGGCGGTGGCCGTAAAAGCCCCAGGCCAGGCGCGGCTGGCGCTCAAAAGCCAAGGGGTTGGCGATGTGCTGAAAGCTCAGGCTCGCCCGCGCCAGGGCCGGGTAGGCACGCCAGAACCCCTCGCGGCCGCGGAAATCCGGCAGGCCCGAATCGACGCCCATGCCCGCGCCGGCGGCCACCAGCAGCAGATCGGCCTGCTCCAGCAGCTCCAGGGCATGGGCGATCTGGGCGGCCGGCACGCCCTGCAGTTCGGGCGGTTCCGGCGAAGCAGAGGGCGAAGAAGAGAAAGAAGCAGAAGAAGAGGCAAAAGCGTCACTCATGCCCCATTGTTCCCGAGCCGAAGCCCGGTTGCAGACGCTTTGAGCTGTCTGCGCAGGTTTTGCGTCAGCTCAAAGCGGCGCGGCCGGGCCAGGTGCCCAATGCCTGCATGGGCATGAACACGCATGCCCGCAACAGCAGCAGCTAGGAGTGATCGATGTTGAACCTGTTCAAAGACCTGTTCTCTTCCGATGTCGGCCTGATGAGCGCCACGGTGATTGCCATCACGCTGGGCATGGGTGCGTTCTATGTTCGTTACTTTCTGCGCCACATCGCCAGCGACACCGCCGCTCACCGCAATGACTGAGCGCTGACCGCTGAGGGCCGGAGCCCGAGCGCCGCGGCGCTCAGAGTTCCAGCACGAAGTTGTCGCGTCCCTGCGATTTGGCGCGGTACATGGCGGCATCGGCCCGCTCGATCAGGGCCGCCGCGCTCTCGCCTGAACCGGCCAGGGCCAAACCCAGGCTGGTGCGCACGGCCAGGCTCAGCCCGTTGCTGAGCACAAAAGGCTGGCGGATGTGGGCGAGGATCTTGCTCGCCAGCGGCTCCAGCTCGTGGGCCTGCTGCACGTCTTCGAGCAGCACGGTGAACTCATCGCCAGCCAGGCGCGCGACGAAATCGGTCTGACGCAGGCTCTGGCGCAGGCGCCGGCCGAACTCCTGCAGCACCTCGTCGCCGATGGCGTGGCCGTGGCGGTCGTTGATCTGCTTGAAACCATCGAGATCCAGGAAACCCAGGGCCAGCTGGGTGCCGTGGCGCTGGGCACGCAGCAGACCCTGATCCAGCTGCTCGTGAAAATGGCGGCGGTTGGGCAGGCCGGTCAGGGCGTCGAAACGCGCCTCCTCGGCCAGCTGCAGCTGCAGCTGCTTCATCGCCGTCAGATCACTGGCCAGGACAAAAAAGCCCTGCACCGGGCCGCTGCCATCCAGGCAATCGGGCACATGGCTGAACTGGAAAAAACGCCCGTCCTCCGGGTCCAGTGCCCAGAGCCCGAAATCGCGGCGCTGGCCCTGCAGGGCCGCCTCCACATGCTCGTGGTGGCGGGCGTACTCGGCATCGCCCAGCACCGTGTTCAGGGTCTGGCCCAGCACCTCGTCCTCGGGCAGCCCGCACCAGTCAATCAGCTTGCGGTTGCAGAACTGCACGCGCTGCTGTCCGTCAACGTAAGCAATCACGGCCGGCACGTTGTCGGTGACGCCGCGCAGCCGCGCCTCGCTGATGCGCAGGGTGCGCTCCTGCTGCTCCAGCCGGGCGCGCTTGCTGCGCAGCTCGATCAAGAGGCCGACCTGCCGCGCCAGCACCTCCAGGGCATGAACTTGCGAGGTCGTCAGCTCCCGTGGCTGGCTGTCGATGACGCAGAGCGCGCCCAGGGCATGGCCCTCGGTCGTCAGCAGGGGCGCACCGGCATAAAACCGCACATGGGGCGCCCCCGTCACCAGCGGGTTGTCGGCAAAGCGCGGGTCCAGCCGGGCATCGCGCACCTGCAACAACTCCTGCGGGTGCACGATGGCATGGGTGCAGAAAGATTCCTCACGCGGCGTCTCGCTGATATTGAGCCCGCAGCAGGCTTTGAACCACTGGCGGTCGGCGTCGATCAGGCTGATGGCGGCCATGGGCACGCCGCACCATTCGGCCGCCAGCTGCACGAGATCATCAAAGGCCGCTTCGCGCCCGCTGTCGAGAAGCTCCAATGCCTGCAAGGCCTTCAAGCGTTCGGCTTCTTGAGCGGGCACGGGGTAAGACATGAGTGGCTCCAGGCGAGGGATCGGCGCCATATTAAGCGAGGCCAGCCCGGGCTGCTGAGACCCCGGTGCGGGACAGACAGGCGCCCCGCGCCCGAGCTCAGTTCTGTGTGATCTTGGAGCCGCGCAGCTTCACATCCGTGCCCGCCTTGACATCGACCGTGCCGCTGGCCTCGATCTGCACACGGCCGCCCTGGATCAGGATGCTGCCGTCTTTTTTCAGCAGCAGGCGGGTCTTGCCGACCACCAGCTCCAGAGAATCGGCCGCCTCGATGCGCAGCTTGCGCCCGACGGTGACGGTCAAGTCCTGATCGACGCTCAGGGTCTGCGAGCCCGTCAGACTCAGGCGTTCGGGCGGGCGGGGTTTGGGATCGGTGGCCATGGCGTGAGTCCCCTCACAGGCCAGCGGCCACGGCCACCAGCTGATCCAGCGCCGCACCCCAGCCCTGATGGAAGCCCATGGCCTCGTGGGTCTGGCGGCCGGACTCGTCGCTGTGCATGACCGTGGCGGTGTAGAGCGTGCCCCCATCGGCATGCGGGGCCAGGCTGATGACGGCGGTGAAGACAAAGGGATGGGCGGCCGCATCGGCCGGGCGGAAGCCGGCCTTGAGCGCGCCGGTCCAGACCAGGCGCTCGTTCGGCACCAGTTCCAGATAGCAGCCTTCATTGGGGTGCTGATCACCGGCCGGCGACTGCATGACGGTTCGAAAGATGCCGCCCGGGCGCAGATCGATCTCGCATTCGACCGTCTGCCAGGGCTTGGGGCAGAACCACTGCATCAGCAGCGCCGGTTCGGTCCAGCAGCGCCAGACCTGGGCGACCGGGGTCGGAATGACGCGTTGCAGGACCAGGTCGAGATGGGGCATGGAGCTCATGGCGGGGTTCCGATCGGCCAAGTGTTGGTGTGGTGGGAAGGCTGCAGGCGATTGTGACCACCCCGGTCGCCCGCGGCAAACCGGCGGCGACTTTCCTGCGGCAGGGCCAGCCCTGTACGCCATCCGCCGTATATGCCAGCGGCAGCCTGCTGCCTACATTGGCTTCGTCAGACCGCACCCTCCCACCACCCCGGAACCCTCAGGAGCCCCGCCATGCCCGTCCCTTCCAAGACCCCCAGCCGCCGCGTCTTCTCGCTGAAAGCTCTGGCCGCCGCCAGCGCGCTGGCCGGCCTCAGCGTCACCGGCCTCTCGGCCCAAGCGGCCGACACCATCAAGGTCGGCGTGCTGCACAGCCTGTCCGGCACCATGGCCATCTCGGAAACCGTGCTCAAGGACACGGTGCTGATGGCCATTGACGAGATCAATGCCAAGGGCGGCGTGCTCGGCAAGAAGCTGGAGCCTGTGGTCGTTGATCCGGCCTCCAACTGGCCGCTGTTCGCCGAGAAGACCAAACAGCTGCTGACACAAGACAAGGTCGCGGTGATCTTCGGCTGCTGGACTTCGGTCTCGCGCAAATCGGTGCTGCCGGTGGTCGAGGAACTCAACGGCCTGCTCTTCTACCCGGTGCAGTACGAGGGTGAAGAGCTGAGCAAGAACGTGTTCTACACCGGCGCCGCGCCCAACCAGCAGGCGATTCCCGCGGTGGACTATCTGATGAGCAAGGACGGCGGCGGCGCGAAGCGCTGGGTGCTCTTGGGCACCGACTACGTCTACCCGCGCACCACCAACAAGATCCTGCGCGCCTACCTCAAGAGCAAGGGCGTGAAAGACACGGACATCGACGAGAAGTACACCCCCTTCGGCCACAGCGACTACCAGACCATCGTCGCCGACATCAAGAAGTTCTCGGCCGGCGGCAAGACTGCCGTGGTCTCCACCATCAACGGCGACTCCAACGTGCCCTTCTACAAAGAGCTGGGCAATGCCGGCCTGAAGGCCAAGGATGTGCCGGTGGTGGCCTTCTCGGTCGGCGAGGAAGAGCTGCGCGGCGTGGACACCAAGCCCCTGGTCGGCCACCTGGCGGCCTGGAACTACTTCATGTCCATCAAGAACCCGGCCAACACCGCCTTCATCCAGAAATGGAGCGAGTACGCCAAGGCCAAGAAGCTGCCCGGCCATATGGACAAGCCCCTGACCAATGACCCGATGGAGGCCACCTACATCGGCATCAATATGTGGAAGCAGGCGGTCGAAAAGGCCAAGAGCACGGATGTGGACAAGGTCATCGCCGCCATGGCCGGCCAGACCTTCACCGCGCCCTCGGGCATCACCTCCAAGATGGACGAGAAGAACCACCACCTGCACAAGTCGGTGTTCATCGGCGAGATCAAGGCGGACGGCCAGTTCGGCGTGGTCTGGAAGACCCCGGCCCCGGTCAAGGCCAAGCCCTGGAGCCCCTACATCGAAGGCAATGACAAGAAGCCCGATGAGCCGGTAAAGAAGTAACGTTTTATTGAGCTGACCAAACGGGCCGCGAGGCCCGTGGTCGGCAGCCTTCCTTTTTGAACCGCGGAGCCATCATGGCCACACTCGTGCACCGCGCGGCCTCCCTGCTGAGCGCGCTGCTGCTGAGCTTGCTGATGCTGCTACCGTCACCGCCCGCGCAGGCGCTGACGCTGGCGCAGGCGCGCACCATGGCCAGCGACGAAGACAGCGAGGCCCGCATCGCCGCGCTGCATGCCGCCTTGCTCGCCGCCGCGCAAGCACCCGATCCACGCCTGCAGGCCTTCATCCAGGCCCTGGCCGCCGAGCAATTGAAGACAAGCGGCACGCGCCTGCTGATCCTGCACGCCGACGGCAGCGCTGAGGACGCCCTGAGCGGCGCCCCGCTCAGCACGGTCCCGCAAGAACTGGCCGAGGTGATGATCAACAACCGCCTGCGCGGCGAGTTGGATCAAGCCCTGGCCGCGCTGCAGTTGTTCAGCGCCAAGCCTGCCGAACGCCTGGCCGCCGCTCAGGCCCTGCAACAGAACGCCAGCGAGCAGCAGCTGCCCTTGCTGGACCGCGCCCTGGGCGGCGAGAGCGATGAAGACGTGCGGGCCGAACTGAGCCTGGCGCGCGCCGCCGCCTTGGCCGGCAGCAGCGACCCGAGCTTGCGTCTGCAAGCTGCGCGCGAGCTGGGCCGCTCTAACCGGCCCGCCACCCAGCTGCTGATTCACCAGCGCCTGGCCGAAGAGACCGACCCCAATGTCAAGAGCGCCCTGGCCGCCTCGCTGCGAAAGCTGGAGTCCAGCCTGGCCTGGGGCGAGCGCCTGGGCGAGCTGTTCACCGGCCTGAGCCTGGGCAGCATCCTGCTGCTGGTGGCCCTGGGCCTGGCCATCACCTACGGGCTGATGGGCGTGATCAATATGGCCCACGGCGAGCTGATGATGATGGGCGCTTACGCCACCTATCTGGTGCAGCTGGCCTTCCGCCAGTGGCTGCCTGCCGCTGCGTTTGACTATTACTTGCTGGCCGCCCTGCCGGCCGCCTTTCTGGCCGCGGCCGCCGTCGGCGCGCTGATGGAGCGCCTGGTGCTGCGCTGGCTTTACGGCCGGCCGCTGGAGACCTTGCTGGCCACCTGGGGCATCAGCCTGGTGCTGATGCAGGCGGTGCGCAGCCTGTTCGGCGCGCAGAACGTCAGCGTCGAGAACCCGGCCTGGATGAGCGGCGGCCTGCAGCTGCTGCCCTCGCTGTCCCTGCCCTGGAACCGGCTGCTGATCATGGGCTTCGCCCTGGCGGTGCTGGCCGGCATGAGTCTGCTGCTGCGGCGCACCCGCCTGGGCCTGTTCGTGCGCGGCGTGACGCAGAACCGCGCCATGGCCTCCTGCATGGGCGTCAACACCGCCCGCACCGACACCTACGCCTTCGCCCTGGGTTCGGGCATCGCCGGCCTGGCCGGCTGCGCGCTGAGCCAGATCGGCAATGTCGGCCCCGATCTGGGCCAGAGCTACATCGTCGACGCCTTCATGGTGGTGGTGCTGGGCGGCGTCGGCCAACTGGCCGGCACGGTCTACGCCGCCCTCGGCCTGGGCCTGGGCAACAAGCTGCTGGAAGGCATGGTCGGCGCGGTGCTCGCCAAGATCGCCGTGCTGGTGTTCATCATCGTCTTCATCCAGAAGCGGCCGCAGGGCATCTTCGCGATGAAGGGGCGGGTGGTGGAGGCTTGAATGGGGCTGCTTTTGGCTGCTTCGAGTCTGTGCGAGGGAAGCGGACTCCGGCCGAGTGCCTCCGCTCATGTCCCCCGGGCGGGGCTGCGCCCCGCCCTCCTCCTTGACTTCGCTTCGACACTCGGCCAAAGCCCGCTTCCTGCCACCGATGCTTGTGCGCGCGAGGTTCAAGGCACTGTCGTCCGAAAGGAAGGGTGGCTGGGTGCTCTGTGGAGCGAAGTCAAGGGGGAGGCACGGGCGCAGCCCGGGCCGGAGGACATGAGCGCAACAGAGCGCCCAGCCACCCTGACCACTCATAACCCAACACCAACACCCCCCTGCAAACCATGAAGCCCCAATCCTTCCTCAGCCCCCGCGCCTGGCTGCTCGTCGCCTGCGCCCTGCTGCTGATCTGCGTGCTGGCGCCGGTGCTGAACCTGTGGGTGCCCGAGGGTCAGGTCTTGCATCTGAGCGACTACGGCGTGGCCCTGCTGGGCAAGTTCATGTGCTACGCCATCTGCGCCCTGGCCATGGACCTGATCTGGGGCTTTGCCGGCATCCTCTCGCTGGGCCATGGCCTGTTCTTCGCGCTCGGTGGCTATGTGATGGGCATGCACCTGATGCGCCAGATCGGCCGCGAAGGCCAGTACCAAAGCACCCTGCCCGACTTCATGGTCTTCCTCGACTGGAAGACCCTGCCCTGGCATTGGCAGCTCAGCGACAGCTTTCTCGCCACCCTGGTGCTGGTGCTGGCGGTGCCGGGTGGCCTGGCCTTTGTGTTCGGCTACTTCGCCTTCCGCTCGCGCATCAAGGGCGTGTACTTCTCCATCATCACCCAGGCCATGACCTACGCCGCCATGCTGCTGTTCTTCCGGAATGAGACGGGTCTCGGTGGCAACAACGGCTTCACCGATTTCAAGCGCATCCTCGGCCAGCCCATCCACACGGCGCAGACCCGCATGGTCTTGTTCGTGCTCAGCGGCCTGGCCCTGGTGGGCTGCTATCTGCTGGCGCGCTGGCTGACCCGCTCCAAATTCGGTCGCGTGCTGCAGGCCGTGCGTGACGCCGAATCTCGACTGATGTTCTGCGGCTACTCGCCCCTGCCCTACAAGCTCTGCATCTGGACCCTCTCGGCCATGATGTGCGGCCTGGCCGGCGCGCTCTATGTGCCGCAGGTCGGCATCATCAACCCGAGCGAGATGAGCGTGGCCAACTCCATCGAGATCGCGGTCTGGGCCGCGGTCGGCGGGCGCGGCAGCCTGCTGGGGCCGATCGCCGGCGCCTTCGCCGTCAACGGCGCCAAGAGCTGGCTGACGGTCAGCGCGCCCGAGTTCTGGCTCTACTTCCTCGGTGCGCTCTTCATCGCCGTCACCCTCTTCCTGCCACAGGGGCTGGCTGGTCTGGTCTCCCGATTCAGCACACAGCGAAAGGCAGGCCAGGCATGAGCCCCGATCTGCTCGAACAAGGCCAGGAACGTCTGGCCGAACAGCAAGGCAAACATGGTGGCGACCGCAGCCCCGGCTACGCACGCCCGCACCGTGCCGGCGAGCTGGACTTGACCCACGGCCGCATCCTCTACATCGAAGACGTGCACGTCGCCTTCGACGGCTTCAAGGCCATCAACGGCCTGTCCCTGGACATTGCACCGGGTGAGCTGCGCTGCATCATCGGCCCCAATGGCGCGGGCAAGACCACGATGATGGACATCATCACCGGCAAGACCCGGCCCGACCGGGGCGAGGTCTTCTTCGGCGGCACCATCGACCTGCTGCGCCACAGCGAGGCCGAGATCGCCTCCATGGGCTTGTGCCGCAAGTTCCAGAAGCCCACGGTGTTCGAGGCGCTGAGCGTGTTCGAGAACCTCGAGCTGGCCCTGCAAGGCCCGCGCGGCGTGGCGGCGGCGCTGTGGCACCGGCTCAGCGGCGCGCAGCGCGACCGCCTGGCCGAGGTGCTGGAGCTGATCCAGCTGCAGGCTGAGGCGCAGCGCCCGGCCGGCCTGCTCAGCCACGGCCAGAAGCAATGGCTGGAGATCGGCATGCTCTTGATCCAGGAGCCCAAGCTGCTGCTGCTCGACGAGCCCGTGGCCGGTATGACCGACCAGGAGACCGAGCGCACAGCCGAGCTCTTTCTGCAGCTGAAAGGCCGGCACAGCCTGATCGTGGTCGAGCACGACATGGGCTTCATTGCCCGCCTGGGCGGCACCGTCACCGTGCTCTGCGAAGGCCGCGTGCTGGCCCAGGGCCCGCTGTCGCAGGTGCAGGCCGACGAACGCGTGATCGAGGTCTACCTCGGACGTTGAGCGGCATGCACATCAGCGACTTCAACCCATCTTCATCCTTCTGCCTGCCATGCTGATCGCCCAGAACCTCCAGCAGTACTACGGCGGCTCGCACATCCTGCGCGATGTCTCGCTGCGCGTGCAGCCCGGCCGCATCACCGTGCTGCTGGGCCGCAACGGCGTCGGCAAGACCACCTTGCTCAAATCCTTGATGGGCCTGGTGCCGGTGAAAAGCGGCGAGGTCCGGCTCCAAGGCCAGGACATCACGCGCGCCAAGCCCTTCGAGCGCGCCCGCGCCGGCATCGGCTATGTGCCGCAAGGGCGCGAGATCTTCGGCCGCCTGACCGTGGCCGATAACCTGGCCCTGGGCCTGGCCACACGGCCGGCCGGCACGCCCATTCCGCCCGAGCTGTTCGAGCTCTTTCCGGTGCTGCAGCAGATGCTGCAGCGGCGCGGTGGCGATCTCTCGGGTGGCCAGCAGCAGCAGCTGGCCATCGCCCGTGCGCTGGCTGCTGGGCCGCGCCTGCTGATCCTGGACGAACCCACCGAAGGCATCCAGCCCAACATCATCCAGGACATCGGCCGCGTCATCCGCCGCCTGGCCGAGCGCGGCCTGGCGGCCAATGGCGGCCAGCCCATGGCCGTGCTCTTGTGCGAGCAGTACTACGACTTCGCCGAGGAACTGGCCGACGACTACCTGGTGCTGGAGCGCGGCGCCGTCATCTCGGCCGGCAGCCGCTCGGAGATGGTCAGCCGCGGCGTGCGCCAGCTGGTCTCGATTTGAGTGAAGCCCGCAAAGCGGCTCAGGGCCGCGGACCGGGCGCATTGGCGCGCGAGGGCGAGGGCAACCACTCGCGGTAAAAGCTCTCGAGGCGCGGCCCCTGCTTGCGGATCACCGCATTGATGCCTTCGACCGCCCGCGCCCCCAAGGCCGAGCGCGAGCAACCGACATGCACGGTGGTGGCCGCGTCCGCACCGCGCAGCGGCAGCAGGCGCAGCTCCTGGGTGGGCAGGCCCAGCTCGCGGGCGGCAAAGCTGAGCTCGGTGGGAAAGGCAATGATGGCGTCCACCTTGTCGTCCAGCAGCATGCGCAGCAGGCCTGACACACTCGGGTTGCCGTGGCGCACGCTCAGCCGGGCGCCGACCGGCAGGTTTCTGATCATCTGGTCATAGCGCTGCCCCAGCGAACGCCCACCGGCCACACCCACCCGCCAACCCTCTTGCGGCAGATGACCTGAGGGCACCGCTTGCAGAAGCTCGGTCAGGTCC
The DNA here is from genome assembly GCA_002255955.1 of Burkholderiales bacterium PBB2. GTDB lineage: Bacteria > Pseudomonadota > Gammaproteobacteria > Burkholderiales > Burkholderiaceae_C > Paucibacter_A. Next base: position 60,352 of record NKIM01000007.1, on the reverse strand, counting down.
ACACGGCCCTGGGCGTCGAGCGCCAGGCGCAGCCGGCCCGGCCGTTCGCGCTGCAAGGTGACCAGCTGGTAGGGCAAGGCGGTCAGATAGGGCTCGCTGTAATGCACATAGGCCTCGCGCTCGGGCAGGCGCAAAAAGGCGGCCACGCAGACATTGGCCTTGCTGCGCAGCTCCACCGCAGCGCGGGCGTAGTTGGCGTCCAGCACCTGGTGCTGCAGCTCGGGCAGGCCGGCCTGGAACAGCAACAAGGCCTTGTCGACAAAGCCCAGGCCCTGGCCCACGCCTTGCAGAATGGCCGTGGGCGGCGAATGCACCATGACCCAGAGCAGGGTGTCCTTCTCGGGCGCTGGGCCGGAGGCCGCGGGCTGCGGCGCCTGCGCCCAGGCGTAGGGCGCGCCCAACAGCGCCAGCGCCAGCGCCAGCGCCAGTCCACGGGCCTTGGCCTGCGGTCTCCGGTCGCTGTCTTGTCTCGTCTGCTTGCCCTGGTCCACGCGCTGCACCCGCCCCGCCATCTGCTGGGGCCAGCATACCCGAGGCCAGCAAGGCGGTTCTCACATCGCCCAAAGCCGCGGCGAAGCCTCGTCCAGATTCCACAACTCGCGCCGCCAGGCTGCCCGGCACTGCCGCAGCAGCTCGAACGCCGGCTCGACCAGGGGCGCCAGCACGCGCAGCACCAGCAGGCGCTCCTGTGCCGCCGTCACACCCGCCGTGTCGCGCAGCGGGTGGGCCTCGATACAGGCACGCACGGCCTCCAGCGCCCGCTCGCGCCGCTCACGCGACAGCGCCTCGCCGCCCGCGAACACCAGGCTGGCCAGGCAGCGCCGCCCGGCCAGGCCCAGGGAGCCGTCCATCAGCAAGGCGTCGCTGCCGTCGATCAGGCCACGCTCCAGCCAGACACCCGGGATCTCAAGATGCTGCTGGAACTGCCCCTCGTCAAAAGCCTGGCCGGCCTGGGGCAGGCCCAGGGCGGTGAGGTCCCAGGCCATCAGCTCGGCGCCCGGCGCCAGTTCGAAGCGGGCCTCGTTGAGCGCCCGGCAGCCCGGGTAGGCCAGGGCCTCGAGCGGCAGCCATTCCAGCCGCGCGCCGGCGGCCAGGCGGGCGTGCAGGCTTTGCACGGCCAGGGCGCCGGTGCTGCTGCGGTAGAAGCGCGTGGCGCCCGGCGTGCTCAGCAAGGCATGGGCGCCCTCGCCCACGCTCAGTTCAATCTCCAAGCGGTCACCCGCAACCAGGCCGCTGGGCGGATGGACCAGCACGTTGTGGCAAATCGCCTCGCCCTCGGGGTAGAGGCTTTTCAGCACCCGCAGCGGCCCCTCGTGGCGATGCCGCAGCAGGCAGCGGCCGCCCTCCAGCCGGTAGTCCAACGCCAGCCGGGCCCGCCAGCCCAGGCTGTCAGGCGTGCAGGGCAAGGCCTCGCCGCGCTCGGGCTGGGGCATGAAGAAGGCCGGATTCGATGGAAAAACGGGGATGCGCTGCATCCCCGTGTGGCTCGCAAGAAGCGGGCCAGTGCCGGCCCGCTCAGGAGTCAATCCTCAATCAAATGCTCTTGCGGCGACGCACCACGGCCAGCAGGCCCAGACCCAGGCCCATCAAGGCATAGGTTTCCGGCTCGGGCACCGGGGCGGTGTTGATGACGAAAGACAGGTTGTCGGCGTAGCCGTCGTTGTCGCTGGAGTTCAGACGCTCCATGGACAGGCTCAGGTTGATCGTCGTCGTGCCCACGGGCAGGAAGCCCTGGGTCTGGCGGTAGAGCAGACCGGTCTGGTTGCCGCGGTCGGCCGGGGTGACCGGGCCCAGGGTGGCGGAGCCGATCTCGGTGTTGGCGCCATCCAGGAAGGACACATAGACCAGGGCGTTGTCCCCTTGGTTGGTCCAGCCGCCCAGGTAGCCGTCGAGCGTGAAGCTGGCGCCGCCGGTGGCGATCAGGCTGCTCAGATTGCTGACGTCAAACAGCTGGAAACCGGCCGAGGCCGGCGAGGCTTGGCCGGCGAACAGGTAGCTGCCGCGGTCGACCGGGCCCGGCTGGGTGGGCAGCACCCAGTTGCTGCCGTAGGCGACGGACTGGAACAGATCCACGCCAGCAAAGGCGGTCCAACCGGCGACGCCGCCTTCGGCATTGCCGTTGACGATCAGGTTCTGGCCCAGATTGGCGGCGTGGGCGCCGAAACCAGCGGCGAACAGGGAAAGCGCCAGGGCGCTGCGGGTGATGAGCTTGTGGTTCATGATTGGAGAAATGCTTGAGGTTTCAAATAAAAAGGGTAGGTGCATCAGGCGCCGAGGCGGTACTGGTCCAGCAGGGCCGGGCCGGACATCGCCGGATCGCTGATCGAGGCCTCGCCGGTTTCCATATGGCCGGCGAAACGGCGGCTGAAATCACCCTGGCCGGCCACGCGCACGCTGAAGTCGTACCAGAAGGCGCTTTCGCGCAGCGGCAGACGCAGGGTGGTGCTGGTCTTGGCGGCCAGGTGGATCTGCTGCGGCGCCACGCTGTAGTACTTGTTGACCGAGAGGATGAAGGTGCAGGCAAAGCTGCCGCTGTTGCTCAGCTCGATCTGCAGCTCGCCGTTGGCCACGTCGGGCGTCACGCGCACCTCAGGGTTGGGCTGGGCGGCGGCGGCCACGCGGCGGGCATTGCCGGTGAAGTGGCGGTGGTAGCCGTTGGGGCCCAAGACCCAGAGGTCGTAGGCGCCGTTGGCGGCCGGCTGCCAGCTTCCGCTCAGCTGCTTGCCGGCTTCCACCGTGTAGCGGCGCGGCAGGGCGGCCAGGTTCAGGCGGTCGTAGACATGGAAGACGGCCGCCGGGCCGCTGGTGTCGCCCAGGCCGTTGCCGGTGTGGGCAAACTGCAGCTCGACACGGGCGGCGCCGACGCGGCCGGCGCTGACCTTGACTGCGGCCGTGGTGTGCAGCTCATACGGCAAGGCGCGGGCGGGGCGCGGGCCGGCTTCCTGCACCGGCACGTTCAGCGTGGTCGGCGTGGGCGGCGTGGTGGTGCCCGGCAGGGCGCGGGCGCGGTTGGCCAGTTCCAGGGTCTTGGGCAGCTGGGCGAAGAAGGCGCTGTCTTCCGGGTCGCGGAAGTTGAAGGCCGACGTCAGGTCGCCCGACACGGCACGGCGCCAGGCGCTGATATTGGGCTCCATCACACCGAAGCGCTTCTCGATGAAGCGGATCACCGAGGTGTGGTCTGCCACTTCGGAGTTGACCCAGCCGCCCTTGCTCCAGGGCGAGATCACATACATGGGCACGCGCGGGCCGAAGCCGTAGGGCTTGTGCTGGTGGGTGGCGGCGGTGCCGTTGAGGATGTGGTGGTACTCGCCCGTGGTGTCCACGGTGGAGTCACCGGCCAGATCGGCCTTGGCCGGGTCGGCGTCCCAAGTGATGTAGCTGGGCGCAGCCGGCGGCGGCATGTGGTCGAAGAAGCCGTCGTTCTCGTCGAAGTTGATGAACAGAACGGTCTTGCTCCAGACCTCCGGATTGGCGGTCAGCGCTTCCAGCACCTTGGCGGTGTAGTCGGCGCCTTGGGCGGGGCTGGACGGGCCGGGGTGCTCCGAGCCTTCGGCCGTGGCCACGATCCAGCTGACCTGGGGCAGCTTGTCGGCCAGCACGTCTTCGCGCAGCTTGTCGAGGTCGCGCGTGCTGATGCCGCGGTCCTTCAGCTGCTGGGAGTAACCGGGGCGGCCATACCAGGCGTCACGGAAGGGGCGGAAACCGGCCAGGGCGTTGTCGGTGAAGTTGTCCGCCATGTTCTGGTAGACCTGCCAGCTGATGCCGGCGTCTTGCAAGCGCTCGGGGTAGGTGGTCCAGGTGTAGTCGTCCAGCGGGTTCTCGTTGAACCAGTCGTGGCTGTTGTCGGTGGACGGCCCATTGCCCTTGCGCAGCGGGTCGTTGGTGCCGGTCCAGATGAAGAGGCGGTTGGTGTTGGTGCCGGTCTGGGTGGCGCAGTGGTAGTGGTCGCAGATCGTGAAGGCATTGGCCATCGCGAACTGGAAAGGCAGATCGCTCTGCTTGAAGTAGCCCATCGAGTGGTTCTGCTTGGCCTTGGGCCAGGCGTTCATGCGGCCTTGGTCCCAGCCAGCCTGGGCATCGGGCCAGGAGTGCGGCGTGCCCGAGACGCGCATGTGCGCAAAGGTCTGCTGCGTGTTCAGGTGGAAAGGCGCCAGCGCCAGCGGGTTGACCGGCGGGCGGCCGGGCGTGGCCGTCACGGCATTGGGCTGCATCCAGACGCTCTTGCCGCTGATGCCGGTCTTGTCGGCCACGGGCACCGGGAAGGGGTCGGCAAAACCCCGCACGCCGTTCAGGGTGCCGAAGTAGTGGTCGAAGCTGCGGTTCTCCTGGGTCAGGATGACGATGTGCTCGACGTCATGGATGGTGCCGCTGCGCACATTGGCAGGAATCGCCAGAGCGCGTTGGATGGCGGGCGGGAAGGCGGTCAGCGCAGCGGCGGCGCTGGCGCTGCGCAAGAAACTGCGGCGGTCTTGGGTGGTCATGGATGAGGTCCTGAAAGACAGAAAACTGGGGCGACCCGGCGCTGAAGCCGGGCCGGGGCGAGCCGGGCTTGGATCAGGCCTGGCGGCGGCGCACGACGGCGGCGATGCCGATCAAACCGCCCAGCAGCAGCGCATAGCTCTGCGGCTCGGGCACCGGTGCGGCGGTGAAGCTGAAGTCGTCCATGACGAACTCGCCGTGGTTCTGACTCTTCACCTGCACGGCATCGACCAGGCCGGCATAGCCGCTGGCCAGAAAGCTCGGGGTGGCCGAGGGGTCGAGGCTTTGCGAGCTGGCCACGCGTTGGCCCTGGTAGAACAGATCGAAGCTCAGCACCGCGCCGCTCTGGCCGGCAAACCAGGCGCCATCGAAACGCACGGCCTGGTTGAAGCCGATCAGGCTGGCGGCGTCTTCGGCCAGGAAGCCGCTGGTGATGCGGCCCGCGCCCGAGTGGGCGGTGTAGGGCTCGGCGGCGGTGGAGAAGGCGGTCCAGCCCAGGCGCGACCAGTCAAGGCCACCGTAGTTGAGTGGCACCAGGCCATCGGCCAGGTCATCGAAGTTCAGCACCTCGGCATGGGCGCCACCGGCAAAGGACAGGCTGGACAGCAGCGCGGCGGCAAGCGCCAGGCGGCGCAAGGACTTGGAGCGGGACATGGGGAATTCCTCACAAAACGACAACGGATGCCGCGCAATTTAGTGAGGGGATTTGCAGACCTGATGACAGACCCTAGGCCGAACGGCAGGGGTTTTCCGCGGTCTGCGTGCGAGGAACGCGCAAGGCGCCCGAGCTCAGTCGCCGGCGAGCTTTTCCATGAAGAGGGCAAACGGGTCGGCGCGGTGCGCACCAAAGGGCCCGCAGCGGGCAAAGCCCAGGCGCTCGAACAGGCGCTGGGCCGAGCGCTGGCGCACCCCCACCTGCAGGCGCAGCAGGGGCTGGCCGGCGCGCAAAGCCTCGCGCTCCAGGGCTTGCAGCAGCATCTCGCCCAGGCCGCGGCCGCGCCAGCTGGGCTGCACCATCAGCAGCTGCAGCTCGGCCCATTCATCGTGCAAGAGCAAGGCCGCGCAGGCCAGCACCCGCGCCTGCGCATCGCGCAGCACCAGCACGCGCGCTTGCGGGCTGCGCAGCAGGGTCAGATCGGGGGCGCAGGCCGCACGGCCGGCAGGGCTGAGCTGTCGCGCCTCAGCCTCGAACTGTTCGAGCAGCGCCCGCAGCTGCGGCTGATCGACGGATTCGCGCTGCAGGCTCAGGCCTTGCAGCTGGCCCGCCGGGCTGCGAATGGCCGAGCGCGGCGGCGGGTCGCCGGCACGCGCCACCCAGATCTGGGACGAACCAAGGCTGTGGAAGTTCATGGGTCGGGCCTCCGGTGAAACGCGCGCCGCCGGGGCGGCAGACACGAAAGCCATGCGCAGAGGCATGGCACCAAGAACTGGCAGGGCGGAGCGGGCGGTGGCAAGACGAGGCATGGCAGCAAGCCTTTTTGGGGAGACCTGCACCGCAGGCGGGCGGCGGGCAGGTCGATTCAGGAGATGCAGGGTTTGTACGCAAGCGCCATGCCAAGCCCGGGGCCTGGCCGCCGTCCACCCGCTCCACCCGCCCCGGCCTGGCCGACAATGCCCGCCATGCGCCGCGCCGACCGCCTCTTTCAAATCGTCCAGCTGATCCGTGGCCGCCGCCTGTCCACGGCCGAATTCCTGAGCCAGCGCCTGGAGGTCTCGGCCCGCACCGTCTACCGCGACATCGCCGCCCTGCAGCAGCAGGGCGTGCCCATCGAGGGCGAGGCCGGCGTGGGCTACCGCATGCGCGCCGGCTTCGACCTGCCGCCGCTGATGTTCAGCAAGGACGAGGCGCAAGCCCTGGTGGCCGCTCTGCGCCTGGCCCAGGGACAGCTCGACAGCGTGCTGGCCCGCCAGGCGGAAGAGGCCATGTCCAAAATCCTGGCCGTGCTGCCGGCGCCAGCCCGCGCCGCGGCTGAGAGCCTGGCCGTGTTCGCGCCGCTGACCGGCTTGGACGAGGCCATGCGCGAACGCCTGGCCCGCCTGCGCGAAGCCACCGAGAACCGCCACAAGCTGCGCCTCGATTACCTGGACCTGGCAGGCAGCGCCAGCCAACGCACCGTGCGGCCCCTGGCCTGCTACTTCTGGGGCCCCAGCTGGACCCTGGCCGGCTGGTGCGAGGTGCGAGGCGACTTCCGCAACTTCCGCGTCGACCGCATCCAGAGCCTGCAGGTGCTGGACGAACGATTCCGCGACGAGCCGGGCAAGACCCTGGCCGATATGCGCCGCGCCTTCGAGCAAAGCGATACCCCCTCGACCGATCGGGCTTGAGCTGGATCAATGAGGGTGCCGGGCTGCCGGCGCAGACTGGGAGTCCGCGAGCTCGGAATCGTCCGGCTTCGCCCCTCTCAGGAGCACATCACCATGAAAGCCAATGTTGGAACTCTGGACCGAGGCCTGCGCATTGTGGGAGGCCTCACCCTGATCGCACTGGCCGCCACCGGTCAGGTCGGCGCTTGGGGCTGGATCGGGGTGGTGCCCCTGCTCACCGGTGTGTTCCGCTTTTGCCCGGCCTATCCCTTGATCGGCATGAACACCTGCGCGCGCAAAGACCTCTGACGCTCGGGCCTATGGCAGACCGGCTAGGCTGAAGCCTTCTTGCTGCCTGAAGATCTCGCCATGCTCTTGCGTCCCCAACTGGCCAGCGCCCTGCTGGCCGCCAGTGCACTCGCCATCGCACTACCCGCTCGCGCGGCCGAATCGGCCGTGCCGCTGGAGGCCGTGGCCCAGGTCGACCTGGCCCGCTACGCCGGCGCCTGGTACGAGATCGCCCTGCTGCCCAATCGCTTTCAAAAGCAATGCGTGGCCGACACACAAGCGCGCTACCGCCTGGATGGCGAGCGCGTGGAAGTGGTGAACCGCTGCCGCAAAGCCTCGGGCGAGGTGGAGCGCACCGCCGGCCACGCCAAGACGGTTGAAGGCAGCGGCAATGCCAAGCTGCGCGTCACCTTCTTCTGGCCGTTTTACGGCAACTACTGGGTGCTAGACCTGGACCCGGACTACCAGCAGGTGCTGGTCGGCGAGCCCAGCCGCAAATACGGCTGGATCCTGTCGCGGACGCCGCAAATGGACGAGGCCAAGCTGCAGGCCTTGCTCGACAAGGCCGAGGCGCTGGGCTACGACCGCAAGGCCTTCCAGCGCACGCCGCAGACGCAGCCGCTGGACTGAAGAAGCTTTCAGGCGCGCAAGGTGCGCGGCAGCAGGCGGGCCAGCAAGGCTCCCAGGCGCAGGCGCCCGGCCGGCGCTTCGATCCAGCGGTGGAAGGGCAAGGCCGCCAGATTGCTCAAGCCCCAGGCGCCGACAAAGGCCAGCAGGCCCGAGGCCGGCTGGCTCAGATCGTGCCGCTCCAGCAAGGCATTGCAGAGCAGGCAGATCGGGAAGTGCACCAGGAAGAGCGCATAGGAATGCGTGCCCAGATGGGCCAGCCAGGGCCGGGCCGCGGCCGGCGACAGCTGCGCGCGCTGCTCGACATGGCGCTGCTGCAGCCAGGCCAGCAGCAAGGCCGTGGCCAGGGCCAGGGCGATGCGCTCGCGGAACTCCAGCAGCAGGGCCGCCAGGCCCAGGGCCGTCAGCAGCATCAGGCCAAGGCGGCGCTGCGCGCCGACCAGACCCAGCCAATGCACCAGCGCACCTAGACCGTAGGCGCCGAAGAAATACGGCGCCCAGTCGTCCAGCTCGGGCTGGCGGTTGAAGAACAGAAGCGAGGCCGCCATCAGCAGCGCCACCAGGGCCGGGCCGATCACCCGGCGCCAGCTGCGCGGCAGGGCCAGGCCGCGGCTGAACCACAGCACAGCCAGCAGCAGCGCAAACAACTGCAAGTCGATGGCCACATACCAGGCACCCACGGTCAGGGCCTCGTAGCCCAGCACGCCCTGGGTCAGGGTCAGATGGGCCAGCAGCTGGGCCAGGCTGAGCTGGGCCGGCACCAGCTCCGGCAACCAGCGCGCCACCAGGGCCGAACACGCCAAGGTCAACAGCACGGCAGCCATGAAGGGCAAGGCCAGACGCTGGTAGCGGCGCCAGAGCAGCTCGGGCACGGCGCCTTCGAGCAACTGGCCGCGCGAGGACAAGGCCCGCGCCGACAGGAAACCGCCCACCACCAGAAACACCTGCACCGCCATGCGGCCGTACTGATAAGCCCAGGCCATCAGCTGCGGCATCAAGGCCTGCATGGCCTCCGCCACCGGGCCGTAGGCGGACAGGTGGTGCAGCACGATCAGCTGGGCGGCGGCGGCCTTCAGACCGTCGACATGCAAAAGGCGAGCGACAGGGGGGTGGGCAACAGGGGTCTTGCTTGAGCTCATGGCCAAGCGCCCGAGGCTTGTGGCCGCGGGCGCAGATTGCGTTCCAGATCCAGGGTTTGGGGCTGCCCGGCCAGCAAGGCCAAGGCCCTGCGCACAATGCAGCAGGCCCCGGTGCCAGCCCGGGGCCCAGCCGCCCCGAGGCGGGGCGGGCAAATCCGAGAAAACCCTAGATTCTAAACGCCGGCCAGGTTTGAGCGTTTAGAGGCGGATGCCGGCCAGCTCGGCGCTCTTGCGCGGGTGGATCAGGTTGACACGGCTCGGCTGGCCATCGGCGCCCTTCATGCGCTCGGCGCCTTGCAGGATCAGGGCCTTGACCTCCACCGCCTTGAGCGCCGGCTTGAGCGCGATCAGCTTGGCCGCCAGATTGGCCACCTGCGGGCTGGCCATGCTGGTGCCGCTGAGCTTCATGCGCGCACCGCCAGGGACAAAGCTGTCGACCTCAAAGCCGTTGGCATGCACGACCACGGTCTTGCCAAAGGTCGAGAAGCTGGTCTCCTGGCCGGCCGTGTCCACCGCACCGGCCGTGATCAGATTGGGCAGCTCAAAGCCGGCCGGGATGTACTCCTGGAAGTCGGCGCTGTTGTCCTCATTGCCCGAACCGGCCACGAACACGATGTCCGGCGCGCCGGCAATGGCCGCGCGCAGGGCGTCGCGCTCGATCTTGAACAGGCGGCTCGCTTCCGCCTTGCGCGCCTCGGGCGTGCCGCCGGCATTGTGGAAGGCCAGCGCGCCCTCGTAGGCGCTGGGGCCGTAGCGCCAGCTCATATTGACCACGCGAACGCCGGCCTTCTTGAAGCTCTCGACCATCTGGCCGTAGGCTGCGGCCGTGGCGCGGGCCTGGGCTTCGGTGGGCAGCTTGGGTTCCAGCTTGGCGCTCCAGAGCTGGGTGGCCGCGAACACCCGGGCAAAGGGATTGCCATCAACCGCGATGCCGGCGACATGGGTGCCGTGCACGTAGAGGCTGGTCAGGCTCATGTCCTCGCTGAAGCCCTTGACCTGCTCGGCCTTGAGGCCGGACATGGTGGCGCGGAACTGGCGCGAATCCGGCGTGTCCAGGGCCGCACGCTGGTCCATGGCACCCTTGATCAGGCTGCGCAGCTGCGGCCAGCGGCTTTGCGCTTCACCCAGGGGGCGCAGCAGCTCGCGGCTGGGCTTGGCCTCGTCGTCAAAGGCCAGGCCGGCCAGCGGCGCGGCCGGCTTGAACAAGGCCATGTCCACGCCCGAATCCCAGACCGCCACCACCACCGGCGTGGCTTTCGCCTCGGCCGGGATGGCAAAGGTGCGCGGCGTCCAGAGGTCGGCACGCGCCTGCGTCTTCGTGTTGGCATCAATCACCGCCTGCAGGCCCGCCACGATGGCAGCCTTGTTGGGCGGGAACAGCTCGGCTTGCAGGCGGTTGCTGATGATGGCCAGGGCGATGCTGTCCGGCACCACCATCTTGCCGTTGGTGGCCATGGCATCGATCTGGCTGCGGAAGGCACCCAGCACCAGCTCGGGGTTGTAGGTCTCGGCCCCGCCCTTGCCGGACTTGACGTTCTCCTGCACATCGGCCCAGGGCAGCGCGCTGTAACGCTTTTCCACCTCGGCGCGCAGCCAGGCGGCATCACGCTTCTCCAGGCGCTGCTGCGAGAGCAAGTCGGTCAGCAGACCGGCGCTGAGCTGGCCGCCGATCTTTTCCTGCAGGGCGCGCGACTTGGCGGTCCAGGCCGGCACGGCCGCCCAGTCGCCACGCAGCTGGGCCAGCGTGGCCAGGGCGCTGTAGTAGCTGCGCAGTGTCGAGGCGTCCTGGATGTCGTAGCGGGCCAGGTCGGACTTGACCTCGGCCTCCAGCTGCGCGCCCATGGCCAGCAACTCGCTCAGCGGCGCGCTCAGGTATTCGCTGGGCAGCTTGGTCAGGGTGACGGTGCGGCGCGGCAGCTGGTCGGCCCGGGTGATGGGCTGGCGGGCGGCGCTGGCGGTCTCAGTCGGCGCGGCAGCAGCGGAGGCGCTCATGGCCAGGGGGCTCAGCAGGCTCAGGGCGGCCAGCGAAATCAGGGTCTTGGCGTGCAACATGTCTGGGTCTGTCCAACAGGACAAAAAGTAAACGATGGCTGCACGATAGAGGCTGGCCCCGGCGGCGCGGGAGCTCAAGCGACGAGCTGCGGGTTCGCCGACATGGGCTGCAGGCGGCGCGCGATGACACCGCCCGTCCAGGCTCAGCGCCCCAGCTCCGCCAGGGCGGCGCTGACCTGGGTTTCCAGGCTGTGGCCGGCGGGCCAACGCCGCTTCTGCAGCTCGGCCGCGGCGGCCACGATCAGCGGCCGGGCTTCTTGCGCCTCGCCCGCGCGCAGCAAGGCCCGGCCCAGCTGCAGCCGCGCCCAGGCCTGCTGAACCGGGTCCGACGGGGCCTGGGCCAGCTGGATGGCCAGAGCCTCGCGCCGCGAACGCAGGGCCGCGCGCGCCTCGCCCTGGGCCTCTTGCGCCTCGGCCAACCACAAGAGCTCCTGCGCCACCGGCATGGCGCTGGCGCCCAGCAAGGCCTGCAGCTCGCTGAGGCCCTGCGCATGCAAGGCCAGGGCCTCGCGACCCTGGCCGGCGCGCAGCAGGGCCCGCGCCAGCAGGCTCTGGGTTTCCAGCGCAAACACGCTGCGCTCGCCGTGGATGCGGCGGCGCTGCGCCAGCAGCTCGCGCAGCAGCGGCAAGGCTTCGTCCAGGCGCTGCTGGCCCAGCAAGGCCTGGGCCAGACCGTAGCGTGAATTGAGGGTGTAGGGGTGGTCGGGCGGCAGGCGCTGGGCCTTGAGCGCCAGCGATTGCTCGAACCAGGCCTGGGCCTGGGCATAACGCTCCTCGCGCTCGGCCAGGGCGCCCAGGCTGTGCAGGGACGAGGCCACCTTGGCCGATTCCGCACCGTCATGCTGGCGGCGGATGTCCAGCGCGCGTTGGTAGTGGCGGCCGGCTTCCTCGAACGCGCTCAGCCGCGTCAGCACCAGGCCCAGGGCCGCGAGCGAATCGCCGAGCAGGCTGCCCGTGGCCTGGCCCGGCCGCGCCTGGTAGGCGGCCTCGCGCAAGCCCAGGGCTTCGCGCGCCAGGGGCAAGGCGCGCGGGGCCAGGCCGGCGTTGACCAGGGCCACGGTGAGCTCGTGCAGGGCCAGGGCTTCCTTGTTCAGGTCGCGCTGGGGCAGGCTGCGCTGCAGGGCCAGGTCTTGCTCCAGCAGCTCGATGGCGCGCAGCGAGCGGCCGCTGCGCTGGTAGACCAGGCCCAGCACATGCTTCATCTCGGCCTGCACGGCGGGCTGCTGTTTCAGATCGGCATCGACCCGCGCCGCCGCATCGTCGATGAACTCGGCAAAGCTCTTGGGCTGGCGGCCGATCAGAAAGGGATCGAAGTCTTCGAAGATGGCGATCACCACCTGGCGCACGCGCTTGGCGTTCTCGGCCTCCTGCTGCGCCTGCTGGCGCGCGGCCTCGGCCAGATCGCGCTGATGCACCAGGCTCCAGCTGAAGCCCAGGCCCAGCAACAGCACGCCGGCGCTGACCGACAGCGCCAGCCAGCGCCGCCGCAGCAGCTTGCGCAAGACGTAGGGACCGCGGCGCGGCAGCGCCTCGATCGGCAGCTGGCGCTGGAAGCGGCGCAGATCGGCCTGCAGCTCGGGCACGCTGCGGTAGCGCTGCTCGGGCCGCTGCTGGGTGGCCTTGGCGATGATGGCCGCCAGCTCGGCCCGGCGCAGCGGCGAGGGGCCCGGCCCCTGCGGCTGGTGCAGCTGCAGCAGCTCCTGCAGCAGGCGCCCCAGGCTGTAGACATCGCTGGCCGCGCTGACCGGCTGCCAGGCCAGCAGCTCGGGGCTGGCAAAGCGCGGCGTGGCGCCCAGGCTGCGCGGCCCATCGGTGGCGCCGGGCTGGCGCTCGCCGGCGGCGCTGCGCCCCTGCAGCTGGGCCACGCCAAAATCCAGCAGCATGGCCCGGCCATCGGCGCCCACCAGCACATTGCCCGGTTTGACATCGCAATGCAGCACCAGCTGGCCGTGGGCGTAGGCCAGGGCTTCGCAGACCATGGAGAACAAGGCCAGGATGGCCGGCAGGCTCAGCTTCTGGCGCGCCACATAACGGTCAATCGCCTCGCCCTCGACATACTCCATCACCAGGTAGGGCAGGCCGGCCGGCGTGCTGCCGCCGTCCAGCAGGCGGGCGATGTGCGGGTGGTTGAGCGAGGCCAGGATCTGGCGCTCGCGCGCCAGCTGATCGAGCGAGGCCTGGTTGCCGCTCAAGCCCAGCAGCAGCTTGATGGCCGCGCGCTGCTGGTAATGGCCGTCATTGCGCTCGGCCAGAAACACCTGGCCCATGCCACCGCGCCCGAGCTGACCGACCAGGCGCCAGGCGCCCAGCACATCGCCGATCTCGGGGCTGGGCGGCGGCGGCGACAGGGCGTCGCCCACCCGGCCTTGCGTGGCAGGCCGGGTGGTCTGGGCCTCGGTGGCCTGGGGCAGCGCCTCTGGCGCCAGCGTGGCCCAGGCGTCCAGCGACAAGCGGGTGGTGTCCTCGTCGCCCGGTGGCGCGGCGGGGTTCATCGGCGAGCGATCCTCAAATCAGACGCACTCAGACCGCCGAACGCTGCAGCTGCAAGCGCGGCGCTGCGCTGCGCTCCAGCACCCGGCCCAGCACGGCCGCCGGCCCAAAGCCATGGCGCGCGAACACCGCTTGCACGGCGGGCAGCGCCTCGGGCGCACAGGCCAGCAGCAGGCCGCCGCTGGTCTGCGGGTCGCTGAGCAAGGCCAGGTCTTCAGCCGAGAAGCCAGCCGGCAGCTCCACCTCGGCGCCGTAGGCCGCCCAGTTGCGGCCCGAAGCCCCGGTGATGCAGCCCTGCACCGCCAACTCGCGCACGCCTTCGATCAGAGGCACGGCCGACCAGTCCAGGGCCAGGCTGCAGCCCGAGCCACGCGCCATCTCCAGCGCATGGCCGGCCAGGCCGAAGCCGGTGACATCGGTCAGCGCATGCACGCCCGCCAGGGCCGCCAGATCCGGGCCCGGCGTGTTGAGCCGGGTGGTGCTGGCCAGCATGCGGGCATAACCCTCAGCGCCGAGCAGGCCTTTTTTCAGCGCGGCGCTGAGCACGCCCACCCCCAGCGGTTTGCCCAGCAGCAGCACATCGCCCGGCTGGGCGCCGGCATTGCGCTGCACCCGCTGCGGGTGCACCAGACCCAGGGCGACCAGGCCGTAGATCGGCTCGACCGAATCGATGGTGTGGCCGCCCGCAATGGGGATGCCGGCCTCGCGGCAAACCGAGGCGCCCCCCTCCAGCACGCGGCCGATGGTGGCCGTGGACAGGCGCGCGATCGGCATGCCCACCAAGGCCAGGGCCATGATGGGGCGGCCGCCCATGGCGTAGACATCGCTGAGCGCATTGGTGGCGGCGATGCGGCCGAAGTCGAAAGGGTCATCGACGATGGGCATGAAGAAATCGGTGGTGGCCACCAGGGCCTGCTCGTCATTCAGGCGGTAGACGGCCGCATCGTCCGAGGTTTCGATGCCCACCAGCAGCTCGGGCGGCAGGGGCATGCCGGCCTGGCTGCTGCGCAAAATCTCGCTCAAAAGGCCCGGCGCGATCTTGCAGCCGCAGCCGCCACCGTGGGACAGGGAGGTCAGACGGGGCTCGTCGACGGGTTCGCGGGGCGGGTTGGCTGACATGGCAGGGCTAGTGAGACGACGCAGGGCCGAAAGCATAGCCGCAGCAGCCTGCTCCGAGATGGACGACAAATTCATCCAGGCTGCGTACAGTGCTTCAGGCACTGCCGCTCCGACTGGCCACCATGCCTGAGTCCAGCCCCTCCTCTTCATCCTCATCCTCCGCTGCCACCTCCAAGCCCACCCCGGCAGAGCCGAGCCCGCTGAGCTCGCGCCAGCGCCGCGACCGGGCCGTGCTGCTGGGCCTGAGCGTATGCCTGCTACTGGCCGCCTGGGGCAGTGTGCTGCGGGTGCGCGAGGGCATGGCCCAGGCGCAGGAGCAGACCCGGCGCAGCGGCCTGCAGCTGGCCGAGGCGCTCGACCATGAGCTGGACATCCACGTCTACAACCTGCTGGCCATGAAGTACCTGGCCGAGCGTTTTTTCAGCGGCCGCATCCGCGGCGCCGAGAACCCGGTGATCCGCCTCCATGCGCGCGACGGCGGCCATGCCTACGAGTCGCGCCTGCCGCCCCAGTTCGGCGACCCGGCCTCGCTGGGTCGGGTCACCGGCTTTGGGCCTTTGCCCGCGCTGGACGACCCGGTGGCCGAGGAGCTGACCATGGCCGTGGGCCTGACGCCGCTGATGCGTGCGATTCGCGAACGCAGCCCCGATGTGCCCTGGGTGCAGTACACCTCGGCGCGCCAGTTCATGTTCGTGTTCCCGGCCAAGGGCGCGGAGACCTTCCAGTTCCGCCCCGAGCTGCTGGGCCGCGAATACTTCGCCCATGCCCGGCCCGAGGCCAACCCGGAGCGCCGCCCTTTCTGGAGCCAGCCCTACCTCGACGCCGGTGACCGCGAAGCCATCGTCACCGTCACCCAGCCCATCGACCAGAACGGCCAGTTCCGTGGCAGCGTCAGCATCGATGTGCGCGTCAGCAGCCTGCAGCGCGGTCTGGCCGCCACGCCCCTGCCCCATGCCCATGTCCACCTGGTCGATGCGCGAGGCCGCAGCATCGTCGCCGTGGCGCCCGCGCCGGGCCAGGAGGACGACAGCGAGCTGCGCCCCCACATCCGCCTGCGCCTGCCGCTGAAAAGCGCGCCTTGGGCGCTGGAGCTGCACCTCAGCGAGGACGACCTGCTGCGCAGCAGCCTGCACAGCAGCGCCGGGCACCTGGCCACCGTTCTGGTGCTGGCCCTGAGCCTGGGCTTTGTCTTCACGCTGACGCGCAAGAACCGCCAGATCGAAGCCCTGGCCCAGCACGACGGCCTGACCGGGCTCTACAACCGCCGCCATTTCGACACCCTGGCGCCGCAGCAATGGGCGCTGGCCCAACGCCAGGGCTGGGCCCTGGGCCTGGCTTTGATCGACATCGACCACTTCAAGAAGTACAACGACCACTACGGCCACGCCGAGGGCGACCAGGCCTTGCGCGCCGTGGCCCAGGCCCTGCAGGCGGCGCTGCGGCGCAGCTCAGACCTGCTGTTCCGCGTGGGCGGTGAAGAGTTCGCGGTGCTGCTGATGCTGACCGAAGGCCAGGCCCTGGAGCCGGTGCTGGCGCAGCTGAACGCCGCCGTGCGCGATCTGCACCGCCCCCACCAGGCCAGCCCCAGCGGCCAGCTCAGCATCTCCATCGGTGCCACCGTGCTGGGCCGACCCACCTGGCTGGACCTGGGCGCCGCCTACCGCCGCGCGGATGAAGCCCTGTACGAGGCCAAGGCGGGCGGGCGCGACCGGATGGTGCTGCGGCTGCCGCCGGGACCGACGGCAAACGCGGACTGAAGCGGCGAGAACTCGCCTCCTGCGCTCACGCCCACAGGTGCAAGGCTCGAAGCTCACGGTGCCAAGATGCGGCTGTCGGGGGCAACAGTCCGACGCACATCGGTCACATCGCAAACCCACGTTCCTCAAGGCCAAGTGCAGGCTGAGCCCGGAAACCGGGCGCCCTGAGAGCGGCTTCTGACCGGCAAAAGGTCAGGCCACCACGCGCAGCGATTCAACCCAGGATAGTGGGATTGAGCTGCCAGAGCGTGTAATTCAGCACCGAGGCAAAGCTGACCCACGCCAGATAAGGCAGCAAGAGCAGGCCAGCGGCTGGTTTGATGCGCCAGAAGGCGATGGCGGTGCCCGCGATGAGCAGCCACAGCAGCAGCACCTCGACGAAGGCCAAGCCACCCAGATGCCACGCAAAGAACAGCCAACTCCACAAGGCATTGGCGACGAGCTGGACGACGAACAAGCCCAGGGCGATCGAACGCCCCTTGCTCGCCTGAGGTACACGCCAGACTGACCACGCGGCAATCGCCATGGCCAGAAACAGCAGCGACCAGACCGGCCCGAAGACCCAGCCCGGCGGCGCCCACACCGGGCGAACCAGGTCAGCGTAGAAGGTACGAGCGTTCACGGATGCAAGTGCACCGATGCCGCTGGTGGCGATGCAAAGCAGCAGCCATGCGGCGAAGCCGAGGGCTTGATGGGGGCGAGACGTTGCTGCTTGGATCACGGGAGGCCTGAAGTTTGATTGACGCGGTTGGCCCAGCCATCCGCTGCACTGAAGGCTGGAGCATTCATTTCAGAACGGACCCGAAATCCGATCGAGCGGCATTGTGTATGGAACCTGCCCCCCCGGGCCCAGATGCCCACAATTCGCCATGGAGACAACACCTTCGACGATCACGCATCGCTTGTGGGCGCGTGCCGGCTTGTTCTTTGAATCAGGCTCTCGATTGAAGGGCTGGGCGCCACAGCTTCGCCCAAAAATGTAACTTGATAGTTCACCGGCCAAACGCCAAACCACCAGATGCGTGACAGGAAGTTCTTAACGCGAGGCAACACCGTTGAGGCTTCGTTCGCTCCAAGGAAGTGTGGCTCCCCCTGTGGCCCCACCAAGGGCGGCAGATAGACGAGCCACTCCTTGCCGACAAGCCCCACATTGAAGTGGAGCAAGCCCTCAGATCCTTGATAGCTCACCACTTCATTCTTCGCCGCGAATTGCACCGAGAAGTCGCTCATAGCGATAACGTGAAGGTCACCGGCGCTGCACGGCTTTATCGCGCACCGACCGGGGGACTTCAGGGTTGTGCGGCCGAACCGCAACCAGCCACCAGCAGAAGGCGGCTGGCAGAACCGTGACCAAGGAAAGCATGGTTGTTACACCGACAGTGATTGCCAGATCTTTGGCATCAAACCGCACGGAAGCACCAAGAGGCACGCCGACGACGAGCCCGAGTACAAGCGCGATACAAGTGGCGCCTGCCAGGAAGCTGAGCAGGCGGACTAGCCGAAGCGAAAGCAGCAGCGCACCAACCGAATAGCAAATGGGAACGGCAAAGAGGTACAGGAAAGGCATCGCGGCAAGGGCAAGGCCGGCACCGCGGTAGCCTGCGTCATCCTGCTCGCCAAGAGCGACCACACCGGACGGCGCAGTCGAAATCTCGGACAGCGCCATGAATAGCACGGGCAACAGCGCAGCGCCGGCCGCGAGGAAGCTCGCGAGCAATTGATGAAGCTTAAAAGGGAGCCGCACAACGTCGAAGCTGAGCCACGAGCGGCGGCTGGGCACGAAAGGCCAAGAATGAAATGGGGCCTGTAGTGACCAGACGTCGCGTGTCGACTCGAACGCTGGGTTGGGCATCATTGCGTGGCATGCGAATTAGCACCCAATGAGCGAGGACTTGGCCCCTGCAACTAGATCTGGGCGTAGCGGTTTGATCGAGGCAATCTCCGCTGTGTAGCTTCTGTGATCACATTCGACCCAGGACGAAAAAGACTTGATGGTGAGCGTCGCCGGAAGCTCGTACCTGGGCATGCGCCCTTTCAGGAGGCCTTCGGTCTTGCCCTGGCCGAGCAGAGGAAGGAGAAGCGCCCGAGGTTTCTTGTCCAGCGAAATGGAAGTGATGGGCCGAGGATAGAAGGCGCCAACCGCGACCGGTAGCTTAAGGCGGGACGTTTCATCGGGAAGGAAGAAGGCTTGGCCTTCCGTGTCGCGGTCTTCAGTCATGTCGGGGAGGCGATCAAACTCGACCACCAAGGTTCCACTGAGGCGGACTGTTCCGACAAATTTTGCGAAGTGCCCCTCTTGGCCGCCATCTGAACGACTAACGAGCTTCAGGGGTGAATTGCCCACCGAATACTCCGACCGATCTGCCTTGACCAACGTCGGCGAGATCGATGCAATGAGCGAGAGAAGGACAAGCGAGAGGCGGATGATCTTCATGATGCCCAACGTGAAAGTGGGCGGGCGCCGGAGGCGGTACGCTCGAATGACAGGTTGAACGTCATTGTGAACGCCACTCCGCCCATCGTGAGCCCTGCGGATGAGAAGCGATGCCGCGCGCTAGTGCTGACCGATCCCAGCGAGTGACCGGTGCAACCAGGTCAGTCTTGTGCTCAAGCAATTCTGGTTCTCCGGTGAGATAAAGCTCTTGGTCTCTGCCTCTGCCAAATCGCTGCGTAATGCTGTAGAGGTGATTCATGTCTGGAAGCCAAACGGTGACCGTCAGGACATCCGTTCCTTTTCCATCAGGCTCTCTGTATATGCCTTCTCGCCCAAAGGCCCACCAGACTCGGCTTGACCTAGCCTCGTTAAGGCTAGCCCATCCTTTGGCGACTGCCTCTTGCTGGGTCTCAG
The DNA here is from genome assembly GCA_002255955.1 of Burkholderiales bacterium PBB2. Lineage (GTDB taxonomy): Bacteria > Pseudomonadota > Gammaproteobacteria > Burkholderiales > Burkholderiaceae_C > Paucibacter_A. The sequence goes on along the minus strand of NKIM01000007.1, from coordinate 41,249 downwards.
ATTCAAAGTCGATCACGCGCCGCCCATCGGCTTCTGTGACGACTGCGAACGGGCAGATAAGTTCGCCAGCCCGATTGGAATCGGCGATTGTTGCGCAATGAACCAGCACGAACCCCGCGTACTCAAGCGCCTGCTTTGGGATTGAAGATCGGAAGAGGGAGCCCAGCATCTGATGACGTTCAACGTGAAAGTGAGCGGACGCCGAAGGCGGTCCGCTCCAATGACAGGTTAAAACTCATAGCCAGTTCCCCGTCACGGCCATCGTGCCGACAAACCAAATCCAGAAGGCCGCCAAAAGATTGACCAGTTGAAGTAGGTGGATCTTCTTGTTGCCACTGAAGCGAGCTATGGCGTACAGGGCAAGACCACAAGGAACCAACAGCGACAGCCAGTACGCCTTACCCAACTTTGGATCGGAAATTCCGAGCGAATGTATGCCCAACGCGCCGAAGTAAAGCATCGCCAGCGATGCGCCATGAACTGACGTGATCAAGCGTTCGAACCAGCGAGAACTCGTCGAACTCTGGAAGTAAACAACGCTTACACCAGCGGCGACGAGTGGCGCCCACAACCACTGGAGAAGCGCGGCGAGATTGCCCATGAGTTTTAACGTGTTGTATGTCGCAGCTGCACGCCGCATATCACGACCGCTGTCGCAATAACCGACCGGGCGAAAACCCAAGCAAGTGCCTGTCGAATCACGCTTTTTCGCTGCTGGATTGAGATTTCAAGCCGCATTAACTTCCACGGCAAAAGCCGCACCAGTTACAAATACTCGGCTTGGGCTGCAACGCAACATCCAGCCAGTCGATGGTTCGCCATATTGCCATCAGTTCATGGCGTTAGTTCCTCAGGCCAACCCTTGAGTGTCGCGCGCCCAAACTCCCGGCTCCGGGGCCAGCGGGGTCACCCAGCGGAGCGCGACAGCGGCGCCCAGCCAACCATGACCGCGCCGGCCAGGGTCTGCCCCTCCCGCTAAGCCGCCGCCCCCTGCTCCGCCAAGGCCTCCTTGATGAAGCGCACCAGGGCACGGGCGGTTTCTGAGCCGGCGGGCATGGGCAGGCTCAGGGCCTGGATCCATTCGCCTTCTTTCACAGTCAAACGCCAGCCCGGCAGTACGTCGACCAGGCCGCCGCCGCTCTCGGTGGCGGCGGGCACGCAGAAGTCCGGGCTGAGCACCACGCCGCCGCCGGCGCGGGCCATGGCCAGCAGCACCTCGTGGTCATTGCCCCAGGCGGCGGCGCGCAGGCTGAGTGCGGCTTCTTCCAGCGGGCGGCCCTGGGCGTCTTCGCGCAGCCAGCGGCGTTCGCTGGCGTCTTCGTGCTGGCCGACCAGCAGGCAGGGCAGGTGCAGCAGATCCTGCGGCCCTTGCAGCGGGCCGGCCGCGGCCGCCCAGGCAGGCGAGGCATAGGCGCGCACGGCGTAGCGCAGCAGGGGCTGGGCCACCCAGTCCTCGGGCGGCTGGGCAGTGGCGCGGAAGGCCAGGTCCACGCCTTCGGCGAGCAGATCGACCCGGCGGTAGGTGAACAACAGCTCATAGCGCAGCGCCGGGTGCAAGGCCTGAAACCGCGCCAGCAGCGGCGGCAACACATGGTTGCCGAACACCGGCGGTGCGCTGATGCGCAAAGTGCCGCTGAGCTGGTCGCGCTCGCTGCGCAGGGCGAGGCGGGCGCCTTCGGTGGCTTCCAGCACCAGGCGGGCGCGGGCTTGCAGGCGGCGGCCGGCTTCGGTCAGGCTGAGGCTGCGGGTGCTGCGTGCGAACAGAGCCAGGCCCACGGCCGATTCGATCGCGGCCACGCGGCGGCTGACGGCCGCACGCGTCAGCCCCAGATCCCGCGCCGCACGGGCGAAGCTGCCGGCTTGGGCGATGCGGGCGAACAGTTCCAGGGCATTGGCGTCAAGGGCCTGATCGGCGGCGGTGCGGCGGCTGCGCGACAGGCGCGGGGCGCTGGTCGTTTTTGTTTTTGTTATTGCTGTCGTTGTGATTGCCACTGCTGCCGGCGTCGACGGCGCAGGCGTAGGCGCAGGCGATGGCGAAACGGGCGGTTGGCGTGGCTTGCTTGTCAACGTTTGATTACCAATGTGTCGATTCAACGCAGTCTAGTCGCTGAAATCTCGCCAATCTAGACTGAGTTCCCGTGTCCTCCACGGCCTACCACTTGGTTCCACAGCCCTCCACCGCCATCCACCGGCCGCCACGGCTGCCCGCAAATCCCCACGCCGCGGCCCAGCCATCCACCCAGAACCCCGATGAAGCCCTCCGCCCCCACCCTGCCCCACGCCTTGCCCCCGGCCCAAGCCGTGCAGCTACGCTGCGCCGACGGCCGCCTGCTGCACGCCAGCTGGCAAGAGCCGGCGGGCCCGGTGCGCGCCCTGGCTGTGATCAGCCCGGCCATGGCCGTGGCCAGCGGCTTCTACCGCGGCTTTGCCGAGTGGCTGGCCGGGCGCGGCTATGCCGTGCTCAGCTACGACTACCGCGGCATCGGCCGCAGCTTGCAGGGCTCGGTGCGGCAGGAGCGGGCCGGCCTGCGTGAATGGGCGCAGCTGGACATGGCCGCCGCCCTGCGCGCCATCGAACACCGGCGCCAACGCGAGCAGCGGGCGCAAGGCCAGCCGCTGGGCGTTCTGGCCATCGGCCATTCCTTTGGCGGCCAGGCCATCGGGCTGGCGCCCGGGTTCGAGCAGCTGGACGCGGTGCTGGGCGTGGCCGCACAGGCCGCCGATTTCCGTTACTGGGCCGGCCTGCAAAAAGCCAAGGCTGCGCTGTTTTTCCATGCCCTGCTGCCGGGCTTGAGCCATCTCTTCGGCCATGCGCCCGGCTGGGTGCTGGGCGGCCGGGCGCAAGACCTGCCCAAGGGCGCGGCCCTGCAATGGGCGCGCTGGGGCCGGCGGCGGGGCTATCTGTTCACCGACCCGGCGGTGCAGGCTGATCTGGGCTACCACCGCTTCACCGGCCCGGTGCATTTGTGGAATGTGACGGACGACACCTTGTTCGGCCCCGGCCCGGCGGTGGACCAGTTGGGCCTGCAATTCCGCAGCGCCGCGCTGCAGCGCCACACCCTGGACCCGCGCCAGCTGGGCCTGCGCGCCATCGGCCATTTCGGCATGTTCCGCCGCGAGTTGGGCGCCCAGCTCTGGCCCCTGCTGCTGGGGCCGGTGGAGCAGGCCACGCCGCGGCTGCGCGCGCGCCTGCATGGGCTCGCGCACTGACCCGCTCCCTGGCAAGCGGCTGGCTACACTGGCCGCTCCACTGCCATGGCCCCGCCGGGCCCAGGAGCCGCACATGACGCCCTTGAAGACACGCACCGCCCTCCAAACGCTGGGGGCAGCCCTCTTGCTGGCCGGCAGTGCGCTGGCTCAGGCCCAGAACATCAAGCCGGGCCTGTGGGAGATCAAGATGAACCCCCAGCTCAGCCCCGAGCGCCAGGCAGCCATGGCCCAGGCCCAGCAGCAGCTGGCGCAGATGCCGGCCGAGCAGCGCAAGAGGATGGAAGAGATGATGGCCAAGGCAGGGGTCAACGCCAACCTGGCCACGGGTGCGGTGACGCTCAAGGTCTGCATCACGGCCGAACAGGCGGCGCTCAATCAGCTGCCGGTGTCCAGCCAGGGCAATTGCAAACACCAGGTGGAGCGCAAGGGCGCACAGATCCTGAACCGTTTCAGCTGCAGCGACCCTGACATCAGCGGCGAGGGCACGACCACCCTCAGCAGCGCCGAGGCCTACAGCTCCAGCATGAGCAGCACCGCCCGCGTCGGCGGCAAGAGCGAAACCATGTCGGTACAGAGCCAGGGCCGCTGGCTGGGCGCCGATTGCGGCGGCATCGCGCCGATGAAGACGCCGAAATAGAAAGTTCAAGGGGCCAACGCAGGCCCCGCAAGCCGACTCAGAGCTTGCCGGTGAAGATGCGCCCCAGCCAGCCCAGATACCAGGCCAGCAAGGCCTCGAACCAGCGCGGCTTGGCCACAGGCGGCGGCGCCGTCGTTGTGGGCTCGGCGCTGAGCGGTTCTTGAGGCTTGGGTTTCATGGCAGGGTTGGCATGCGCGGGGCATCCACAGCAAAGCAATCGGGTAAGCGCATTGTGCGCCGCGGGCGCGGGGCCGAGCGCATAGGATGCCGGCATGGACAATGTGGATTTGCAAGTGTTGCGGCAGCTGGCCGCCTGGCGCCGTGAGGGCCGCGGCGCGGTGCTGGGCACCATCACCCGCACCTGGGGCTCGGCCCCGCGGCCGGTGGGCTCGCTGGTGGCGGTGCGGGATGACGGGCAGATCGCCGGCTCGGTCTCGGGCGGCTGCATCGAAGACGATCTGATCGCCAAGCTGCGCGAGGGCGCCCTGGCCTTGCAGCGGCCGGAGCTGCTGCGCTACGGCGTCGGCGCCGAGGAAGCCCAGCGCTTCGGCCTGCCCTGCGGCGGCACGCTGGAGCTGCTGCTCGAGCCGGTCAGCGAGGCCTCGCAGATCGAGGTCCTGCTGGAGCGCCTGGACCGCGGCGAGCGGGTGCAGCGCCTGCTGGACCTGCACAGTGGCCAGGTGCAGCTGCTGGCGCCCAAGCACGGTGCCGACACCTTGCTGCTGGACGCCCAGACGCTGCGCAGCCACCACGGCCCGCAGTGGCGCCTGCTCATCATCGGCGCCGGGCAGATGACCCAGTACCTGGCGCAGATGGCCCTGGGCCTGGATTACCGCGTCACCATCTGCGACCCGCGCGAGGAATACGCCGACGGTTTCGCCGTGCCCGGCTGCACACTCAGCCGCGACATGCCCGACGATGTCGTCACCGCCATGCAGCCCGACGGCCACAGCGCCATCGTCGCCCTGACCCACGACCCCAAGCTCGACGACCTGGCCTTGATGGAGGCGCTGCAAAGCCCGGCCTTCTACGTTGGCGCCATCGGCTCGCGGGTCAACCAGAGCAAGCGCAAGGCGCGCCTGGCCGAACACTTTGGCCTGACACCGGCGCAGCTGGCCCGCCTGCATGGCCCGGTGGGCCTGCACATCGGCGCCCGCACGCCGCCCGAAATTGCCCTGTCCATCCTGGCCCACATGACGGCCGAACGCTACGGTGTCCAGATCCACAGCCAGGGACCCGAGCCGGGCGCGCGCGGCGAGGTGGGATGCGCGCTCTGAAGCGCCTGCGCGGCCGGGCGCGGGGCTGGCTGCTGCTGCCCCTGGCCCTGGCCGCGCTGTGCGCCACCGCCTTGGCGCAAAGCCCCGAGCAAATCCGCCTGCGCGATCAGGAGATGGCGCAATGCCCGCTGGCCGAGGTGCCCACCTGGGGCGATGGCCGCGACCGCCCGGCCCTGGCCTCGCCGCTGCGCCTGCGCTATGCCCACGCCGGCGCGCCGGCCTGGTTCACGGCCGAGCAGGTGATGCAGGCGCTGCAGAGCGCCGCCAGCAGCTGGTCGCGCTGCGGCGTGCCCAGCGAGGTGCTACGGCTGCAGGCCAGCGATGAGCTGCCGACCGGCGCCGTGTTTGTGCACTGGAGTGCGGCGGCCAGCCGCGGCAATTTCGGCCTGGCCGATCTGGGCCAGCGCAGCCTGGCCCTGAACCCGGCCCTGTTCACCCTGCTGCGTCAGCGCAACCCCAAGCACCCGGCCGGCGAGACGCTGCAAATGGTCGTCTCGCACGAGATGGGGCATTTCTTCGGCCTGATGGCGCATTCGCGCCGCTGCATCGATGTGACCTCGTACTACACCGACGGCAAGGGCGGCCAATGCCAGGCCGCCGACCCGGGCCTGCTCAAGGCCTTTGGCGAGTACCGCGCCACCCTGCCCACGGCCTGCGACATCGAGCGCTGCCGGCGCGCCAACGCCGCAGCGCGGCCCTGAGCGATCAAGCCTCGGGGCGGTCGCGCGCCACCTGGCTCAGGTACTGCGCGATTTCGGCCTCATGCTCGGGGCACAGGCCCGTGCTGCGCAGCGGCTTGAGCATCACCCTCACCGTGTTGATGCGGCGCCCGGCCGGCACGCCCTCGCGCTGGCGCAGCTCGACAAAGCCCTGGCGGCGCCAGAAACGCTCGCCGCGCTCATTGCCCACCACCACGCCCAGGCGCATCCAGCGCGCGCCCTGCCCGCGCGCCCACGCCTCCAGGCCCTGGTAGAGCCGCGCAGCATCGCCCTGGCCATGGCGTGCCGTGGCGATGATGAACAGGGCGATGTGGCAGACGCCAGGCTGCATCAGGTCTTCCAGCAGGCTGCCGTAGCCGATCAGCGAATTCGTATCGCCACCGTAAAAACCGAGCTGACGCAGGCGGCGGTAGGGCATCTCGGGCGGCGGCCGGTCGTCGAACTCCTGCTGCGCCTCATCGGGCCGCGGCGGCTCGTCTCCAACGGTCCAGAAATACTCGGGATTGGCCTCGAGAAATCGCTGCACCGCGGGCACATCGGCCTGCACGAGCTCGCGGCAGCACAGCCCGTCACCGCAGGAGAACAAGTTGCTCACACCGCCCCCGTGGAGGCGCGCAGGTAAATCTCGGGGTCCAGCCGCTCCATGAAGCTCTGCGGTTTGGACGCCGGGCTGAAACCATACTTGGCATAGAGCCCGGCCGCGGTGCTGGTGGCCAGCATGAAGCGGCGCAGATGCTGCAGATCGGGATGGGCCATGACGGTATCCATCAGCGCCCGGCTGCAGCCCTGGCCTTGATGCTCGGGCAGCACGAACACATCGCAGAGGTAGGCAAAAGTCGTGCGGTCGGTGATGACGCGGGCAAAGCCGATCTGGGCGCCCCCGCGGTAAGCACCGAAGCACAAGGATCCGGCAATGGCCTGCGCCACCGTGGCCTTGGGTATGCCCAGGCACCAGGGCGCCTGCTCGCTGAGGAAGCGGTGGATCATGTCGAGATCCAGGCGCGCCGGATCGCAGCTGACGACAAACGGGGAATCAAAGCTCATGCCAGGGATTTCAACAGAACGCCCGGGCCTGGACAAAGGCCATGCCCTCCGGCCAGCGTCGCGCCAGGGCGTGCAAACTCAACGCTCGCGGCGCTGCTCGCGAATCTCACGCAGGCGTACGCATTCGGCATGGCCGGCATAAGCCGGCTTTTCGCAGCGGCGGTCCACGCACCAGACACGCAGCAGGATGTTCTCCTTGGCGCAGGCCTGGCGCGGGTCCAGGGGGGCGGCCGGGGCCTCGTCGTGCGCGGGAGACTGGGCGGCCGAGGCAGCGGCCGCCGCAGCGGCCAACTGGGCCGGCGCAGCCACATTGAGGCTGGCGTCCTGTTGCGGCATGGGTGGCAGCTTGTTGGCGGCGGTGGCGGCCTGCGCAGGCGCCGGGCCCTCCTTGGCCGGGCGGCGCGCATCGGTGCGCACCGTCTGCACCTGAGACTGCGAGGGCGCTTGGCCAGCCACACGGCCGGCCGAAGCGGCCGCGGCTGATCCCGCCGCCGCTTTGTTCGCGCCGCCGCTGTTGTTGGGGTTGAGCAAAGGCGCTGGCGCCGCGCCCAGCACCACCGCGGACGGGGCCGGCACCATGGTCTGAGCCGGCGCCGAAGCGGCCGCGCGCCCGGGCTGTGCCAGGGTTGGATCGGTCGCGGTCGCGGGTGCAGGAACAGCCGCTGCAGAGGCCGCAGACGGCGCGGAAGCTGCCGCCAGTTCCAGCACAGGCGCAGCACTGGTGTCCTTGGATTTGAACCACCAACCGGCAGCACCCAACACGACCAGGAGCGCCACCGCCGCCATCGCCAAGGGCGGCACCGACCGGGCCTTGCCGGCCACCGAGGCAGGCCCGGGCGCCACGGCCGCATTGGCGGGGCGCGGCGCCGACGCCGCTGAAGGCGATGGTGATGGTGACGGCGGATGCGGATGCGGATGCACCAGCGTGGGGGCGTCTGCAACAGGATTCGGCGCCGGCTTGGCGACCGGCACGGTGCGCGGGCGCGGCTGGATCACCGTCACATCGTCATCCGCGCCCTCAGTGCCGTCCTCGCTCAAGGGCAAGGGCAGATCGGCCTCATGCAGCCCGGGCGCTTCGCGCAAGCCGGTCAGGGCGTCGCGGAAGGCCTCCATGCTTTGCGGGCGCTCCAGCGGCCGCACGGCCAAGGCCCAATCGACGGCGGCCAGAAACGCGCGCGAGCAGCCCGGCAGGGCCCGGCCCGCCAGGGGCTCGTAGTCATCGACCACGGCGCGCGCCGTGGCCGGCGGCGGCGGCTGGCCGGTCAGCAGGTAGTGAACGACAGCGCCCAGGGCATAGACATCGGTCCAGGGGCCCTGGCGCAGGGCCGTGCTTTCGGCGTACTGCTCGATGGGTGCGTAGCTGGGCTTGAGGATGGCGGTGAAGGTCTGGGTGCGGTCGCCGATGGCGCGCCGCGCCGCGCCGAAATCCAGCAGGATGGGATCACTGCCATCGGCCGGCATCAAGATGTTGTCGGGAGCGATGTCGCGGTGGTAGACGGCCGAGGCATGCAGCAGGATCAAGGCTTCCAGCAGCGGCAGCAGCAGCGCCCGCAGCGCCGCCTCGTCCAGCGCGGGCGCCCGGCCGGCGTTGATGTCCTCGCGGCGCTGGCGCAAGGTCTGACCCTGCAGATAGGGCATGGCCATATAGGCCGTGCCATTGGCCTCCCAGAACTGGTAGACCTTGAGCAGGGAGCGGTGGTCGAAGCGGGCCAGCAGGCGCGCCTCGTTGACGAAGGAACGGCGGCCGATCTCGAAGGTTTCGCTCAGCGAACCCGAGCGCACCGACACCACCGAGCCCTCGCCACGCTGGGCCAGCTGCCCCGGCATGTACTCCTTGATCGCCAGCTCGCGCTCCAGCGCATGGTCGCGCGCCAGGTAGACGATGCCGAAGCCGCCCACGCCCAGGGTCCGCACAATCTCCAGCGCCCCGAAACGGGTGCCGGGGGGCAAGGCATTGACGTCGTCGACAGGCAGGCCTGGCGAGCGAAGTCCGGTGCGGTCAATGGGGGTGTCCGACATGAGCGAGCCAACAAGCGATTCGGAAAGTGGGCAAGGGTACTCGATGTGCGAGGGCGTGCGGTAGGCGCATCACCCCCTAATGGCAAGAGTCACACGCGCCCGGAGGCGCCGCCTCAAGGCGCCACCGGCAAGGCCTTGAGGTAGTCGTGCAGCTGGCTGGCGATGCGCTGGCGCTCGGCCGCGCTCAGGCCATCGGGCAGGGCCGGCATGGCGGTGCCGGGCTTGACGGACTGGGGCTGCAGCAGCCAGCTCTGCCAGGTGCGGGCATCGATCAGCTTGGCGCGAACGGCCAGATTGAGCGGCATCTTGGCGCCGCCAAAGCCGTTGATCTGGTGGCAGCTGAGGCAATAGGTCTGCGCCAGGGCCGCATGCTCGGCCCAGCGCGCACTGTCCATGCCCGAGGGCAGCAAGGCCTCGGGCTTGACGGCGCGCAAGCTGATTTCGGCCACCTGGTAGGGCCAGTGCGTGCCGCCCTCGGCCAGCAGGGCGGGCGCACCCAGGTTGTCCCAGATCAGGTAGTAGGGACCGAGCGCCACGCGCTTCTCGCCCTGCGCGAGGTTGTCCACCGTGAAGGGCTGGCCATCGGCAAGGCCCACGGCCAGGTAGGCGCGGTACTTGAGAAAACGCGCCACCGGCATGCGGGCGACGAAGCCATCGAGCGCCTTGAACTCCAGCTCACGGTCGGGCTGGGCCTGCCAGCTGGGGCCGAGGGTGGCGCTCAGCACCGCCTCCACGGGATAGGCCAGATAGCGCCGCTGCACCGGCTGGTCCTTGCGGCTGAGGTGGGGCTCGACGACGGTCACGGCCTGCGCCTTGTGACCCTGGGCCAGCAGCTGGCGGTGCAAGGCGGCTGGCGCGGGCAGGGTCTCGGCGCTGGCGGCCCAGGGCGCGCTCAGCGCAGCGCTCAGCAGCAGCCAGACCGCACGGCGCCGGGCGCTGGAAGGGGAAACAGGGTGGGAACTCGCGGGGATGCTCATGCCAGGCTCCTGGCCCGGAACGGGCCTGAGCTGCATTGCAGCACAGCCCGGCCGTCTTCATTCAACCCAGCAAGCTGGGCACCAGTCCGGTCCAGCGCTTGAAGGAGCGGCGGAAGTTGCTGCGGTCGTGGAAGCCCAGGGCCTGGGCCACGCGCTCATGGCTCTGGCCTTGCAAGAGCAGCAGGTAGAGCGCCCAGTGGGTGCGCACCTGGTCGAGCTGGGCTTGGAAATGCGTGCCATGCTGGGCCAGATGGCGCTTGAAAGTGGCGCTGCTGACGCCAAAGGCCTGGGCGCTCTGCTCCAGCGTGGGTGCTTCACGCAGGCGCGGCAGCAGATGGTCGTAGAGCGCAGCCAGCAGGCCGCGGCCGGCGGCGCCGGGGTCGGCGCCCTGGGCCAGGGCCTGGGCGGCCATGCTGTCGGCCACGCCGCGCGGCCAGGGCTCGTCGAGGCAGGCGGCCGGCACGCGCATGGCGTCGACCTGGCAATCGAACTGCAGATCGGCGCCGAGGAACACCGCGTGCTGCGAGAGGTCGCGCGGGCGGCTGCGGTTGAAGCTGTAGCGCCAGGGCAGGCGCCGGCCGCCCAGCCATTGGCACAGGGCGGTGACGGCGCTCATCTGCATGTCGACCACGAAGTTGCGCTGTGCGGCGCCGACGCCGCAGGCCTCGGTCCAGATCAGCAGCAGCTCGTCCTCATGCCAGAGCAGGCGCGGCGTCAGCAGGGGCGAAAGCCGGGCGCTGTGCGCGGCCAGCAGCTCCAGGGCCTGGCGGCCGTTGCGCGCCTGGGCCAGGGCATGGCTGGCCAGGCCGGCATGGCCGGGCAGGCTGAGCTGGCCCAGCACAAACGCCGTGTCGGGCGCCTGCAGCTGGGCCTGCAAGGCGGCCAGCAGATCGAGCAGCTGCTGCGGGCTGAGCAGGCTCGGCATTGAACTGAAGCCCGCGGCTGCCAGCAGATCGGCCGGCGCCAGGCCGCGGCTGCGCGCGAACTCCAGCAGCAGCACGGCCTGGTGCTCCCAGACCAGGCAACGCGTGCCCAGCTGATACACATTGGCCGGCGCCACGGCGCTCAAGGCCGGACTGAAACCGGGCAGAACCGCGTTCACAGCCGAGCCGCCAGGCGCAGCAGCTGCTGCGCACCGGCCTCTTCAGCATCGACCTCGCACCACACCACCCGCGCCGGGCGCTGGATGCGCTGGCCCTGGCGGCTGTGGTGGGCCAGGCTGCCCAGGGCCTGCTGCAGATGGCCGGCGGTCTGAGCCGCCAAGGCCGGGCTGGCGCCGGGCATCAGCAAGGCAAAGCGGTCACCGGCATAGCGGCAGAGCAGGTCCTCGGGGCGCAGGTTCAGGATCAAGAGATGGCCGGCCGCCTGCAACAGGCGGTCGGCCTCGGCCAGTCCATGTTCACGGGCGATGCTGTCAAAGCCATCCAGGCTCAGCATCAGCAGGGCCGCACCGGGCTGGCCCTCGCGCTGCTGCTCCAAGGCGATCTGGCGGGCCAGGTAGTCGGCATCGCCGAGTTGGGTGATGGCATCGAAACTGCGGTGCTCGCGGATCAGGCGCTCGCGCTTGAGCAGCTGGGCGCTCAAGGCCCGTTCTTCCTCGCGCCAATGCTGCAGGCCGATGGTGAGCACCAGCATGCCCAGCGGCGTCAGGCCCGATTCCAGCCAGTTGTCCCAGAGCACGGCCTTGGGCAGTCGCCAGAACTCGTCCAGCACATCCACCCATTCGCCCAGCAGGATGCCGGCCAGGCCCAGGCACAGCCAGCTGGTCACGCGGCCACCGGGCCGGCTGCTGCGCAGCTGGGTGATCCAGATGGCGGCCATCAGCACCATGCCGCCCTCGCCGGCCACATCCATCCAGCGCCAGTCCTGCAGCGGCTTGGCCTCGCCGCCCCAGGCGAAAGCCGCCATCAGGCCGGCCATCAGCAAGGCCAGGAGATGGCCGAAATGCGCCAGGCCCAGCACGGGCGCCTGGGGCACGGGCTGCAAGGCCTTGAGCAAAGGTGAGATGAGCATGGGCTGGCGATCCTAAAGAGGCTTTGTGACAGGCCGTCATGCAGCGGCGCACTGTGGACAGTGGGGGTCGAAACAGCTCAGTCCGGGGCCGGATCTGCGCTCTTGCAGCCGCTGCGGCCGCCCGAGGGCTGGTCGTCACGGAACTGCCATGCGGCCTGCCTAAGGTGCGGAGCCATTGCCGATCCGGCGCTTGCCTGTGCTCCGCTGCGGAGCCCCCCACCCACCATGTCCCACTCCTTCCACCTGCCCTGCCCGGCCCTGCGCCGCCGCCCTCGCCTGACACCGCTGAGCCTCGGCCTCAGCGCCGCCCTGCTGTCCCTGGCCGCGTCGCCCGCCTCGGCGCAAAGCGCCGCGCCCGCCCCGGCCGGCGCCGCGAGCGCGCCCACCACCACGCTGGAGACCGTGCAGCTCAGCGGCCAGGCGGCCAATCTGCGCAATGCGCTGGACAAGCAGCGCGCCGCCACCGGCGTGCTGAGCGTGGTCCATGCCGACGGCATCGGCCAGCTGCCCGACATCAATGCCGCCGAGGCCCTGGCCCGCCTGCCCGGCGTCTCGGTCGAGCGCGACCAGGGCGAAGGCCGCTTCATCCGCGTGCGCGGCCTGGGCCCGGATCTCAACGCCGTTAGCATCAACGGCACCCTGGTGCCATCGGCCGAAGCCGACCGTCGCGCCGTCGGCCTCGATGTGGTGCCGGCCGGCCTGATCCGCTCGCTGGAAGTGCGCAAGACCCTGAGCCCCGACCAGGACGCCAACTCGCTCGGCGGCTCGGTGGCGGTGAACACCGTGTCGGCCTTCGACCAGCCCGGCCGCGTGCTGAACCTCAGCGCCGGCGCCAGCCACGCCGCGCTGAGCGGCAAGACACGCCCGAACGGCGCCCTGATCTACAGCGAGCGTTTCCTGGCCAACACCCTCGGCCTGGCCCTGGCCCTGAGCAGCGATGAGCGCACCTCCGGCTCGGACAATGTCGAAACCGGCGGTGCGTGGAATCTCAGCGGCAGCAGCCCCGCCTTGAGCAAACTGGAGCGCCGCAGCTACACCATCAGCCGCGTGCGCCACGGCGGCGCCCTGAACCTGGACCTGCGCCCCGACCCGGGCCAGAGCTACTACCTGCGCAGCTTCAGCAGCCGCTTCACCGACACCGAGCAGCGCCAGGCCCAGACCCTGGAGTTCTCGCCCGCCCTGGCAGCAGGCGCCAGTGGCGGCTCGGCCAAGGCGGCCCGCTCGCTGAAGGCGCGCGAAGAAATCTCGCAGGTCGACTCCCTGAGCCTGGGCGGCGAGCGCCGCTGGGGCGACTGGCAGCTCAGCGCCGCCCTGGGCGCCGGCCGCGCCAGCGAGAACAAGCCCGACACCTTGTCCGGAGCCACCTACAAAAACGCCACGGCCTTCAGCGGCCTCAGCTTCGCCGACAGCCAGAAGCCCCTGATCAGCGGCCCGGCTGGCCTGGCCAGCAGCAGCGGCTTCACGCTCGACAAGATCAAGCTGGAGCAAAGCCGCGCCACCGACCGCGAGCGCAATCTGCGCGTCGACCTGCTCAAGGACCTGGACCTCGACGGCGCCGAGCTGGAGCTCAAAGGCGGCGTCAAGATCGCCCGCCGCCAGAAGGACAACGGCCGCGAGGTCTGGAGCTACAGCGGCAAGACCCTGGCCAAGGCCCCGTATGGTTTCAGCAGCACGCAGCTGTCCATGGCCAGCGTGGTGGCCGAGGGCATGCCGCGTTATCCCTGGGGCGATCTGGGCCCGAATCTGAGCGAGCAAGCGGTGCGCCAGCTGGTGGCCGGCCTCAAGCCGGCTGAATTCCGCGAGGCCAGCGATTCGGCCATCGCCGACTACCGCATCCAGGAAGAAAGCGACGCCGCCTATCTGCAAGCCACGATCGATTGGAAGCACACGCAACTGATCACCGGTCTGCGCCACGAAACCCTGCGCCTGGAGGCCGACGGCACCGGCAACAGCAAGGGCCAGTTCAGCGCGCAGCACAGCGAGAGCCGCAGCCGCCACTGGCTGCCGGCCCTGCTGCTGCGCCAGCAACTGAGCAGCGAGCAGCAGCTGCGCGCGGCCTACACCCAGTCGGTGGTGCGCCCCACCTTCGGCCAGCTCAGCCCCGGCTTTGTGATCGAGGACAAGAGCGCCGAGTTCGGCAACCCGGCGCTCAAGCCCTTGCGCTCGCGCAATCTGGACCTGGGCATCGAGCAGCGCCTGGACCGCGACGGCAGCTTGTCCGCCTATGCCTTCCACAAGAGCATCCGCGACTTCGTCTACCGGACCAATCTGGCCGGCCAAGGCACATGGGCCAGCTTCGATTCCGCCCTGACTTACGCCAACGGCGAGGACGCCAAAGTCAGCGGACTGGAGCTGGCCTATGGCCAGGCCCTGCGCGGCCTGCCGGCGCCCTTCAACGGCCTGGTCCTGGGCGCCAACGCCACCCTGGTGCACTCCAAAGCCACCATCGCCGGCTACAAGAACGGCCAGCTGCAAAGCCGCCAGCTGGCCCTGCCCAGCCAATCGGACCGCAGCCTGAACCTCAGCCTGGGCTGGGAAGGCCATGGCCTGAGCACCCGCCTGGCGGTCAACCACAAATCGGCCTATCTGCTGGAGGTGGGCGATGTGCTGAACCCGGCCAAGGACTTGTGGGTGGACGGCCAGACGCAATGGGACTTCTCGCTGCGCTATGACATCAGCCCCAAGTTGCAGCTCAGCCTGGAGCTGCTCAATCTCAACAACAGCGCCTACTACGTCTACGCCGGCCAGCGCGCCCTGAACGCGCAGTACGAGCAGTATGGGCGCAGCGTCAAGCTGGGTCTGAAACTGGCGGTGTTCTGAGCATGAGGCAGCACACACTCGCACTCTTGATGGCACTTGGCTTGCTGGGCCCGGCCCATGCCACCCAGACAGCCGACCTCAACCCGACCCAGCTCCAGCTCGACAAGAAGGGCCTGCAGCTGCTCGACCGCCAAGGCCGGGAACTGGCCCGTTATGCCGTGCGCGCCAAGCGCTGGGATCAGCGCGCGGACGGCGCCCAGGGCCATGTCGCCGTGCTGCTCGACGCCGACCGCGGCCGGCCGGTGCTGTTGCGCAGCGAGGGTCAAGTCTTGCGCGCCCAGGACCTGCCCGAGCCCGGCTTTGCCGTCGAAGCGCTCTGCCTGCACCGTGACCCGCAAGGCCTGCTGCAGCTCTTCCTTCTCGGCGAGGAAGGCCTGAGCGAGCAATGGCTGATCGCCGGCCCCGAGGGTGCGCGCCCGCTGCGTCGCCTGGCCACGGCACCCGGCGCCAAGGGCTGCGTGGTCGACGACAAGCTGGAGCTGCTGCGCATCGAAGAGCCTGGCCTGGGCCTGTGGGAGCACAGCACGCGCATCGAGGGCAAGCCGCAGCGCCAGCTGCTGCGTGCGGCGACCCGCTCGGCCAAATCCGCCCCGGTGGGCAAAACCTGGGACTGGCCGGTGCTGCAGCCCAGCGGGCAGACCGCGCCGGTGGCGCGCTTCGGCGACGCCGCGGACGACCCGGCGATCTGGGTGCACCCGAGCGACGCGCGCCTCAGCCGCATCCTCGGCACCAACAAAAAGCAAGGCCTGCTGGTCTACAACCTGCAAGGCGAGGAGCGCCAGCTGCTGGAGGTGGGGCGCATCAACAATGTCGATCTGCGACAGGGCCTGCAAGTGGCGCCCGGTCAGTCCATGGACCTGGCCGTGGCCACCCAGCGCGATGAGAATGCGCTCCTGCTCTTCGGCATCGATGGCCAGGGCCTGGTGTCCGAGCTGGCCCGGCTGCCCACCGATCTCAAGGACATCTACGGCCTCTGCGTGGGACGCAGCGCCGAGGGCGAGCTGGACGCCTACCCCAACGACAAGGACGGCCGCGTGCAGCAGATCCGCATCACGCGCGCCGCCGACGGACGCTGGCAATCACGCCTGCTGCGCCAGTTCCAGCTGGCCAGCCAGCCCGAGGGCTGCGTGGTGGACGAGGCGAACGGCCGGCTCTTTGTCGGCGAAGAGAAACGCGGCATCTGGCAGTTCGACATCGGCGCCAGCGCCGCTGCAGCGAAGCAAAAGCCACAGCTGATCCTGCCGGTCGGTGGCGCCCTGGTCGCCGATGTGGAAGGTCTGGCGATCTACCGCGCCCGGCCGGGCGACGCCGGCTATCTGCTGGTGTCTTCGCAGGGCAATGACAGCTATCTGGTGCTCGACGCCCAGCCGCCCTATGCCTTGCGCGGCGGCTTTCGCATCGGCATCCATGCCGAGCTGGGCATCGACGGAACATCGGAAACCGATGGCCTGGAGGTCAGCGCCACCAACTTCGGCGGCGTCTACGGCCAGGGCCTGATCGTCGTGCAGGACGGCCACAAGCGCCTGCCCGACGGCCCGCAGAACTTCAAGCTGCTGCCCTGGAGCGAGGTGGCGCGCGCACTCAAGCTGCCCTGAAGCCAGGCCCAGGGCTCAAAAGCGCAGCTGCACGCCCAGCGAGAGCACATTGATGTCGTGCTTCAGGAAGCGGTTGTATTCCAGCTGCAAGCCCCAGGTGGCGTTGAAGTCATAACCGAGGCCGGCGCCGACGCTGGCCTCGGTGACCGATTTGGACGGCATGCCCACCCAGGTGACCTTCGTCGAGGTGCGGCCCAGGCCCAGGCGGCCGTAGGCATGGAAGGACTCGTTGAGCGGCGCGCTCAGGCGCAGGGCGGTGCCGACATGGCTGTCGGGGTAGACATAGTCCTCGGGCTCGAACAAGCCAGGAAGGATGTTGAAGTTGAGGTTGCGGGTGAACAGCTCGGCCGACAAATGGGGGCTGAAGCGGTAACCCACGGACAGGGCCACAGACGGGTCCGAGTCGCCCAGATAGACCTTGGACTTGCCCTTGGCGCTGCCGAAGCTGGCGCCCAGGTAGAAGCCCTTGCCATCGAGCTCCGGACCCGCCTGAGCCACGCCCTGCAGCATCAACAGGCCCGCGGCCGCCAGGGCCAGCAGGCGCGCGCCGCCTGGCTTTTTCTTCTTCTCGTTCTGGAACACAAACCTCTCCTCGTTTGTCTCTGGAGGCGGCAGGTTAGCAAGCCGGGCAGAAGCCGGCCATCGCACCCACGAGGATGTTCACAAAGTCGCGCCGGATGCACCTTTGGGGCTCAGAACCTGCCAGTCCTGGCGCGCCAGCTGGATCAGCACGCAGCCGGCCAGCAGGGGCAACAGGTAGATCAGGCTGTCGGCCAGCACGAGGCCGATGGAGCTCTGGGCCCAGGGCGCCACGCCGGCCTGCAAGCCATCCACCCATTTGCGGCCGTACAGGGCCAGCAGGGGCAAGGCCAGCCAGGCGGCGCTGCTGCGCAGGCGCGCGCTGATGCGGGCACCCAGCACCTCACGGCCGGCCAGCAGGAACAGCGGCGAGATCACGAAGAGCATGGTGAAGAAGGTGTTGGCAATGGCCTGGGCCGCACCCAGCTCGGCACGCAGAGCCCAGAAAGGCAGCCAGGCCAGGCACAGCAGGCCCAGACCCCAGGCGCTCTTGCGGGCGCGGCTGTCGGCCAGCGAATCGCTGATCTGCGCTGCCTCCGAGGCCGGCTTCTTCATGAAGTACATCAGCAGCAGACAGCTCAGGCCGGTGATGGCGTCGAGCAGCAGGGTCACCGGGTAGCCAAAGGCTTCGATGGCCAGGCCTTGCCAGGTGGCGGTGTAGGCAATCGCCAGATTCATCAAAGCCATGTAGGCGGTGAACTGGGTGGCCGCGACCTTGGGGTTGGTCACATCCATGAACAGGGCCGAGCGCACGCCGTACATCAGGCCCATGAACACATTGAAGGCCAGCACCGCCACCCACAGCGCGCTGACCAGGGCGGGCTCCACGGCCTGCTTGCTGTCGGCGGCACGCGGCATCACATAGCCATGCTGTTGCAGCACCCAGGCCAGGTAGAGCACCGGCAGGCTCATCAAGATCACCGAGACACTGAGCACCACGCGGCGGCCGATGCGGTCGGACAGCATGCCGCCGATCACCATGGCCACGCCGCTGAGCACGCTGGTGGCCAGGTTCATCCAGGCCACCTGGTCGTCGTTGAGGCCCAGCTCGACCGAGAGATTGGACTGCAGGGCCAGGCTCAGCGAGGCAGCGCCGCAAGGCAGCAGCGCGAAGAACACGCCGGCATAAGCACCGCGCGTGCCGATGAAGGAGCGGAAGGAATCCATGGCGAAGCCGCGCATCTCGCCCAAGGCTTGACGCAGGCCTTTGCCGGTCTGGCTGGCCACCGCGCCGGCCTGGGCCAGGGCTTCCTTCATGGGCAGCACGATGAAGCCGGTCACGGCCAGGATGCTCAGCGCCACGAAGACGAAGCTGTTCTGGAAGCCGATGTAGGCCATCAGGAAGAGCACCCCGCTGCCGCCCACCGCCTGGCCCACGGCCGCACCGGCAAACATCAGGCCATTGGCCAGGCCGCGCTCATCCTCGTGCAAGGTGTTGCAAGCCAGGGCATCGATGGCCACATCTTGCGTGGCAGCAAAGGTGTTGTGAATCAGCAGGATGGCGGTGAACAAGCCCAGCTGTTCGGGCAGCTTGACAAAAACCAAGGCGCCTAGCGTCGCCGCCATCACCAGCTGCGTGCCCAGAATCCAGGCGCGGCGGTGGCCGAAGCGCTGCGAACGGAACACATCGACCAGGGGGCCAAAGGCCCATTTGAAGGCCCAGGGCAGGTAGAAGGCGGCCACGAAGGCGCCGATCTCGGCCGGCCCGACGCCCATGCGGCGCAGCTGGGTGGCCACCGCGGTGGCAGCAAAACCGAGGGGAATGCCCTCGGTCATGTACAAAAAGAAAAAGGCCGACAGGCGACCGTTCCGGCTTCCCAGCAGATTGGGCAATCTCATGCGCTCATCCGCGCGCCGGCGGGCGCGCCCCTCATGTTGTTGTGGGGCGGATTATCCCGGTGGGCCACAGCCGCAGCCATGCAGGCCTACCCGGAGGGCAGGCCGGGCAGCGCCTGCTTCAGCGGCGGCGCAGGCTGGCCAGGGTTTCCACGCGCTTGAGCAGCTCGCGGTCGTTCCAGGGCTTTTTGAAGATGCCGTACAGACCCTGCACCTGATGCACGCGCGCCTGCATTTCGTCATGGCCGGTGATGGCAATGATGGGCAGATCTTCGGTGTCCAGGCTGCCCTGGACGTCGGCAATCAGCTCGAAACCGTCCTTGTTGGGCATTTCCAGGTCGGTGATCAGCACCGCAAAGCGCTGCTCGGCCAGGCGCTGCAAGGCCTCGAGGCCGTCCTTGGCCACGGTCACCTGGTAGCCCACGCCTTCGAACAAGCGGGCCAGCTTGGCCCGAGCCACGGCCGAATCGTCCACCACCAGCAGCGGGATCGGGCCGCTCGCCTCCACCGGAGCGGCCGCCACCGGCGGCACGGCGGGCACGGTGGCCACGCGCTTGACCGGCGCGTAGTCCTCCGGCAGCGGCGGCATCACCGTGTTGTGGCCGGCCGGCGGCACCTCATGATCACCACGCCGCAGGCTGATGATGAAGACCACGATGGCCAGCGGCACCGCGATCAACAAGGGCAGGAGGTAGGGACCGAGCAGGTCCGGCACTTCAAATGACATGGTGAGCATTCCCCGCCCGTCCCGGGCCTGGCAGGCCTCAGGCGAATGGCAACGGGCCTTGGTTCTTTGGAAGCGCTGAATCTACCACCGCAGCGAGGCCCATGGACCGGGAAAAAAGCCGGGGTGGCCGCGTGGAGGTGGGCCGCCCCGGCCGGCGCATCAGTCCTTGCTGCCCACCACGCGGTAGGCGCCGGCACCCAGCAGCGCACCCACAATGGGCGCCACCCAGAACAGCCACAGCTGCTCGATCGCCCAACCACCCACGTACAGGGCCACGCCAGTGCTGCGCGCCGGGTTGACCGAGGTGTTGGTGACCGGGATGCTGATCAGGTGGATCAGGGTCAGGGCCAGGCCGATGGCGATGGGCGCAAAGCCGGCCGGCGCACGGCCATCGGTCGCGCCCAGGATGATGATCAGGAAGAAGGCCGTCATGACCACCTCGGTCACCAGGGCCGCCACCATCGAATACTGGCCCGGCGAATGTTCGCCAAAGCCGTTGGAGGCGAAACCGCCGGCCAGATCAAAGCCGGCCTTGCCGCTGGCGATCAGGTAGAGCACGCCGCCAGCAGCCAAGCCGCCCAGCACCTGCGACACGATGTAGGGCAGCAACTGACCGGCCGGGAAGCGGCCGCCAGCCCACAGGCCCACCGACACCGCCGGGTTGAAATGCCCGCCCGAGATATGGCCCACGGCATAGGCCATGGTCAGCACGGTCAGGCCGAAGGCCAGGGACACGCCATGCAGGCCGATGCCCACGCCGGGAAAGGCCGCGGCCAGCACGGCACTGCCGCAGCCGCCCAGCACCAGCCAGAACGTGCCCAGAAACTCCGCGCCATAGGCTTTTGTATTCATGCTTGCTTCACTCCATCCGTTGATTTGGAACGTTCGCGGCCGCCCGAAGGGCAGCCTTACGCGAACCATGATGGCGCAGCAAAAATGTCAAAGCAAGCGCGGATACCCCGGGGCATTCGGCCCCCTCCAAGGTGCGCAGCCCGGAATTTCCCCCGAGCCGTATCGACTCAAGCCGGTGGCCAGTGACGCGCAAACACAGCGCGCACCGCCGGCTCGTCTTCGGTGGCGCGCAGGGCCGCAAAGAATTCGGGCCGCTGCGCCTGCAGATGCGCGCGGCTGCCCGACCATTTCGACACCACCGCCGCCAGCAAAGCCAGGGCACTGAGCCGGCCCGCACCGGCGCAGGCGCTGCCGTACTGGTCGGCGAACAGCTCCCAGAGCCGGTGCAAGCGGGCGCGCGTGCCTTGGCGGATGCGCTCCTGCATGGCTGCGTCGCCCTCGGCATCGGCACACCAGCGCTGCGGGTAATCGATCACGCCGATGGCGGCATAACAGTTGGCCGCCAGATACACCAAGCCGCTGAGCGCCTGCGCCCGCTCGCCGGCCTCAGCCGGCAGCAGGCCAGAGCCGGGCGCCGCGTCCAGGCCCAGGTGGATGAGGATGGCCGCACTCTCGCTGAGGACCCGGCCATCGGGCAGGCGCAGGGTGGGAATCTGCTGCAGCGGGTTGATCCGGCTCAGGGCCTCCAGGCTCGGGCTGGGCTGCCAGCTGGCGGCCTCCACCAGACGGTGGGGCAGACCGGCCAGCACCAGGGCCGCCTCGATGGCCGCCGAACCCGTGCCGCGGCTTCCGTACAACTCATACATGGTTCACCTCTCTTGTGAATGAGGCGCCGCGGCGGAATCGACCGGCCAGGGCCGCTGCGGCCCGCGCAGCCGCTCAAACTCGGCGCACAGCTGCAGCACGCCCAGATCATCGAAACGCCGGCCGATGATTTGCAATCCGATGGGCAGGCCCTGCGCGCTGTAGCCGGCATTGATGCTGGCGGCCGGCTGCTCGCTCATGTTGTAGGCCAGGGTGAAGGCGATGTGCTCGAAGGGCCGCGCGGGGTCGTTGAGCGGGCTGGCCCATTCGGCCGCGAAGGCCGGCTCCGGGCTCACGGGGCTGAGCACATAGTCAAAGGGCTGGCCGGCCGCCACCGCCGCCTCGCGCAGCGCCTGCATCTGGCTGTAGCCCTGGAACAACTCGTCCGCCGCCAGACCGGCCGCGCCCTCGACCCAGGCGCGGATATAGGGCAGCACGCGCGCCTGGCGCTCGGGCGGCAGGGCGCGAAAGTCCAGCCAGGAGCGCATGCGCCAAAATTTGTCCAGGCCGTCGATCATGGCCCGGCTGCAAAAAGGCGCCAGCGGCTCGACCCGAGCCCCGGCCTGCTCGAAACGCCGAGCCGCTTCCTGCACCACCGCGCCCACCTCGGCGCTGACGGGTGTGCCCCAGCCGGCGTCGAGCAGCAGGCCCAGGCGCAGGCCGCGCAGATCGCGCCTTAGGTCCAGCCAATCGATGGCCTGCAACGGCAGGCTGCTCGCGTCGCGCCAGTCAGGGCGGCTCAGATGGGCCATCAGGCGCGCCGCATCGGCCACGCTGCGCGTCATCGGCCCGGCCACACGCCCGGCGTAGGCCGGTTTAATGGGGATGCGACCCAGGCTCGGCTTGAGGCTGAAGATGCCGCACCAGCCCGCCGGCAGGCGCAGCGATCCGCCAATGTCGGTGCCCACGTGCAGCGGGCCATAAGCCGCCGCCGCCGCGGCGGCTGCGCCAGCGCTGGAGCCGCCCGGGTTCTTGCTCAGATCCCAGGGGTTGCGGGTCAGCGGATGGAAGCTGGACAGGCCGGAGCTGAGCATGCCGTAATCCGGCATGGTGGTCTTGGCCAGCAGCAAGGCGCCGGCCTCGCGCAGGCGGGCGGCCGGTGGCGCGTCCTCCTCGGCCGGACGCAGCTCGCTGGCGGCGCAGCCCAGGGGCATGGGCGTGCCACGGGTGGCGATGTTTTCCTTGAGCGTCAGCGGCACGCCGTCCAGACTCAGGCGTGGGTCCAAGCCCGCCGGACACCGCGGCTCGCCGCGCAGCCAGCGCGCCTCGCTGGCGCGTGCCTGGGCCAACGCGGCCTCGGCATCGAGGGCATAGAGCGCATGCAGCCGGGGCTCGCAGCGCTCGATCTGGGCCAGCACCGCCTGCGTCACCTCAACCGGCGAGAGCTGCCGATCGGCAAAGGCCTGGGTCAGCTCGGCCGCCGACCACAGATGCAAAGGCTGCGAGGAGTTCGAGAGACTGGAAGGCATGGGCTCGCTCCGGACATGGCGCCGGCTTGAGCCGGCACTCCAGATCATTGTGGCCCAGCGCAAGACCGGCCCAACGGGGGCAAGAGACGCACCAGGGCGGGGCAGGATTCGGTACTTGTCGCGGCGGCCGATTCGCCTCCCCCTCAAGGGGGTGGCGCGGGCCGAGACGGCATGACACAGTCCGCCCGGTTTCCGCGTCAGGGCAGCAGTCGGGCCGACACGGAAGGCTCCATCCCAGCACGAACTCCAGACCCGAGGATGCCCATGAAGCGCCTGCCCACCGCCGCCCCCCGTACCGTCAGCACCCGAAACGCCCTCCGCCTGCATGGCGGCATCAGCCTGCTGGCCCTGGCCAGCGCGGCCAGCATGCTGGCGGCCTGCGGCGGCAGCCCCGGCGTCGAGATTGCGGAGTTCTACGACTGCGCCCTGACCAACTGCAAGGATTCGGAGCTGCTGTCGACCGACGCCCTCAGCCCACGCGCGGTGATCCGTGGCGAGGGCGGCGTGTTGAACATCAGCACCCAGGTCGGCCAAAGCGCCAATCTGCTGACCCGCGTGCGCCTGACCGGGGCCGACCGCCTGTACGCGCAGACCAGCAGCCAACGCATTGAGCTGCGCGACAGCGATGGCAAGGGCAGCAGCTACACCGGCTCGCTGACCGTCAGCGGTGAAGAACCCAGCCTCAGCATCGTGCTGGAGCGGCGAGGCGAGCAGCATGTCAACAGCGTCACCCTGCCCAAGAGTTTCAGCGTGCTGGCGCCGGTGGGGCCGGTCAATCTGGGCCTCAAAACCGGCAAGCTGATGGTCAACCTCGGACACGCCAACGGCACCTCGGTGGACAACCTCAGCAGCCTGCGCTGCACCCGCAAGGACGGCAGCAGCTTCTCGGGCGGCCGCAGCGACAACTACAGCCTGCCCTTTGTGATCGAGAACGTGAATGGATCGCCCTGGGTGCGCATCAACACCGCCGATCTCGACCTGTCGCTGAACCAGCACAGCAGCAGCCTTGACACCAATGCGCCCAACACCTCGCCGGTGCAGACCTGCGAGATCGCGGTCAGCTGGCGCGTCTACCGCATGGGCAGCACGGCCAGCACCTTGTCGCGCTACAGCTCGGTGCGCGGTGAGCGTGCGGCCAGCCAAAGCATCAGCTACGACGCTCGGCTCTGATCAAGGCCGCGCCAAGGGCAGCAGCAGGCGCTCCTGCAACCAGCCCTGCAAGCAGCCGACCACCATCCCGGCCGGGTCGGCACCCTCCACATCGCGCAGCTGCTCGGCCGCCAGTTCACACAGATCGCTGAAGCTGCAGCCCGAGCGCAAACCTTGCAGCAGGCGCCCTTCCAGCGGTGCCAAGGAGCGCCAGCGCGTCTCCTGCTGCGGACGCCAGACCAGGCAGAGGTGCGGGCCGAATTCGGGGGGCGCCAGCGGCCGGGGCTCGGCCTCGGCCCCCGCCTCCGGCGCTGGCAGGTCGAGAGCCTCGCGGCGCAGGCGCCGCCAGGCTGGGGCCACAACCCAGTCCAGGCTCAACAGCTGCACACCCGGTCGCAGGCGCAAGCGAAGCGCGGGCCAGGCCTCGGGCTGCACCGCACGCAAATCCTCGGCCGACAAGGCCTCGCTCTCGGCCGCGTCAAAAGCCATGCGCAAAGCCCAGTCCATGCGGGCCAGATCGACCAGGGCCGCGTGAGGCAAGACCTGGCCCTGCTGTCGCGGCAGATCAGACTCAGTCGAAGCCTCGCCGGCCACCGGCAAGCTCGCCATGAAATCGGCCAGGCCATCGCCCCACCATCGCAGGGAGGCGTGACGCGGCGGCTGGGCATGCAGATAGGCCAGAGCCAAGGCCTCGAATTCGGCGTCACCAAGGGCGCGATGCAGCACCTCGTGGTTGTCGCGCAAGGCGCTGATCAGGCGCGCACGGTAGGCCTGCTGATAGACCGAGAAGCCCCGTTCGGCCTCGGGCTCGCGCAAAAGCCCGCTCGTGGGCACGGACTGCGGGCTGCGCACCAGCGCTTGCAGCTCACGCTGCTGCCGGGCCAGCAGGCTGGGGCTCATGCCGCCTCCCGCTGTGCCGCCAGGGCTTGGGCGCTGCACAGCCGGGCGTGATCCAGCTCATCAAGAAGAACATCAAGCGGTGGGATCTGGTCGTCTCGCTCGATCATGGTCGGCCGCGCCCCCAGATGCGCGAGGGTCTGGCGGTAGAGCTGCCAAACCTCCTCACAGACCGGCTGGTCATGGGTGTCCACGCGCAGATCGCCATGCTGCTCATGGCCGGCCAGATGGATCTGCAGCACCTGGGCGGCGGGCAGGCGCGCGATGTAATCCCAGGCATCAAAGCCGTGGTTGCAGGCCGAGACATAGACATTGTTGACGTCGAGCAGCAGGCCGCAGCCGCTGCGCCGCATCAGCTCGGCCACAAACTCGCCCTCACTCATCTCGTCACCGGCAAAACGGACATAGCTGGAAACGTTCTCCAGCAAAAACGGTCGCTGCAGAACTTCCTGCACCTCGGCCACGCGTGGCAGCAGGTGCTTCAGCGCCGCCTCGGTGTAGGGCATGGGCAGCAGGTCGTGCAGCTGCTGGTGGTCCACACCGGTCCAGCACAGGTGATCGGACACCCAGCCGGGCTCGATGCGATCGGCCAGGGTCTTGAGTTCGCGCAGGTAGCCGCGATTCAGCGGATCGCTGCTGCCGATGGACAAGGACACGCCGTGCATGACCATGGGGTAGTCACGCCGCAGTCGGTCCAGATGGCGCAGCGGGGGGCCGCCGGGCACCATGTAGTTCTCGGAAATGATCTCCAGCCAATCAGGCCGCCGACCGGGCGGCAGGGGTTCGGACAGCGCCGCGTAATGCTCGCTGCGCAGGCCCAGACCGAAGCCTTGGATGCCGTGAAAGGGTGAGCGGGTCGTCATGGCTGGAGAGGGTCGTCAAAAGCGGTGGCGGGGTACGCCTGCTTACTTCAGCACCGTGCCACCAGCGGCCTTGCACTCGTCGGCGGTCTTCTTGGAGACCCAGCCCTGACCCTTGCAGCTGTTGTGGCCCTTGCAGGCGCTCTTGGCGGTCTTGCATTCCGAGCTGCCCTTGCAGCTGTTGATGCCGGAACACTTGACCATGCCGTCCTCGGCCGCCTGGGCGGCGCCGCTGAAGGCGGTGCTGGCAAACAGGGCTGCGGCGGCGGTGGCGATGCTCAGGCCGGTCTTGAGGGTGCTGTGGTTCATAGGAACTCCTGTTGAGGGTCAAGGGAAAACGATGGGGGAAGGCGACAAGCACGATCAATGCATCACGCTGTCCTGGTGTGAGTCGTGGCGGCAGTCGCAGCTTTACAGCGCTTTCAAGATTTATTTGTGGCGGCAATCAAAGAGCAGGAAGCGGCCCCTCACAAATGGCTGATCTCGCTGCGGTGTCTCGTCCCGCCGCCGGGCTCATGGTTCGCGGGTCGGCTCTGCGAGCCGACTCCCCTCGGTGCTCACTGCGCGGCTCAGCGGCGCCAAACTCCCTCCGTTCGCTGCGCTCACTGTGGTCAAACAGTGGCGCCGAGTCAGCACTTGAAGCGCGCGAGTACGCGCGCCTGAGCCGCTCCGCTGCGCCCTCGGCCACGCACAAATCGCCCGTCGGCGGGCCAAGCCACCTCCGGTTGTGGCGTGTTCCATCGGTGATGGGGCCCATCGATCGCGATGCAAGCGCCCTGCAGCCCGTGCCGCTGCCGGGCGATTTGTGCCGGGCCGAGCAGCACAGTGCCTCGGGGCGCGCACGTACCCGTGCGCTTCAAGTTCTGACTTGGCGCTTCTGTCTGAACGAAGCGAACGCAGGGAGCGAAGTGAGTTATGCGCCAGCCCCGAGGCGCGAGCAGCGCAGGGAAGTCGGCCCGGCAGGGCCGACCCCGGAACCATGAGCCCGGTGGCGGCACGGGCTGCAGGGCCTCACGAGAAAACCGAGTCACTGCTTTATGAAGCAAGACACGCTCTAGCAAGCAAACACTCCAAAGCGTCGCAGATGTAAAAAGGCCGCCCGATCTCTCGATCGGGCGGCCTTTGTTTTGAACCCGGGCACTTGTGGGCACCCGGGTGTCAAACGCGGCGAGTGGCTTACTCGGCAGCCGGCTCGGCGCCTGCGTCGACGCTGGCCATCTGTGCAGAAGCCAATTCCTCGGCTTCTTGCTGAGCAATGGCGCGGCGCTCGGCGTCGTCCATCTTCTCCTTGGCATAACGGGCGCGGTGGAAGGCCATGCCGGTACCTGCGGGGATCAGGCGGCCGACGATGACGTTTTCCTTCAGGCCACGCAGCTCGTCGCGCTTGCCCATGATCGCAGCCTCGGTCAGCACGCGGGTCGTTTCCTGGAAGGAAGCGGCCGAGATGAAGGAGTCGGTCGACAGCGAAGCCTTGGTGATACCCATCAGCACGTCGGAATAGGTGGCCGGAACCTTGCCTTCCTTGCGCAGACGATCGTTGGTATCGAGCAGCTCCGAGCGTTCCACTTGCTCGTTGATGATGTAGCTGGAGTCACCGGCGTTGGTGATCTGCACACGACGCAGCATCTGGCGAACGATCACCTCGATGTGCTTGTCGTTGATCTTCACACCTTGCAAACGGTACACGTCCTGCACTTCGTCGACGATGTAGCGAGCCAGCTCTTCCATGCCCAGCAGGCGCAGGATGTCTTGCGGGTCGGCCGCGCCGTCCACAATCAATTCGCCGCGGTTGACCACCTGGCCTTCGTGCACCAGGATGTTCTTTTCCTTGGGCACGAGCTCTTCGTGCTTCTTGCCATCGGGGTCGGTGATTTCCAGGCGGTTCTTGCCCTTGGTCTCCTTACCGAACGACACCGTACCGGTCAGTTCGGCCAGCACACCCACATCCTTGGGCGAACGGGCTTCGAACAGCTCGGCCACACGCGGCAGACCGCCGGTAATGTCACGGGTCTTCTGACCTTCCATCGGGATACGTGCAAGCACTTCACCCGGGGCCAGGTCTTGACCGTCACGCACCTGCACCAGCGCACCGACCGGGAAGCCAATGGTCACCGAGTGGTCGGTGCCAGGGATCTTCACTTCGTGGCCGTTGGCGTCCAGCAGCTTGACTTGCGGACGCACCACCTTGGCGGCACCGCGACGCTTGGGATCGATCACCACCAGAGTGGACAGACCGGTCACTTCGTCGACCTGCTTGGCCACGGTCACGCCTTCTTCCACATTCTCGAACTTCGCCTGACCGGCGAACTCGGTGATGATGGGGCGGGTCAGCGGGTCCCAATTGGCCAAGATGGTGCCGGCCTTGATGGCTTGATCCGGCTTGATGCTCAGGATCGCGCCGTACGGCACCTTGTGACGCTCACGCTCGCGACCGTGCTGGTCGGCGATGATGATTTCGCCGGAACGGGAAATCACCACCAACTCGCCCTTGCCGTTGGTCACATAACGCATGGTGGCGTTGAAGCCGATCAGACCGTCGGACTTGGCGTCCACGCTCGAGGCCACAGCTGCACGCGATGCCGCACCACCGATGTGGAAGGTACGCATGGTCAGCTGGGTACCCGGCTCACCGATCGACTGTGCAGCGATCACGCCCACCGCTTCGCCCACGTTCACCAGGCCACCGCGGCCCAGATCGCGGCCGTAGCACTTGGCGCACAAGCCGTAGCGCGTGGCGCAGGTCAGCGGGGTGCGGACCTTGACTTCGTCGGCGCCGGCAGCTTCCAGCACGTCGAGGTTGTCTTCGTCCAGCATGGTGCCGGCGGTCAGCAGCACGGCCTGGGTTTCAGGGTGCAGCACATCGGTGGCGGCGACACGACCCAGAATGCGGTCGCGCAGCGATTCGATCACTTCACCGCCTTCGACCAGGGCGCGCATCGCGATGCCGTTGTCGGTGCCGCAATCGTCCTCGATCACCACCAGATCCTGCGTCACGTCAACCAGACGACGGGTCAGGTAACCCGAGTTCGCGGTCTTCAGCGCCGTATCCGCCAGGCCCTTACGAGCACCGTGGGTGGAGATGAAGTACTGCAACACGTTCAGGCCTTCGCGGAAGTTCGCGGTAATCGGCGTCTCGATGATGGAGCCGTCCGGCTTGGCCATCAGACCCCGCATACCTGCCAACTGGCGAATCTGAGCGGCAGAACCCCGGGCGCCGGAGTCGGCCATCATGTAGATGGAGTTGAACGATTCTTCGTCCACTTCCTTGCCATGACGGTCGATGGTCTTCTGCTTGGACAGCTGGCTCATCATGACCTTGCCGACTTCGTCGCCGGTCTTGCCCCAGATGTCCACGACCTTGTTGTAGCGCTCGCCCGCGGTCACGAGACCGGAGACGTACTGCTGCTCGATCTCCTTGACTTCCTTCTCGGCGCGTTCGATCAGGCCCGGCTTTTGCGGCGGGACCAGCATGTCGTCCACAGCGATCGAGATGCCTGCGCGCGTGGCCAGCTTGAAACCGGACTGCAGCAGCTTGTCGGCCAGCACCACGGTTTCCTTCAGACCGCACTTGCGGAAGGAGGTGTTGATCAGGCGCGAGATTTCCTTCTTCTTCAGGGCCTTGTCGATGTTCGAGAACGGCAGGCCCTTGGGCAGGATTTCGCTCAGCAGCGCGCGACCGACGGTCGTGCTCACCAGCTTGGTCTCGGGGATCCATTCACCCGGGGTCGCGCCCTTGGTGTACTGGGTCATGCGGACATTGATCTTGGCCGTGATCTCGACGGCGCCGTTTTCCAGCGCGCGGATCATTTCCGAGATGTCCGAGAACACCATGCCCTCGCCCTTGCCGTTGATGCGTTCGCGGGTCGCGTAGTACAGACCCAGCACCACGTCTTGCGACGGCACGATCGACGGTTCGCCCGAAGCGGGGAACAGCACGTTGTTGGAGGCCAGCATCAGGGTGCGGGCTTCCATCTGCGCTTCGATCGACAGCGGCACGTGAACAGCCATCTGGTCACCGTCGAAGTCGGCGTTGAAGGCCGAGCAGACGAGCGGGTGCAGTTGGATGGCCTTGCCTTCGATCAGCACGGGCTCAAAGGCCTGAATGCCCAGGCGGTGCAGCGTCGGCGCACGGTTCAGCAGAACCGGGTGCTCCTTGATGACCTCTTCCAGGATGTCCCAGACCACGGGGGTGCCGGATTCGACTTCCTTCTTGGCGGCCTTGATCGTCGTCGCGATGCCCATGGCTTCGAGACGCGAGAAGATGAAGGGCTTGAACAGCTCCAGCGCCATCAGCTTGGGCAGACCGCACTGATGCAGCTTCAGGGTCGGGCCCACGGTAATCACCGAACGACCGGAATAGTCGACGCGCTTACCCAGCAAGTTCTGACGGAAACGACCGCTCTTGCCCTTGATCATGTCGGCCAGCGACTTCAGCGCGCGCTTGTTGGCGCCGGTCATGGCCTTGCCGCGACGACCGTTGTCCAGCAGCGAGTCGACGGCTTCCTGAAGCATGCGCTTTTCGTTGCGCACGATGATCTCAGGGGCCTTCAACTCCAGCAGGCGAGCCAGACGGTTGTTGCGGTTGATGACGCGGCGATACAAGTCGTTCAGGTCGGAGGTCGCGAAGCGGCCGCCGTCCAGCGGCACCAGCGGACGCAGGTCCGGCGGCAGCACGGGCAGGACTTCCAGCACCATCCAGCTCGGCTTGATGCCCGAACGCTTGAAGGCTTCCATGACCTTGAGGCGCTTGGAGTTCTTCTTGACCTTGAGCTCGGAGCCGGTCATGTCGTTGCGGAGCTTGTCGATCTCGATGTCGAGATCCATCTCTTCCAGCAACTTTTTGATGCCCTCGGCGCCCATCAGCGCGATGAATTCGTCGCCGAATTCCACGCGCTTCGCGTCGTAGTCGTCCTCGGTCATGATCGCGAATTTCTTCAGCGGGGTCATGCCCGGATCAACAATCACGTACGCTTCGAAATACAGCACGCGCTCGATGTCGCGCAGGGTCATGTCCAGCACCAGGCCCAGGCGCGAAGGCAGGGACTTCAGGAACCAGATGTGGGCGCAAGGCGCGGCCAGGTCGATGTGACCCATACGGTCACGACGCACCTTGGTCTGGGTGACTTCAACGCCGCACTTCTCGCAGATGACGCCGCGGTGCTTCAGACGCTTGTACTTGCCGCACAGGCATTCGTAGTCCTTGATGGGACCGAAGATCTTGGCGCAAAACAGGCCGTCGCGTTCGGGCTTGAACGTGCGGTAGTTGATCGTCTCAGGTTTCTTCACCTCGCCGAAAGACCACGAGCGAATCTTCTCGGGCGATGCGAGCCCGATCTTGATTGCGTCAAAATGTTCGTCGGGTGTGAACTGCTTGAAAAGGTCCAGCAAGCCTTTCATGCATAACTCCTTGGTTTTTTAGTCGGATACGGAAACAGTCAGCTCAAGAGAAGGGGCCGCGCCGGGCGCTTCATGCGCCGCGGCGGGCTGGCCCCGCCCTGCCTCAGTTGCGCTCCAACTCAATATCGATACCGAGCGAACGGATTTCCTTGACCAGCACGTTGAACGATTCCGGCATGCCGGCTTCGATGGTGTGCTCGCCCTTGACGATGCTCTCGTAGACCTTGGTCCGGCCGTTCACGTCGTCGGACTTGACCGTCAGCATTTCCTGCAGGATGTAGGAGGCGCCATAAGCTTCCAGCGCCCACACTTCCATTTCACCGAAACGCTGGCCACCGAACTGGGCCTTGCCGCCCAGCGGCTGCTGGGTCACCAGGCTGTACGGGCCGGTCGAACGGGCGTGCATCTTGTCGTCCACCAAGTGGTGCAGCTTCAGCACGTGCATGTAGCCGACGGTGGTCGGGCGCTCGAAGCGCTCGCCGGTGCGGCCGTCCGACAGATAAGCCTGGGTGCGCGTGGCGGTCAGGCCCTTCTTGGCGGCGATGTCATCCGGGTAGGCCAGCTTCAGCATGGCGCGGATTTCATCTTCCTTGGCACCGTCGAACACCGGCGTGGCGAAAGGCACACCGTGGCGCAGATTGCGCGCCATTTCGATGACTTCGTCGTCGCTCAGCTGATCCAGGTCTTCAGGCTTGCCACCGGATTTGTTGTACAGCTCATCGAAGAACTGACGCAGCTCGGACACGCGAGCGTGTTCTTGCAGCATGTCGCCGATGCGCTGGCCAATGCCCTTGCCGGCCCAGCCCAGGTGAACTTCCAGCACCTGACCCACGTTCATCCGCGAGGGCACGCCCAGCGGGTTCAGCACGATGTCAGCCGGGGTACCGTCGGCCATGTAAGGCATGTCTTCGATCGGGGCGATCTTGGACACCACACCCTTGTTGCCGTGACGGCCGGCCATCTTGTCGCCAGGCTGCAGGCGGCGCTTGACGGCCAGGTAGACCTTGACCATCTTCAGCACGCCAGCCGGCAACTC
Organism: Burkholderiales bacterium PBB2; assembly: GCA_002255955.1. Taxonomy (GTDB): domain Bacteria; phylum Pseudomonadota; class Gammaproteobacteria; order Burkholderiales; family Burkholderiaceae_C; genus Paucibacter_A. The sequence continues at coordinate 9,332 of NKIM01000007.1, read as the reverse complement.
GTCGCCTTGCGTGAGCTTCTTGCGCTTTTCTTCAAAGCCCAGGTCGAAGCTGTGGCGGGTCTGCTCCAGGGAGTTCTTGATCGATTCCAGCTGGTTGGCGACCTCGTCCTCAGCGGGACGGATGTCGAACCAGTGGAACTTGTCGACGCCAGCCAGATAGGCCTTGTCGATGACCGTGCCCTTGGCGATCTTCTGCGGGCCGCCGTTGGCCACGCGGCCGATCAGCAGCTTCTCGATACGGTCAAAGGCATCAGCCTCGACGATGCGCAGCTGGTCGTTCAGGTCCAGACGGAAGCGCTTCAGTTCATCGTCGATGATCTGCTGGGCGCGCTTGTCACGCTGGATGCCTTCACGGGTGAAGACCTGCACGTCGATGACGGTGCCCGAGGTGCCTTGGTCGACACGCAGGGACGTGTCCTTCACGTCGGAGGCCTTCTCGCCGAAGATGGCGCGCAGCAGCTTCTCTTCCGGCGTCAGCGTGGTTTCGCCCTTGGGCGTGACCTTGCCCACCAGCACGTCGCCGGGGTTCACTTCGGCGCCGACGTAGACGATGCCCGACTCGTCCAGGCGAGCCAGTTGCTGCTCGGACAGGTTAGGGATGTCACGGGTGATTTCCTCGCTGCCCAGCTTGGTGTCACGCGCGTTGACCACCAGTTCCTCGATGTGGATCGAGGTGTAGCGGTCTTCGGCGATCACGCGTTCGGAGATCAGGATCGAGTCTTCGAAGTTGTAGCCGTTCCAGGGCATGAAGGCGACCAGCATGTTCTGGCCCAGAGCCAGCTCACCGATGTCGGTCGAGGCGCCATCGGCAATGATGTCCTCGGCCGCCACCTTGTCACCGCGCTGAACGATCGGGCGCTGGTGAATGTTGGTGTTCTGGTTGGAACGCTGATACTTGATCAGGTTGTAGATGTCGACGCCGACTTCACCGGCCACGGTCTCCGCGTCATTGACGCGAATCACGATACGGTTGGTGTCCACGTAGTCCACGATACCGCCGCGGCGAGCTGCCACCACGGTGCCCGAGTCCTTGGCCGCCACGCGCTCGACACCGGTACCGACCAGCGCCTTTTCGGGGCGCAGGATGGGCACGGCTTGACGCTGCATGTTGGCGCCCATCAGTGCACGGTTCGCATCGTCGTGCTCCAGGAAGGGCACGAGCGAGGCGGCGACCGACACGATCTGGGTCGGAGCCACGTCCATGTACTGGATGCGCTCGGGCGAGGTCAGCACCGATTCACCGTTTTCACGGGCCGAGACCAGCTCGTCGATCAGCGCGCCTTCCTTGCTCAGCGAGGCATTGGCCTGAGCGATGACGTACTTGCCTTCCTCGATGGCAGACAAGTAGTCGATCTGCTTGGTGACCTTGCCTTCAACCACGCGGCGATACGGCGTTTCCAGGAAGCCGTACTCATTCAACTGAGCGTACAGCGCCAGGGAGTTGATCAGACCGATGTTCGGGCCTTCCGGCGTTTCGATCGGGCAGACACGGCCGTAATGGGTGGGGTGCACGTCCCGGACTTCGAAGCCGGCACGTTCGCGGGTCAGACCGCCCGGGCCCAGTGCGGAGACACGACGCTTGTGCGTGATTTCCGACAGCGGGTTGGTTTGGTCCATGAACTGCGACAGCTGCGAGGCACCGAAGAATTCCTTCAGTGCAGCCGAGATCGGCTTGCTGTTGATCAGGTCATGCGGCATCAGGGCTTCGGTCTCGGCCTGGCCCAGACGTTCCTTGACGGCCTTTTCGATACGAGCCAGACCCGAGCGGTACTGGTTTTCGGCCAGTTCGCCCACGCAACGCACGCGACGATTACCCAAGTGATCGATGTCATCGACTTCGCCGCGGCCATTGCGCAGCTCGACCAGGATCTTGACGACGTCCAGGATGTCCTCGTTGGACAGCGTCATCGCGCCTTCCGGCGTGTCGCGGCCGGCACGGGCGTTGAACTTCATCCGGCCCACGCGCGACAGATCGTAGGTGTCGGCGTTGTAGAACAGGCGGTTGAACAGGGCCTCGACGGCATCTTCCGTCGGCGGCTCGCCGGGGCGCATCATGCGGTAGATGGCGACGCGGGCAGCCAGCTGATCGACGGTTTCGTCGGTCGACAGGGTTTGGCTGATGTAGGCGCCTTCGTCCAGTTCATTGGTGAACAGGCACTGCACGTCCTTGATGCCGGCGGCGCGCAGCTTCTTCAGCAGCGCATCGGTCAGCTCGTCATTGGCCTTGGCGATGATTTCGCCGGTGTCGCCGTCGACCATGTTCTTGGCCAGCACGCGGCCGAGCAGGAAGTCTTCGGGCACAGTGACGTGCTGGGTACCGGATTGCTCCAGCTGGCGGGTGTGGCGCGCAGTGATGCGCTTGTCCTTCTCGACGATGACGGCACCGCTCTTGTCGGTGATGTCAAAGCGAGCGACTTCGCCCTTCAGGCGATCGGCCACGAATTCCATCTGCGCACCCACGTCCATCAGACGGAAGTTGTCGAAGACGAAGAAGTGGGCCAGGATCTGCTCGGGGTTCAGGCCGATGGCCTTGAGCAGGATGGTGACCGGCATCTTGCGACGGCGGTCAACGCGGAAGAACAGGATGTCCTTGGCGTCGAATTCGAAGTCCAGCCACGAACCGCGATAAGGAATGATGCGGGCCGAGAACAGCAGCTTGCCGGACGAGTGGGTCTTGCCCTTGTCGTGTTCGAAGAACACGCCGGGCGAACGGTGCAGCTGCGAGACGATGACACGCTCGGTGCCATTGACGATGAAGGAACCGTAGTCGGTCATCAGGGGCACTTCGCCCATGTAGACCTCTTGTTCCTTGATTTCCTTGACAGTCTTCGCCTGGGGCGATTCACGGTCGTAAATGATCATCTGCAGACGCGCGCGCACGGCGGCTGCATAGGTCAAGCCACGCTGCTGGCACTCACGGGTGTCGAACGGCGGCTTGGCGATGTTGTATTCGAGGAATTTCATTTCCACGAAACCGTTGTGCGAAACAATCGGGAACGCGGACAGGAAGGCTGCCTGCAGGCCTTCGGCCTTGCGCTTGGTGGGCGGCAGATCCTTCTGCAGGAAGGCGACATAGGCCTCCCGCTGCATGGTGAGCAAATAGGGAACGTTGAGAACGCTCTCGCGCTTGCCGAAGCTCTTGCGAATCCGCTTGCGCTCGGTATAGCTATAGGGGGTTGCTTGCGCCATAAACACTCCGTGTCGAGAGCCCACCCCTGGCCGTGGGACGGGCTTCGTCGGCGACTGGCTACTCGAGCATTGCGCTCGCGCTTGGTGGTTGGCCACTACCAACCGCTGGCGGACAACCCCGGTCACATGCTCATGTGAACCGAAGTCCGACCAAACCGGCTCTCTGCAGTCGGATCAGAGAACACTTGAAAGAACCGCACATCATACCTCGCGCGAAGCTTTCAACTATTCTCAACAGGACTAACCCCTAAAACAGCAAAAGGGGGAGGTCCTCAGACCTACCCCTTTCAGGCTCCAAGCCACCGTCTCGCGGTTCGCTGCCCTACCCCAATCCTCGTCAGGCAGGGGGCCAGCGCACATGCAAGACCCGCTTGCAGCCGGGTCGATGGGAGCGACACTGCCAAGCAGCTCACCCCCAAACCAATTACTTGATTTCGACCTTGGCGCCGGCTTCTTCCAGCTTCTTCTTGGCGGCTTCGGCGTCGGCCTTGGCAACACCTTCCTTGACAGCCTTGGGAGCGCCGTCGACAAGGTCCTTGGCTTCCTTCAGACCCAGACCGGTGATTTCGCGCACGGCCTTGATGACGGACACCTTGTTGGCGCCGGCTTCGGTCAGCACGACGTTGAACTCGGTCTTTTCTTCAGCGGCAGCAGCGCCACCAGCAGCAGCGCCGCCAGCAGCAGGAGCAGCCATCGAAGCGGCGGACACGCCGAACTTCTCTTCAATTGCCTTGACCAGATCGTTCAGTTCCAGAACGGTCATGCTGTCCAGAGCAGCCAGGAATGCGTCTTTATCGAATGCCATGATAGTTTCCTAATAACAGATAGATTGCAGAGTACGGGGCTACGCGCTTCAGGCTGCAGCAGTTTCGGCCGGGGCTTCTGCGCCACCGCCCTTTTGCTGAGCCAGAGCTGCCAGCACGGCCGCGGTGCGTTGCACCGGCGACAGCAGCAGGCCAGCGATTTGCGACAGCAAGACTTCCTTGCTGGGCACAGATGCCAGGGCCTTGATGCCGTTGGCATCCAGAGCCTTGCCACCGTAGGCGCCACCCTTGACGACGAGCTTGTCGTTGGTCTTGGCGAAGTCAGCGATGACCTTCGCGGCAGCGACCGCGTCCTCGGAAAAACCGTAGATCAGCGGGCCGACCATGCTCTCCGCAGCAGCTTCGAACGGGGTGCCAGCAACAGCACGGCGAGCCAGGGTGTTCTTCAGCACGTGAAGATACACACCTTGGGCACGCGCGGTGACGCGCAGCTTGTTCAAGGCTTCAACGGTGAGGCCACGGTACTCGGCCAGCGCCAGGGTCTGCGACTTGGCTGCCTGGGCGGCCACTTCGGAGACGACGGTTGCCTTCTCGTTGCGATTGAGACTCAAGGTCTACTCCTCACAAAAACGTGTCTTCCGCCTTGCGGCATCCGACACACCGGGGTTCAGCGACCTTCTGTCAGGAAACCCAAGCCTTGCGGCTTTTCAATTCCTTTCAGCGGGACCGCCATCTGCGCTGGCTGTGAACCCGGGCTTGCACCCGAAGTTCACCGATTAAGCAAAGCGCCGCAGCCACAAGGGCTCGCACTTCGCACCAGCGGTCTTGGATGACGCGCCAGCGAACCGGAATTCGCCGACGCCCCACCAATTCATCAATGCAGCGCCAGACCAGCGCCGCATTTCAATCGAATTCGCTTGCGACCGATCAGGCCGAAGCTTGTGCGTTGATGCTGGCCACATCCACGCGGGCGCCAACGCCCATCGTGGAGGAGATCGCCACCTTGCGCAGGTAAACACCCTTGCTGCTGGCCGGCTTGGCCTTGTTCAGGGCTTCGATCAGAGCACGCAGATTGCCTTCCAGCTTGTCGTTCTCGAACGAGCGACGACCCAGGGTGCCGTGAATGATGCCGCCTTTGTCTACGCGGAACTGGACTTGACCCGCCTTGGCGTTCTTGACAGCGGTAGCCACATCGGGGGTGACAGTGCCAACCTTGGGGTTAGGCATCAGGCCACGGGGGCCCAGCACTTGACCCAGGGTACCGACGATACGCATGGTATCGGGCGAAGCGATCACCACGTCGAAGGGCATGTCGCCTGCCTTGATGCGCTCAGCCAGGTCTTCCATGCCGACCACGTCAGCACCAGCGGCCTTGGCTTCTTCAGCCTTGGCGCCTTGGGCGAACACGGCGACGCGCTTGGTCTTGCCCAGACCGTGAGGCATCACGACCGCGCCGCGAACGACTTGGTCAGACTTCTTGGCATCCACGCCCAGTTGCACGGCCACGTCGATGGACTCGTCAAACTTGGCAGTGGCCAGGCTCTTCACCAGGGCCAGAGCTTCACCCAGGGGGTACAGCTTGGTGGTTTCGACCTTGCCTTGCAGGGCCTTTTGGCGTTTAGTCAGCTTTGCCATTTCAGACACCCTCCACCAGCACGCCCATCGAGCGAGCGGAACCAGCAATCGTACGAACAGCGGCGTCCAGATCAGCAGCGGTCAAGTCCTTGACCTTGATCTTGGCGATTTCTTCCAGCTGGGCGCGGGTCAGCTTGCCAACCTTCTCGAGGTGGGCCTTTTGCGAACCCTTTTCGATCTTGGCAGCCTTCTTGATCAGGGCGGTCGCCGGGGGCGACTTGATCACAAAGGTGAAGCTCTTGTCTGCGAAGGCGGTGATGACCACCGGCAACTTCATACCCGGCTCGTGGCCTTGGGTCTGAGCGTTGAACGCCTTGCAGAATTCCATGATGTTCAGACCGCGCTGACCCAGCGCCGGACCGACCGGAGGCGAAGGATTGGCCTTGCCTGCCGCGACTTGCAGCTTGATAAAGCCGACAATTTTCTTGGCCATGATTTCTCCTGAAAGAGCCACAGCGGCCTCGCCGCAGCTCTTGAGTGCTAGCGCAAGGGGCTGAAGGCATATCGCCTCTTACCCTTGCTCCTCTTGCCCGCGTCTCGTCGCAAGCTGACTACGGACAGGATGCGCTGCTCTTGCGAACGGCGCGAGCCCTGTCAGGCTCTTGAACAGTCGGCGTTGCTCAGACCTTCTCGACTTGAGAGAAGTCCAGTTCCACCGGTGTGGCACGGCCAAAGATGGTGACCGACACGCGCACCTTGGACTTGTCGTAGTTGACGTCCTCGATGGCGCCGTTGAAGTCCGTGAACGGGCCTTCCTTGACGCGCACGATTTCGCCCACCATCCACTCGACCTTGGGCCGGGGCTTCTCGACACCTTCCTGCATCTGGCTGACGATCTTCATGACCTCAGACTCAGAAATCGGCGCCGGGCGGTTCTTCGCACCACCCACAAAGCCCGTCACCTTCGAGGTGTGCTTGACCAAGTGCCAGGTGTCGTCTTCCATCACCATTTCGACCAGCACATAGCCGGGGAAGAAACGGCGCTCGGTCACGGCCTTCTTGCCGTTCTTCAGTTCCACCACTTCTTCGGTCGGCACCAGGATGCGACCGAACTTGTCTTGCATGCCGGCGCGATCGATGCGCTCACGCAGATTGCGCTCGACGGCTTTTTCCATGCCTGAATAGGCGTGCACCACATACCAGCGCTTAGGAAGCCCGGCGGGGGCTGCAGCAGCCTCGGTCACGACAGTGCCTTGTTCTTCAGTCATTGCAATCCTTCAACGCTCTACAACGCTTGCCTTGCGGCTCAATTCCAGCGCGAAAGACGCCCGCAGGCGTCTATTCACGATTCGGTCAACGCTTCCAACCCAGAATCAAGTCGTAAATCACCCATTCCAGGGTCTTGTCCGTGATCCAGAGGAACAAGGCCATCACCACGACAAAGGCAAACACATACCCGGTCATCTGGCGCGCTTCCTTGTGCGTCGGCCACACGACCTTGCGCACTTCGCGGCTCGAATCGCGACCATAAGCGATCAGCGATTTGCCAGCTTCAGACGTGAAGAAAGCAGCGAGCGCCGCTGCCAACAACACCAGCAAAGCACCCCACTGAACCCACTGACCTTGCTTGGCCAAGAAGTAGTACGCGAACAATGCGGCAGCCAGCAACGCAGCGGCAGCACCCAGCTTGGCCTTGTCGGCGCTGGAGGTCACGGTTTCGACTTGAGGATTCGACATTGATTCTGTTCCATGCCCAGCACGACGGCTGCGCATTCAATTCTTCGGAGGTGTCGGTGGCAATACCCACCAGCAGCAAAGCCCGCCGAGATGAACTCCCGCGGGCCGATGCCTGGACCAACAAACCAGCTTCCGTGATCAGCGGTGGCTGGCAGGGGCAGAGGGTCTCGAACCCCCAACCTTCGGTTTTGGAGACCGACGCTCTGCCAATTGAGCTATGCCCCTGTGGCCTTACAAATCTTAAGCGAGGATGGTGGCAACCACACCCGAACCCACGGTACGGCCACCTTCGCGGATCGCGAAGCGCAGACCGGTTTCCATGGCGATCGGAGCGATCAGCTTCACGGTGATGCCGACGTTGTCGCCGGGCATGACCATTTCCTTGTCCTTCGGCAGCTCAACAGCACCGGTCACGTCAGTCGTACGGAAGTAGAACTGGGGACGGTAGTTGTTGAAGAACGGGGTGTGACGGCCGCCTTCTTCCTTGCTCAGCACATAGACTTCAGCAGTGAAGTGGGTGTGCGGCTTGATCGAACCCGGCTTGCTCAGCACTTGGCCGCGCTCGACGTCTTCACGCTTGGTGCCGCGCAGCAGGATACCGACGTTGTCGCCGGCTTGACCTTGGTCCAGCAGCTTGCGGAACATTTCCACGCCAGTGACGGTGGTCTTCTGCACGTCGCGGATACCGACGATTTCGATTTCTTCGCCGACCTTGATGATGCCGCGCTCAACGCGACCGGTCACCACGGTGCCACGACCCGAGATCGAGAACACGTCTTCCACCGGCAGCAGGAAGGCGCCGTCCACGGCACGCTCAGGCTGGGGGATGTAGGTGTCCAGGGCATCGGCCAGACGCATGATGGCTTGCTCGCCCAGATCGCCAGTGTCGCCTTCCAGAGCCAGCTTGGCCGAACCCTTGATGATGGGGGTGTCGTCGCCGGGGAAGTCGTACTTGCTCAGCAGCTCGCGCACTTCCATTTCCACCAGTTCCAGCAGCTCGGCGTCATCCACCATGTCGCACTTGTTCAGGAACACGATGATGTACTTCACGCCCACTTGGCGAGCCAGCAGGATGTGCTCGCGGGTCTGGGGCATCGGGCCGTCAGCGGCCGAGCACACCAGGATCGCGCCGTCCATCTGTGCGGCGCCGGTGATCATGTTCTTCACATAGTCAGCGTGGCCGGGGCAGTCCACGTGGGCGTAGTGACGGCCAGCGGTTTCGTACTCGACGTGAGCGGTGTTGATGGTGATGCCGCGAGCCTTTTCTTCAGGCGCAGCGTCGATCTGGTCGTAGGCCTTGGCCTCGCCGCCGAACTTCTTCGACAGCACGGTCGCGATCGCAGCCGTCAGGGTCGTCTTGCCATGGTCCACGTGACCGATGGTGCCGACGTTGACGTGCGGCTTGGTGCGCTCAAATTTACTCTTTGCCATTGCAATTGCTCCAAAAAGAACAGGTCGCCAGTCTCAGGGTTTAGCGTTTCCCTCAGGCCTGCGACTCCCGGCGACTGGCAACCGGGCAGAACCTGAGAAAGACGATCTCGAATGAGAAGAAGCGCGGAAGCCTCGGTTGGAGGATTCAGCGCTTCAGGGTCATCACTTGCCGCGGGCGGTGATGATGGCGTCAGCCACGTTCTTCGGAGCTTCAGCGTAGTGCTTGAACTCCATCGTGTAGGTGGCGCGGCCTTGGGTGGCGGAACGCAGGGTCGTCGAGTAGCCGAACATTTCCGACAGCGGAACTTCGGCCTTGATGATCTTGCCACCGCCGACCATGTCGTCCATACCTTGGACCATGCCGCGACGGCTGGACAGATCGCCCATCACCGTACCGGCGTAGTCTTCCGGCGTTTCGACTTCCACGGCCATCATCGGCTCCAGGATCACCGGCGAAGCCTTGCGGCAGCCGTCCTTGAAGCCCATCGAAGCGGCCATCTTGAAGGCGTTTTCGTTCGAGTCCACTTCGTGGTACGAACCGAAGGTCAGCGTGACCTTCACGTCCACCACCGGGAAGCCGGCCAGCACGCCATTCGGCAGCGTGTCGATCAGGCCCTTTTCCACAGCCGGGATGAA
>NKIM01000061.1 GCA_002255955.1 Burkholderiales bacterium PBB2 | reverse complement strand
TTCTGTCTGAACGAAGCGAACGCAGGGAGCGGAGTGAGTTATGCGCCAGCCCCGAGGCGCGAGCAGCGCAGGGAAGTCGGCCCGTCAGGGCCGACCCCGGAACCATGAGCCCGGTGGCGGCATGGGCTGCAGGGTCCCACGAGCAAACCCAAAGTCAGCTGGTGCCTGCGCCCTCGCATACGGGCCGGAGTCAGTAGCGCTTGTTCGACAGCTCCGCCAGGATCTCGCCGTAGATGCGGTAGCGCGAGGCGCTGATCTGGCCGGCATCCACGGCTTCGCGCACGCCGCAGCCGGGCTCGTGCTGGTGGCTGCAGTTGTAGAAGCGGCAGTGGTCGGCGTGGGCACTGAGGTCGGGCATCAGGCGGGCGAGGGCGGCCGGGTCGATCTGGTGCAGGCCGAATTCCTGAAAGCCAGGCGAATCGATCAAGGCGCTCTCGCGCTGGGCATCGACCCAGTACCACTGTGTGGTGGTCGTGGTGTGGCGGCCTGAGTTCAGGGCCACCGAGATATCACCGACCTGGGCCTTGGCGTCGGGCACCAGCAGATTGATCAAGGTGCTCTTGCCGGTGCCGCTGGGCCCCAGCACAAAGCTGCGCTTGCCTTGCAGCCAGGGCAGCAGCTGGGCCCGCGCGGCGTCCGGCTCGGCCTTCATGGCCAGTTCCATCATCGGCAGGCCCATGGCGCGGTAAGGCGCTAGGCGCTCGCGGGCATGGGCCGTGCCGGGCAGATCGGTCTTGTTCAGCGCAATCGTGGTGGCGATGCCGGCGCTTTCGGCCGCGATCATGGCGCGGCAGAGCTGGCTCTCGCTGAACACCGGCTCCACTGCCACCAGGATCAGCAACTGGTCCAGGTTGGCGGCGAAGCTCTTGGTCTTCCATTCGTCCTGGCGGAACAGCAGATTGCGGCGCGGCTCCACCGCTTCGATCACCCCTTCGTCCGAGCCCGACGGGGCCCAACGCACCTGATCGCCCACCACACAATCGCTTTTCTTGCCGCGCGGGTGGCAGACCCGGCGCTGGCCCTCGGCGTCTTCGACGATGTAGTGCCGGCCGTGGCCGCGCACCACCAGGCCCAGGTCCAGCTGCGCAAACTTGCCGGCCTGGCTCACGAGGCCGCCCCTTGCAAGGCCACCGCCGCCGCCGGGCCTGAGGGCTGGCGGGCGATGGCGGCCAGGCGTTCGCTGGCCGGCGGGTGCGAGTAGTAGAAGGCGGCGTAGACCGGGTCTGGCGTCAAGGTGCCGGCATTGTCTTCATGCAGCTTGAGCAGGGCCGAGGACAGCTCCGCGCCGCTGGCATGGGCGCAGGCGTAGGCATCGGCCTGGAACTCGTCACGGCGCGACATCCGGCTGCCCAGCGGCGTGAAGAAGAAGCTGAACACCGGCACCACCAGCATGAAGAGCAGCAGGGCCAGCGCGTCGTTCGGCGCCGCCATATTGGGCTGCACGTTGAAGGCGATGTAGAAGCCCGCCTGCGTGCCCAGCCAGCCCAGCAGGGCAAAGCCGGCCAGGCTCAGCGCAAACATCGTCAGCATGCGCTTGAGCACGTGGCGGTGCTTGAAATGGCCCAGCTCATGGGCCAGCACCGCCTCGACCTCGCTGCCGTTGAGGCGTTGCAGCAAGGTGTCGAAGAACACCACCCGCTTGGCCGGGCCGAAGCCGGTGAAATAGGCATTGCCATGGGCCGAGCGGCGGCTGCCATCCATCACGAACAGGCCTTGCGAGGCAAAGCCGCAGCGCTGCATCAGGCCCTCGACGCGCGCTTTCAGCGCCTCGTCGGGCAGGGGCGTGAATTTGTTGAACAGTGGCGCGATCACGGTGGGGTAGAGCACCAGGATCAGCAGATTGAAGCCCATCCAGCTGCCCCAGGCCCACAGCCACCACATGCTGCCGGCCGTGCCCATCAGCCAGAGGATCAGGGCGGCGATCGGCAGGCCGATCAGTGCGCCGACCAGGGCGCCCTTGAGCGCATCGGCCACATAGAGCTTGATCGTCATGCGGTTGAAGCCGAAGCGCTGCTCGATGCGAAAGGTGTTGTACAGCTCCCAGGGCAGGTCCAGCAGGCTGCCGACCACGGTGAACGCCACCAGCAGGCTCAGCTGATAGACCATGGGGCCAAAGCGCTCGGCCGTGGCCGCATGCACCCAGCTGTTGAGCAGATCGAGGCCGCCGAGCAGGGTCCAGGCCAGCAGCAGGGCGCTGTCGAAGGCCAGGTTCAGCAGGCCGAAGCGGCTGCGCGCCACGGTGTAGTCGGCGGCTTTCTGGTGCGCGGCCAGGGGCACGGTGGCGGCAAAAGCGGCCGGCACCGCGCCCCGGTGCTGCATCACATGGCGCACCTGGCGGCTGCTCAACCAGAGTTTCAGGCCCAGGGACAGCAGCAGGGCCAGGGCAAAGGCCAGGCTCAGCATCGTGGGGTGGAGGGTCGGGGAAAGGCTTGCAAACATGGGTGGCAAGTGTAGGGCTGCGACAATGTGGCGCACTGATTGCATTGAAAGCCCTGCCCATGAGCGACCTGACCCCCTCCGCCCCGGCCGACGCCGCGCCCCTGCTGCCCATCAAGGACCAGAACCTGATCTGGATCGACCTGGAAATGACCGGCCTCTACCCCGAGACCGACCGCATCATCGAGATCGCCGTGGTGGTCACCGACGCGCAGCTCAATGTCCGGGTTGAAGGCCCGGTGTTTGCCATCCACCAGAGTGACGAGACCCTGGACAAGATGGACGCCTGGAACAAGGGCACGCATGGCAAGAGCGGCCTGATCGACCGCGTCAAGGCCTCCACCATCAGCGAGGACGAGGCCGTGGCCCAGACCATCGCTTTCCTGAAGCAGTATGTGCCGGCCGGCAAATCGCCCATGTGCGGCAACAGCATCTGCCAGGACCGCCGCTTCCTGGCCAACTACATGCCCAAGCTGGAAGAGTTCTTCCACTACCGCAACCTCGATGTGTCCACGCTCAAGGAGCTGGCACGTCGCTGGAAGCCCGGCATCCTCGATGGATTCAAGAAGGCTCAGGCCCACACAGCCCTGGCCGACATCCACGAGTCCATCGATGAGCTGGCCTATTACCGCGAGCACTTCCTGTCTCTTTGATCCCTCTCGCTTTCATCCTCCAGCCATGTTCTTGAGCAGGATGGTGGCCCATGGCTGAGTCCGCGGCGCCCTTGGCCGCCGCACTCTGGGCGGCTTTTGATTTTCCGCGCCACCCGCTGGCGCGTGAAGACGGGGAACGGGTGCGGGGTGCGTTCTACCAGCCACCGGCCCGCTGGCTGCGTGCCCATGCCCCCGATGAAGTGGCCCCCGTGCTGGATGCCGCGCATGCGGCCAGCCGTGCCGGCGCTTGGGTGTTGGGCGGCCTGCGCTACGAAGCGGCGGCCGCGCTCGACCCGGCGCTGCATACCCAGGCTGTTGGCAGTGCGCCTTGGGCCGAGTTCGCGGTGTACGAGCAAGCGCCGCAGCCCTGGCCTGATGCGGCAGCCGCGTCGCCCGACTTGCTCACCGAAAGCTGGGTCGACGCTCAGGACGAGGTGGCCGAGTCGGTGCAGATCGAACGCATCCGCGAGTGGATTCGCAGCGGTGACTGCTACCAGGTCAACCTGACCACGCGGCTGCAGTCCCGTCTGTCGCCCGGGGTCGATCTGGCCACCTTCTTCCTGGCCTTGCACCGCAGCCAGCCCGGCGGCTTCTCGCTGTTCCTGCGCGAGGCGGGGGTGGCCAGCGTGTCGCCCGAGTTGTTCTTTGACTGGCGGCCCGTGCCCGATGCCCAGCACAGCTGGCTTTTGGCCGCCCAGCCCATGAAGGGCACGGCGGCGCGCGGCCGTGATGTGGTGGAGGACGAAGCGGCCCAGGCCCATCTGCGCACCAGCGAAAAAGAGCGGGCCGAGAACCTGATGATCGTGGACCTGCTGCGCAACGACATCGGCCGTGTGGCCCAGCTTGGCAGCGTGCGTGTGCCGCGTTTGTTCGAGCTGCACGCCTTGCCGACCGTCTGGCAGATGACCTCCACCATCAGCGCCGTCAGCCGGCCGCGCCTGCGCTTGTCGGAGCTGTTCGCGGCCCTGTTTCCGTGCGGCTCGGTGACCGGTGCGCCCAAGGTGCGGGCCATGCAGATCATTGCCGAGCTGGAGCCGCAGCCGCGCGGCTGGTATTGCGGCGCGCTGGGCCTGATGCAACCCGGCGGCGTGGCCACCTTCAACGTGCCGATCCGTACGGTGGAGCAGGGCGAGGGCGCCGATGCCGCCCATCTGTCGGCCGGCGTCGGCAGCGCCATCACGCTCGATTCCGAAGCCGCAGCCGAAGTGGCCGAGTGGCGGGCCAAGGCGCGCTTTCTGCTGCGCGCCCAGGCGCCGGTGGCAGCGCTGGAAACACTGCGACTCTCTGGGGGGCAGTGGGTGCGGCTGAGCGGCCACCTGGACCGTTTGCAGCGCACCTGCCAGCATTTCGGGCTCAAGCCCAAGCTGCCGGATGTGCGCGCCGCATTGGCCGATCTGGCGGCCGCGCATGCCCAGGGTGAATGGCGTGTGCGCCTCACGTTCTGCGCACAAGCGGGCCTGCAAATGCGCGCCACGCCGCTGGAGCCGACACCAAATTGCGTGATACTCGCGCTGGCTGCACATGCCATCGCCTCGCAAGGGGCGGCGGCCGAGTTCATCCAGCACAAGACCACGCGGCGAGAGGTGTACGAGGCCTTCGCCGCGACCAAGCCCGCTGGGGCATTTGATGTCTTGCTGTGGAACGAGGCCGGGGAACTGACCGAGTGCAGCTTTGGCAATATCGCCGTGCAAATTGAGGGGCAGTGGTTGACGCCACGCCTGCAAGCCGGGCTTCTGCCCGGTGTTTACCGAGAAGAACTGCTGCAAGAAGGGCGGCTGCGCGAGGCGCAGCTGATGAAGAGCGATCTGAAGCGCGCCCAAGCCCTTGCATTTTTTAACAGCCTGCGCGGCTGGTGTCCTGCCAGCCTGCTGAACCCGGGTGAGCTGCCGCTCTGAATGAAACAAGAAGCGCGAGCAATGTGTTGCGCTCACGGCCTCACCCTGTTGCGACCATCTGACTGAATTCCCATGGCTACCAAAACCCAAGCACGCACTGCCGCCGCCAAGCCGGCCGCAGCGGCCAAGAAGACAGCGCCCAAGACGGCGATCAAGACCGCGCCCGCCAAGAAGGCCAAGGCCGCGGACGTGACCGAGGCGGTGGCCCCGAGCGCTGTGGCCAAGAAATCGGCCCCCGCCAAAGCGGCGCCCAAAAAGGCGGAAGCCACAAAGGCAGCGGCCAAGAAGACAGTGGCCACGAAAGCGGTGGCCCACCGCGCGGTGACCGCCGAAGCGCCCGCCAAGAAGACGAGCACCAAGCCCGCCGTCAAGGCGGAAGCCAAGGCGCCCAGCAAGGCGGCTGCCAAGACTGCGCCGGCCAAGAAGGCCGCACCCGCCAAGAAAGCCGCTGCCGCCCCGAAGGCCGCCAGCGAGCCCGTCGTGGCGAGCAAAAAGGCTGTCAAGACCGCTCAAGTTGCCAAGGCCACCAAGGTCGCTGAAGCCCCCGCTGCCAAGCCAGCGCGCAAGGCGACGGCCTCCAAGACCGTGAGCACAGCGCCCGCGGCCGCCGAGCCTCTTGCCGCTGCGGTCAAGACGGCCAGCAAGAAAACGACCACGCGCGCAGCCGCCACCGCCGAGCCGGTCAGCGCTCCGGCACCTGCGCCAGCGAAGGCAGCCGCCAAGGCTCGCAAGAAGATGGCGGAACCGGAGGTGCAAGCTCCTGCTCCTGCTGAGGTTCAGGCTGCCGCCAAGCCTGTCAAAACGACGGCAGCCAAGGCCAAGAAGAAGCCGGCGGCGGTGAGTGTGGACGCTGAGACTCCACCGGCTCCAGCGGCTCCTGCAGCTGCTCCGGTCTCGCTTGCCGCGCCTGCTGCTCCGGCCCCAGCCAAGGCACAGCAATCTCAGCGCAAGAACGGCAAATCGAAGCCAGCTGCGACTTCGACCCGCACTGCGCCGAAACAGCCGCAAGCGCCGCAAGCAGTGCCCGCTGTGCAGTCGGCGCCAGTCGAGGCCCCGGCTCCGAAGCCCGCACCAGCGCCGGCCCCTCGCTTCATCTTGGAGGCCCGCAGCGATCGCCTGTTCGGCCGCTACGAGGTGCAAGCCATCGAGGGCGGTGAGCGCTGGCAGCTGAGTCTGCGTGGCCCGCGTGCCCGCGATCTGCAGTGCAGCTGCCGCAGCTTTGCACTCAGCGATCCGGCCGGCTGCGAGCATGGCCAGTTCCTGCTCACCCAGCTGCGCGATCGCCTGGCAGCCGGTTGGCAAGCCGAGCACAGCGAGCTGGACCTCGGCGGCGGCGCCCGTCGTCAGCTGGTCTGGCGTGCTTCGCCCTCCTGCCCGGAGGCGCTGGCGGCCGAGGTTCAAGCCGTGCTGCGTGGCATTGCACAGGGCAAGCTGGCGGGTGCCAGTGCCGTGGCCGGGCTGCTGAGCCAAGCGGCCGAGGCCGGCCATGAGTTGCGGGTGTCGGACGCTGTCTGGCAACACCTGGCCCTGGCCGCCGATGCGGCCGAGCGGGTGCGCGTGCTGGGCCAGGCCTATCCGCAGCTGTTCGACAGCGAGGGCTTGCGCAATCTGCTCAAGCTGCCGCTGCCGCATTACCAGCTCGAGGCGGCCCTGTTCGCCGCCTGCGCGGGCCGCAGCCTGGTGGCCGACGATCTGGGGCTGGGCCTCTACGCCCCGGCGCTGGGTACGGCCGAGCTGATGCTGCGTCACTTTGGCGTGGAGCGCGTGCTGCTGCTGTGCTCGGAGTCGGCACAGACCCGCTGGCTCAGCGAGGCGCAAAGCCTGAGCCATCGCCGCGCCAGCCTGGTCTGGGGCGATGCGGCGGCGCGGCGCGAGCAACTGGCCGCCGCCGGCGAGATCAAGATTGCCGCGCTCAACACCCTGGCCCAGGATCTGGATGCGCTGCAAGCGCATGGCGCCGATCTCGTCATCGTCGACGAAGCTCAGCGACTGGATGCGGCCACGCTGGAGCGCCTGCAGCAACTCGATGCGCGCGGCGGCTTTGTGCTGATGCTGAGCAGCCAGCTGCTCAACAGCCAGCCGCAAATCCTGCTGCCCCTGGTGGAGCTGCTGGATTGCCACCGTCAGGGCCCGCTGGCCGATTTCCTGGCCGAGCATGTGCACCGCGACGGCTCGGGCCGCGTGACCGGCTTCATGTCGCTGGGTGATGTGGACGAAACCCTGGAGCGCCTGGTGTTCAGCCGCGCCAAGGCCGAGCTGCTGCCCAATCTGCCGCTGGCTCTGGTGCAGCTGCGCGCCGTGCCGCTGAGCGAAGCGCAGCAGGCCCTGCAAGCGCCGCTGCTGGCCAGCCTGCGCCAGGCGGTGGCGCGCTGGCAGCGCAGCAGCTTTGTCTCGGGCGCGGAGCAGTTGCAACTCAACCGCACGGTGCAAGCCCTGCGCCGCCTGGCCATCAGCCCGCAGCTGCTGGACGATGCCGCGGAACCTGGCCGTCAGGCCGAGGCGCCCAAGCTGCTGGCCGTGGCGGCGGTGGCCCGCGAGCTGCAGGGCAAGGCCCTGGATCGCCTCTGGGTTTGCAGCCAGTGGGACGACGCGCTCGCCCAGCTGCAGCCGGTGCTGCAATCGGCCGGCATTGCGCAGGTTGCCATTCCGGCCTCGCTGCCACTGGCGCAGCGCCGAGCTCTGGCCGAGCGCTGGCGCCAGGATGCGCGCGCCAGCGTGCTGCTGTGCAGCGATGCAGCGGCGCAAGGCCTGGATCTGCAGGTGCCGCGCTGCGGCCTGCTCAATCTGGAGCTGGCCTGGGGTGAATCGGTGCTGGAAGAGCGCCTGGCTCGTGTGGCCGATGAGGACTCGCGCGGCCTGCCGCTGATCCAGTTGCAGGCACAAAGCGGTTTCGAAGCCGCCTTGCTGCACCTGCAAGACACCCGTGAGGCCATGCCGGCCTGCAGCCTGGACGGTGACGCCGGCCTGCAACTGCTGCAGGGCGATGCCTTGGCCGACTACCTCTCGGCCCTGGCGGCTTTGCTGGACCTGGTGGCCTGAGACAAGGCGTCAGCACAAGCGTCTTTCTGAGTGTGCGGCCGGTCGTGAACTTGTCACGGCCGGCCGTTTCTTCTTGAGGCTTTCGGCGCGCAACTCAGATAAATCTGAATTTGACGGCGCGATGAAGCTTCCGTGAAAACCCTAGTGTGCTATAGTCATGGTCTTGCTTGCAGCTGAAGCTGTTTTGCATTTCGTTCGTCTCCTCTGACCTCGTTCAGGCCGCTGACCACAGTCAAACACTCGTTCACGAGTTTTTGGGCATGTTGCGCTCAGTGACGCGAAATCCCGGGTACGGCCCAGGCCTCGCGAACATCCCTCACCGGGATGGTGTGCTGAACACCCTTCGGGTTCGGTCGGCGGCGATGCCGTCGCTTTGACTGTTCCCCCGGCGCCGCACCTGGCACCAATCGGCTGGCTTTTGCTCGGCTGTCCCCTTCAAGTCCCGGTGCACGACGCGAGCTTTCTCCCAGCGACTTTACTGGCGTGACGCGCATTTTTTTCTTGCGTGGCATGCGCGTGTTTTCGTCTCGTTTTTGCGAGGCGGGGCATGGCTTTGTTGAAAGAAGATATGAGTTTTGAAAATCTAGGTTTGCACGAGTCCCTGCTGCGTGCTGTGAAGGATTCCGGTTACGAAACCGCCACCGAAGTGCAAGCCCTGGCGATCCCCGCCGGCTTGAAGGGCGTGGACCTGATGGTGTCCTCGCGTACCGGCAGCGGCAAGACCGCTTCCTTCACCCTGCCCGCGCTGCAGAAGGTCATCGAAGCCCGTGCAGCCGCTGCCGCCGCCGCCGGTGGCGAGAACACCCGCCGCGAAAAAGGCCGTGTGCAAGGCCCCCGCGTGCTGGTGCTGTGTCCCACCCGTGAACTGGCCATGCAAGTGGCCAAGGCTGCCCAAACCTACGGCCGCCATGTGCAAGGCCTGAAGCTGTCGACCGTGCTGGGCGGCATGCCTTATGCCCTGCAACTGCGCCAGCTGAGCGGCCCCCTGGACATCCTGATTGCCACTCCGGGCCGTCTGATGGACCACATCCAGTCCGGCAAGGCCGTGCTGGACAACGTCGAAATGCTGGTGCTGGACGAAGCCGACCGCATGCTGGACATGGGCTTCATCGATGACATCAAGTTCATCGCCGACCGCATCCCGGCCACCCGCCAAACCGTGATGTTCAGCGCGACCTTCGCCGGTCACGTCGGCCGTCTGGCCAACGATCTGCTGCGCGAGCCGCAGCGCATCGATGTTGCCTCGCACACCGACACCCACGAAAACATCACCCAGCGTCTGCACTGGGCCGACAACAACAACCACAAGGACCAGCTGCTCGAGCATCTGCTGGCCGACAAGGATGTCGACCAGGCTCTGGTCTTCACCAGCACCCAGCGCGATGCCGATTGGCTGAGCGAGCGCCTGCAGGAACTGGGCCACGCCGTGGCGCCCCTGCACGGTGGCATGCCGCAAGGTCGTCGCAACCGCGTGCTGATGGCCCTGCGCCGTCGTGAAGTGCGCGTGCTGGTGGCCACCGATGTCGCCGCCCGCGGCATCGACGTGCCCACCATCACCCACGTGATCAACTACGGTCTGCCCATGAAGGCCGAGGACTATGTGCACCGCATCGGCCGCACCGGTCGTGCCGGCCGTGAAGGCCTGGCCGTGACCCTGGCCACGCGTGACGATGTGTCCATGATCCGCCGCATCCAGCAGTTCACGACTCAGACCATTCCTTCGGCGCAAATCGAAGGCCTGGAGCCCAAGTCGCAAGAGCCGCGCATCTTCCCGCCGCGTCCTGCCGGCGCCGGTGGTTTCGAAGACCGCGGTGCCCGTCCGGGCTGGGGTGGCAAGCCCGGCTTCGGCGGCAAGAGCTTCGGTGGCGGCAAGCCTTTCCACCGTGATGCGGGTCGTCCTCTCGTTCGTGACAACCGTGACGGTGGCCGTCCGCAAGGCTTCGAGCCGCGCGGTGGTGAGTTCCGTCCTGATGCGCGTCCGGTTGATCGTGGTTCGGATCGTGGCTTCGATCGCGGTTTCGACCGTGGCCAAGACCGCGGCTTCGACCGTGCACCGGCCGAGCGTGGTTTTGACCGTGGCTTCGATCGTGGCAATGCCGGCTTCGCCCCCCGTGGTGACAAGCCTGCTTTCGCCCCGCGTGGCGATCGCCCGAGCTTCGGCGACAAGCCGGCCTTCGGTGGCAAGCCCAGCTTTGGCGGCGACCGTCGCCCGGGTGGCTTTGAGTCGCGTGGCCCTGGCGGCCCGGGCGCCAAGCGTGGCGGCCCGGCCGGCCCGCGCCGCAGCGGTTTCGGCCGCTGAAGCCTGCGCTGCAGCGCAGCGCCTGCTGAATACCCCGGGTTCTGACCCGGGGCTGCACTAAGATCAAAAGGCCCGCCAAGGTTCGTCCTGGCGGGCCTTTTTTCGTCGGCGCGACTCGCTCGCCGGGTTCACGGTTCTCTTCTTGTTTTCATGTCCATGCGCCACACCGGCATCCTGATCCAGTGGGACGACAGCAAAGGCTATGGCTTCGTGCGCTCGCCCTCGGCGCCAGACGCCAAGCTGTTCGTCCACATCCGTGATTTCGAACTGCTGACGCAGCGGCCCCAGCAGGGGGAGACCTTCAGCTACGAGCTTGGTGTGGACGGCCAGGGCAAGCGGCGGGCGGTGCGGGTGCGGCGGCCTCGGCTGGCGCCGGCCCTGCCAGCGCGGCGCCCGAGCGCAAGCGCAGGTAGTGCTGGCTTGCTCTTGATTCCTGGTTTCGCTGCCGCCTATCTGAGCTGCCATCTGCTCTGGGGCCTGCCGCCGGCGCTGTGGGGTGCTTACATGGCGCTGAGCCTGGCCACCTTCATCGTCTACGCCGGAGACAAGCGGGCCGCGCGGCTGGGGCATTGGCGGGTGCGTGAGGGCACTTTGCACGGCCTGGCTTTGGCGGGAGGCTGGCCGGGCGCTTTGCTGGCGCAGCAGCTTTTGCGCCACAAGTCCAGCAAGCCGGCGTTCCGACGCCAGTTCTGGTGGACAGTGCTGGGCAATCTCCTGGGCTTCGCGCTGCTGTTCACGCCGCTGTTCTCCTTGTTGCGCCGCCTCGCCGGCCTTTGAGCCCGCGCCGTCGTTTGCGTCTGGCGAAACAAAGTGGGCAAACCGGGCTAGTTTTCCTCGGCCTTGTGGCTGCAGCCGCGCTAGGCTGCTCGACCATGGACTTGCTGTATTTTTCTCGGCCCATGGGAGCTGGGCGTCTGGCGTGGATGCCTTGAACGCACTTAACCCGGATCTGCTGATGCAGACGCTCTTGCACAGCCTGCCGGCCGGCTGGCAGTCGGCTTGGCCCTGGCTGCGTGGCAGTGCCTGCGTGTTGCTGTTCGGGCTGCTTCCGGCCGCTTGGCTGCTGCTCAGTGCGGCCGCATTGCTGGCGGGCGCACAGGCCCGGGCCATGGCTCAGCTGCATGTGCAGCCCCGCGGCGTGCCGCGCAGCCGCTGGCTGGGCAGCCTCTTGCTGGCCGCGGGCCTGTGGTGGCCGTGGATGTCGGCAGAGACACCGGCGTTGCCCCTGCTCCTGTCCCTGCTGATGGCCTATGCCGCCTCGCGCTCCTTGCTCCAGGCCTTGCAGCCGCGTCGCGCCTTGAGCACCGGCTTTCGCGTGGCCATGGGCGTGTGGGCTCTGCTGCTGGCAGCCGGGCAGGGGCTGCTGCTGGCGCGCGTGCCGATGGCGCCTGCGGCGGGTGTCTTGAGTTTGCTGGCCGTGGCCGGCTTGTTGTGGCTGAACGGCGGATCAATCGCGGCGCGCGGCTTGCGTGGCGTGGTGATGGCGGCGGCGGTGTTGCTGCCGCTGGGTGTGCGCCTGCTGCTCAGCGGGCCCGAGGCGGGCGAGGGCTTTGGTGAGGCCCGCTGGCAGGCGGTGCTGGCGATGTGGCCGCGCTGGGCACTGGGTGCGCGCGAGCTGGCCTTGCTCTTGCTGGTGCTGCTCATGACCCGGGCCTTGCCGGCCTTGCTGCGCCATGTGGGCGAGATGCAAGTGGCGGCAGACAAGGAAAGCGACGCCCGTTTCACCGATCCGCTGACCGGCCTGGCCACGCGCCTGGGGTTGGAGCGACAGCTGGCGCAGGCGGTGTTGGAGAGCGATGCCAAGGAGCAGCCGCTGGCCTTGCTGCTCTTCGATCTCGATGGTTTCAATCCCGTCAACAGCAGCTTCGGCCATGACAAGGGTGATGCCTTGCTGCGTCTGGCGGCCGATCGCCTGCGCGGCTGTCTGGGCGTGCACGATGTGGCGGCCCGGATCGGCGGGGATGAGTTCGCCATCCTTTTGCACGAGGCAGGCAGCAAGGAGGCGGTGGCCAGTTTTGCAGCCCGGGTCCTGGCCGAGCTGGCCCGGCCCTATCTGCTGGACCGGCGCGAGCTGGCGATCTCTTGCTCGGCGGGGATTGCCCGCTATCCGCTCGACGGCGGCAAGGCCCGCATGCTGGCCTGCGCCGACGCGGCCAAGAGCGCGGCCAAGCGCCTGGGCGGCGCCTGCTACTGCTTTTATGCCGCTGGCATGGACGGTGACACGCGTGAGCAGCTGGATCTGCTGCGTGACCTGCGCCATGCTGTGGAGCGCAACCAGCTGGAGCTGTATTTCCAACCCAAGATCGATGCGCGCAGCGGTGAGGTCACGGCCGCCGAGGCCTTGCTGCGCTGGCACCACCCGACCCGCGGCATGGTGTCGCCGGTGATCTTCATTCCCATCGCCGAGCGCTTTGGCTTCATGCGCGAGCTGGGCAACTGGGTGATCGATGCGGCCTGCCGCCAGGCCCAGGTCTGGCGCGAGAGCGGCCTGCGCATGCGCGTGGCCATCAATCTCTCGGCGCAGCAGATGCGCCAGGCCGACATCGTCGACCGCATCCAGAAGGCGCTCGAAGCCTCGCGCATGCACCCGACCCTCTTGACCTGCGAGATCACCGAATCGGTGGTGATGGAGAACACCCAGGCCATCCAGGACACCTTCCGCCGCCTTGGCGAATTGGGCGTTCATTTGTCCATCGATGATTTCGGCACCGGCTATTCCTCGCTCAGCTATTTGCGCCAGCTGCCAGCCCAGGAGCTGAAGGTAGACCGGGCCTTTGTCACCGACCTGGTGGCCAGCGCCGATGCCCGTGCGGTGGTCGATGCCGTCATCCGCCTGGCCCATGCCCTGGGCCTGCGTGTGGTGGCCGAAGGTGTGGAGACCCAGGGCCAGCAGCAGGTGCTGGTGGCCATGGGCTGCGACGAGCTGCAGGGCTATCTGTTTGCCCGCCCGATGTCGGCCCAAGCCATCCTGCTCTGGGCCATGGACGACAAGAACTCGGCACCGGCCTTCCGCGCCTCGCTGTTTGGCGACACGCAGGAGATCGACCAGCTCTGAACTTCCGCGGGGCTGCGGGCCGGAAATGGGCGCGCCAGCGGGGATAATCAGCGCCATGCGGGAGACCCCAAACCCAGCGAGCGAAGACGAAGCTCGCTTTGAAGATTTTTTTCGCGACGCGGCTGCCCCCGGTGAGGCGCAGCTCTTGTGGCAGATGGAGCGGCAGGATGGCCTGATGGCCGGCCTGCGCGCGCTTTTTCACGGCCCGGCCAGCCTGGTCAAGCTGCGCGTCTGGGTGTTCCTGGAAGTGATGGCCATGCCGGCCTCACGCATCAGCCGCGAGGCGCTCAACCAGCATTTCCACATGCTGCGCGACGAGCCGCTGGAGCTGGTGCTCAAGCGCCTGCGCGAGGCCGATCTGCTGGCCTGGGACCCTTCCAACCAGCATTACGGCGTCACACCTCTGGCTCAGCAGCTCTTGGGCCTGCTCCAGCCCCTGGTCAGCAGCAGCGCCCAGCAGGACGCCGACCTCAGCGCCTTGCTGGCCAATGTGGCCGGTGCCCACCAGCTGGGCACCCTGGACCCGGCCCAGCTGCAGCATTTGCAGGCCCAGCTCTCGCGCCTCTACGACGAGTTCGCCGATGCGATCGCCAGCGGCTCGGAGTTCCACCTGCGCCGTGCCCGCCAGCGTTTCGGCCGGGCGCTCAGCCTGGTCGAGAAGGCCAGCGAGGCGCTTTCCGCCATCATGGTGCAGGCCCAGGAGCAGGGCAATGCCCGGCTCGAGCGTCTGGCCCGCGAGCTGGGCCTGGCCCAGGCGCGTTTGCTGTCCATGGCCAGCCAGTTCAACCGGGCCTTGCAGCAAGCCGACCGCCAGCGCGTCACGCTGGGCTCCACCGGCATCACCACCACCGATGTGCGGCGCTGGCTGCAGAGCGTGCATTTCCTGGAGAACCTGGCCCTGGGCGCCTTGTCGCGCCCGGTGCACCCGGTGCTGGTGGCCCAGCATGAGCTGCTGGACACGACCGAGGCCGAGTTCGAACGGGATCGCCCGGCCGCGCCCACGCCCGAGGCCTTGCCCCATGCCCAGGCCGCGCCCGAGGGCGAGCTGGCCGTGATGAGCCTGCCGCCCGAGATGTCCATCATGCAGGCGCTACTGACGCGCTGGAGCGAGGCGGGCGAGGTCGAGCAAGACCTGGCCCCGGCCGTGCTGGGCGGCAGTTATGCCCGCGCCAGCTACCGCGCCCAGCTGCTGCCCCTGCTCGGCGACAAGGAGGCCCAGCATTTGACCGGTGCCACCGGCGACATGGCGCGCCAGCCCTGGCGCGTGCACTGGTCAGCCGAGCAGGGCGAGTGCGATGACGAATACATCCGCTGGATGAGCCGCGGCGTGCTGCGCCGCCCGCCGGCTGACGCTGCATCTGCAGAAGAACAACAAGAACCGAAGGAAGAAGACCAAGCATGAGCGCTGCTCTCGACGACGCGGCCGCCCTGGCTGCGCAGCTCTTGGCCCGCCGCTGGCTGCCCCGCAGCCACCCGCTGGTGCGCCGCGCCTTGATCGACCAGGAGGTCTGGAACGCCCTGGGCCAACGCCTGGCCGCGGTCGGCCTGCGCGTGATCGACAACCTCTATGCCGACCACATCAGCCTGGCCATGCTGCGCCCGGCCGAGGTGGCGGTGTTTGGCGAAACCGGCCTGGCCGCCAACAACAACCTCGACCTGCCGCGCGATGGTGTCGCCCTGCTGGTGGTGCTGTGGTCACTGATCGTGCTACCCAAGCGCCAGCGCCAGGTGGCGCGCGCCGAGGCCAAGGAAGAAGGGCAGGGCGAGATGTTCGCCACCGACAAGCCCCTGCCCACGGCGGCCAGCGTCAGCCCGACCCTGAGCTATCGCAGCCTGCTGGCCGATTTCGGCAACCAGCTGGGCAAGAAGATGCGCCTGGACAGCAACCTCAAGCTGCTCGAGCGCAATGGCTTCATCACCCGCCGCGGCGAGGATATTGCCGAGGGCCCGCTGCTGGACCTGCTGCTGGACTACGACACCCTGGCGCCGCGCATCCTGGACGGTGCCCTGGGCGATGTGCTGGCCCGCACGACCGACCCGGAGATTGCCGCGGCCATTGCCAAGGCGCGCCAGCCTGAAATGCCTGAACCGGAACCCGAGCCCGAGCCCGAGCCCGAGCCCGAGCCCGAGCCCGAGCCAGCGTTGGACGCCCAAGCCCTGCCCGAACAAGAACAGAACAAGAGCGAGACCTGATGTTTCACTTGCAATCGCTGGAACTGCTGCACTGGGACTACTGCCGGCGGGTGAGCATGCCGCTGGACGGCGCCATCATCACCATCGCCGGCCCCAATGGTTCGGGCAAGACCACCTTGCTCGATGCCATGCGCACGCTGCTAGGCCTGGAATGCTCGGGCGGCCGCACGTACAAGACCTATGCCCGCCACGCCAATGCCGAGAGCGCCTGGCTGCGCGCCTTGGTGGACAACCGCCCGCGTGGCCGCCAGAACAGCTCGCGGCCCTTCGCCAGCTCCCTGCTCTATGCCGACCAGGTGACCCTGGTCTGCCGCATCGAACGCCACGGCGGCGACTGGCAGCGTCGCTACATGATGGTGGACGGCGTCCATGAGATCGAGGCCCTGGCTGAGCGCGGCGACAAGGACTGGATGGGCATCGAAGCCTGGCGCCGCCGCCTGGAAGCCGCCGGCCTGACCCGCGCCATCGGCCGCGTGCTGGCCCTGGAGCAGGGCCAGACCGACCGCTTGTGCGAGCTCAGCCCCAAGGAGCTGCTGCGACTGGTGTTCGAAGTCTTCGGCGACCAGGAGGTGCTCGACCGCTACGACCAGGCCCGCAGCCACCAGCAGCATTTGCTGAAAGAAGTCGAGCAGGCCACGCACGAGCTCTCGCACACCCAGGCCCAGCTGTCCGACCTGGCCAACCGGGTCAACAGCTTCCAGCAGTACCAGCTGCGCCAGAAGGAGCGTGAGCGCCTGGCCACCGAGGTACTGCCGGTGCTGCAGTGGAGCGAGGCGCGCGCGCGCACGGCTCAGGGCTTGCGCGAGTTGCACCGCCAGCGCCTGTTTGCCGGCGCCGATGCGCGCCAGCAGGCCGCACGCCGGGCCGAGCTGCACAGCTTGTTCGAGGCCCTGGAGCGCGCCAAGCAGCGACTGGTCGAGCTGGAAGCCGAGCGCCGCCAGACCCGCGCCGCCTTTGACGCCGCGCGCGAGGCCGAGCGGCCGCTGGAGCTGCTGGCCAAGCGCGAGGAAGAGCTGCGCACCCTGGCCGCGGTGGAGACCGATGCGCAGGAGCTGGCCCAGCGCGTGGAGCAGCTCAGCGGCGAACAACACCGCCTGCGCGAAGCCTTCACCCGGGCCAATGACCAGAGCCGCAAGGCCCAGGCCGCGCTGGAGGCATTGAGCGGCCAGCGCCTGCCGCCGCCGCCGGCCGAGGTGACGCGCTTCCGCCGCGCGCTGGACGACGCCGGCATTGCCCACCATGTGCTGGCCGACTGCATCGACATCGCCGATGAAAGCTGGCGCGCCGCCGCCGAAGGCATGCTGCGGCCTTCGCGCTGGGTGGTGGTGCTGCAGCGCAGCGGGGACGAGGCCCATGCCTTTGCCCTGGCTTCGCGTGAGCGCTATCGCCATTACGTGGTGGCCGAGGCCGAGAACGTGCCGGCCAGCGTGCCGCCCGATTCCCTGCTCGCGGCCCTGCGCTTCAATGCCAAGGCCCCGGGCTGGCTGATCCGGCAACTGGGCGGCATCCGCCGCGTCAAGGACACCGAGGCCGGTGCCAAAGTGGGCGGCGAGTGGATCACGCCCGATGCCTATTACAAGGACGGCCGTGGCGGCCGCAGCCTCTGGGTCGAGCCGCGTGACTTCCAGTTCGGTGTGTCGGCGCTGGAGTCGCGCCGCAAGGCCCTGGAGAGCGAACTCAACCGCTACGACGCGGAGCTGAGCCGCATTGCCAAGGAGCAGGCCGAGGTCGAGCGCCAGTTCAAGGATGCGCAGCGCGCCGCCCTGGGTCATAAGGCCGCACAGGAACTGGCCGAGAAGGCCGAGGACTTTGCCGCTGTGCGCGAGCGCCTGCCGGCCCTGCGGCAGGCCCGTGTCGAGGCCTCGGGCCGCATGACCGCGCTCGATGCCGAGCACGACCGCGCCCTGACCCAGCACAGCCGCAGCGAGCGCGATTACGAGTCGGCCCAGGCCAGCCTCAAGGCCAGCGAAGAGAACGTCGGCCGCGCCCAGCGCGAGCATGAGGGCCGCAAGCGCGAGCTGCTGGCCCAGGCGCGCGAATCGCGTGTGGCCAAGGCACGGTTCCCGGCGTCCTGGGTCACACCGGCGGCGCTGCAGGCCTTGCGCGATGAGTTCGAGAATGCCAAGCAGGCCGAGATTGCCGGCCGCCATGTGCAGGCGGAGCTGGAAAACGGTGTCTGGGAAACCGACCCGCAGGTGCAGGACCGGCATGCGCGCATGAGCGTGTCGGTGCTGGAGCAGACCGCCCAGCTCGACGACCGCCGCGCCAGCAATGAGATGGCCCGCATCGCCGCCTTCAACGCCCGCGAGCGCTATATCGACGTGCTGCGCGCCACGGTGCGTCGCTACAAAAAAAATGTGCAGGAGCTGGGCGAGCTGGCCGGCGTGATGGCGCAGGCCGAGCTGCCGCATCTGGACAACGACGATATGGTGCTCGCCCAGGCCGGCCTGCAGGTCAAATTCAACTTCGACGGCAAGGGTGAGGTGGGCCTGAACGACGGTGAGGCCTCGGGCGGCCAGCAGGTGCTCAAGAGCCTGATCCTGCTGGTGGGCTTGATGAAGGACGACGACTCGCCGGGCGGTTTCGTCTTCATCGACGAGCCCTTTGCCCACCTGGACGTGCGCAATATCCAGCTGGTCGGCCACTTCCTCCGCTCCACCCGCGCGCAGTACCTGCTGACCACGCCGATCACGCACAACGTCGAGGTCTTCGAGCCCAGCGAGATCACCCTGGTCACGAGCAAGAAGCCTCGTGGCGAGCGCTGGGCGCCGCCGATTGCGGTGCTGGCACGGCGGCCGGAAAAGTCGATTTACGACTGAGCGCGCTGTTGCGATGTCTCGCGCCGCCCGCCTGCTGGACCTGATGGAGTTGCTGCGTCGGCACCGCCATCCGGTGCCCGGCGCCAGCCTGGCGGCGCAGCTGGGCATCAGCCTGCGCAGCCTCTACCGCGACATCGCCACCCTGCAGGCGCAGGGCGCCCAGATCGAGGGCGAGGCAGGCCTCGGCTACGTGCTCAAGCCGGGTTTCACCTTGCCGCCGCTTATGTTCTCGGCCGATGAGGTCGAGGCTTTGGTGATGGGATCGCGCTGGGTGGCGGGCCGCGCTGATGATGAGGTGCTGGCCGCGGCGGCGCGCCACGCCCTGGCCAAGATTTCGGCCGTGTTGCCGGCCGGGCTGCGCCATGAGATGGACAGCACGGCCCTGCTGGTCGGCCCGGGTGCGCCGCTGCCGCGCATGGACCAGGTGTTGGCCCGGCTGCGCGCCGCCATGCGGCAGGAATGCAAGGTCCGCCTGCACTACCGCGATTTGAAAGGCCGCAGCAGCGAGCGCGTGGTCTGGCCCTTTGCCCTGGGCTTTTTCGATCAGGCCCGTGTGCTGGTGGCCTGGTGCGAGCTGCGCGGGGAGCGGCGCAGCTTTCGTTGCGACCAGATCCAAGCCTTGGAGGTGCTGGATGAGCGCTATCCCCAGCGCCGCCAGACCTTGTTGAAAGCCTGGCGTGAGGCTGAGGGCATCGCGGCGCAGTGAGCTGAGGGGCGGCACTTGGGCTGCCTGCTGCTGCCAGAAATTGACAGGGCGTCTGCCTAGCATGACGGCTCTTTCAACCCATGGCTCGCAGCCAACTTCCAGCATGAACCCCACGAACTTCAGCCTGCAAAGCCAGGCCCACTTTGTCTTGCTCCATGTGCAGAGCCCGGCCGCCAGCGCGAGCTTTTACCGCCAGATCCTTGCTGCAGAGCCGGTCGAGGCCTCACCCACCTTCGCCATGTTTGCCCTGGCCCCGGGCCTGATGTTGGGCCTCTGGGCGCGCGACACGGTGGCGCCGGCCTCGGCTGGGCAGGGGGGCAGCAGCGAGCTGGCCTTTGTGCAGGACAGCGCGGCCGCGGTGGATGCGGTGCATGCGGCCTGGGTCGCACGCGGCGTGCTGATCTTGCAAGCACCCACTGCCATGGACTTTGGCTACACCTTCTCGGCCAGCGATCCCGATGGCCATCGCCTGCGCGTGTTTGCACCCGGCGCGGCCTGATCGCTCAGATCTCGATCGAGCGCAGGTAGTCGCGGAAACCTGCGCCCAGCTGCGGGTGCGCCAGGGCCAGTTCCACATTGGCCTGCAAAAAGCCTTCCTTGCTGCCGCAGTCGTAGCGCTTGCCTTCGTAGCGGTAGGCGAACACCTTTTCGCGGCGCAGCAGGCCGGCGATGCCATCGGTCAGCTGGATCTCACCGCCCACGCCGCGCGGCTGGTTGGCGATCTCGTGGAAGACGCCGGGCGTGAGGATGTAGCGGCCGGCCACGGCCAGGCGCGAGGGAGCGTCTTCGGGCGCCGGCTTCTCGACGATGCGGCTGACATCGACCAGATGCTCGTTGACCTGGCTGCCGGCGACGATGCCGTAGCGGCGGGTGTGCTCGGCCGGCACTTCCTGCACCGCGAGGATGCTGGCGCGCCACTCGGCGAATTGCTCCACCATCTGCTTGAGCACCGGCTGGCCACCGGGCGGGCCCACCATCAAGTCATCAGCCAGCAGCACGGCGAAGGGCTCGTTGCCCACCAGGCGCTGGCCGCAGAGCACGGCATGGCCCAGTCCCAGCGCCTGGGCCTGGCGCACATAGACGCACTCCATGTCATCGGGCTTGACGCTGCGCACCACGTCCAGCAGCTCTTGCTTACCCGCTTGTTCGAGGGCTATCTCGAGCTCGAAAGTCATGTCAAAGTGGTCTTCGATCGGTCGCTTGTGGCGGCCGGTCACGAAGATCATCTCGCGCACACCGGCGGCATAGGCTTCCTCGACGGCGTACTGGATCAGCGGCTTGTCCACCACCGGCAACATTTCCTTGGGTTGAGCCTTGGTGGCCGGCAGGAAACGGGTGCCCAGGCCGGCGACGGGAAAGATGGCCTTGGTGATGACTGAGCTGGGCTTGGACGCCATAAAAGTACACTCCTCGATTTGCTTTCGCGCATTGTTGCATGGGCAGATGACGGCTCTTCGACCTGCCCTCGACCGATTCAAAACATGACTTTGCTGATCGTAGAACCGCTGGAAATCGAAGTCATGCAGTGGCTCAGCGAGCGCCATTCTGTGCAGTTTGCGCCGGAGTTGGCCGCCGAGCCCGCGCGCTTGCTGGAGGCCTTGCATCAGACGCAGGGTCTGATCCTGCCGCCCAATGTGTCCGTCGATGCGGCCCTGCTGCGCGCCGCGCCGCGTTTGCGCGTGGTCGGGCGCATGAGCTCGGGCGGTGAAAACATCGATCTGGCGGCCTGCCGCGCGGCCCATGTGGAAGTGATCCGCAGCCTGACAGCCACGGCGAGCGCCGAGGCGGAGTTCATGGTCGGTGCCTTGCTGGCCTTGCTGCGCCGCGTGCCGGTGCAAGGCTCGGACGGCATGTGGGTGGGCCGCGAGCTCGGTTGCGTGACGGTGGGCCTGATCGGCATGACCCCGGCCGCGCGAATGCTGGCGCAGCTGCTGCCGGCCTTCGGCACCCGGGTCGTGGGCTACGACCCCAGCCTGCACCAGAGCGATCCGATCTGGGCCCAATGGGGCATCGAACCCTTGCCGCTGCGCGAGCTGATGGAGCACAGCGAGGGGGTCTGCGTACAGCTGAATTACTTCCCGCGCTACCGTGGCCTGATCGGCGAGCGGGTGCTGAGCTTTGCCAAGCCGGGCCAGGTGCTGGTCAGCATCGCCCATTCCGCCATCTTCGATGACGCTGCCCTGGCCGAGGCCTTGCGCAAGGGGCGCTTGCTGGCGGCCTGGTTCGACAGCCTGGAGCCCGGCTTGCAGGAGCCGGGCCTGCCGCTGCATGGGCTCGACAATTTGCAGGTCACACCGCGCCTGGCCAGCACCACGCGCGAGTCGCGCACGCGCGCCGCCTGGGGGGTGGCGCGGCGCATGGATGAGATCCTGGCCACGCCACCCGAGGTGGCGGAGTTTCGGGCTAGCGGGCCAGCCGAGCTGCTTGATCCCGCAAGCGAGAGACGGTGGCGCTGAAGTCGTTCAGGCGCTGACGCTCCTGTTCGACCACGGCCGCCGGCGCGCGCGCCACAAAGCCCTCGTTGCCCAGCTTGGCTTCGATCTTGGCGATCTCGCCGTCCAGGCGGGCGATTTCCTTGGCCCGGCGCGCGGTTTCGGCGG
>NKIM01000060.1 GCA_002255955.1 Burkholderiales bacterium PBB2 | reverse complement strand
GGATTCGAGTGGCTGCCTTCTCCCTGTCTCTTTCACTCCACTTTCCCCACAAGATGAAATCCCTGCTCCTTTCGCTTTTCGCCACCACGGCTGTCCACGCGGCCCAGCCATCCTACACCATCGTCAGCAGCGCCGCCTCCTCAGCGGATCCGGGATGGAAAGCGGTGATCGACGTCCTCCAGAAAAAGCATCCCGAGGCGAAGCGTGTCGTTTGGGAAAAGAATCCCATCGAAGCCCTGCCCGAACTCACCCGGCAGCACCCGCGCACCACCCCACTGGCGCAGCTGCGCTGCCGACAAACGCGGCAGCGACAAGGCCAGAGCCTCGAAATCATTGAGCACCAGAAGGCTGGACAACCCCAGCTGCGCCTGCAGCTCGCTGCGCGAAAAACTCCAGTGCGCATTGGTCAGCTCCAGGCGATCACCCCCGACCGAGGTAGCCAGGGCAAACGCCAGCCGGCGCGGCGCCTGATAGCCCGCACCCAGGCGCGCCTGCTGCAGCGCCAGATAGGCCTGCACGGCCGACAAAGGGCTGCGATGCTCACGCACCGGCAGCACCTGGACGTCCGTCACCGCAGCGCCAGCCTGCGCCAGCCAGCCGAAGCGGGCGTTGGTGCCACCGACATCCGCCACCAGACTCGGGTAGACCGGCGCCTCAGCAGCCGATGCACGCGGCGCAATCGCACTCATGCGCAAGCACCCTGATCCGGCCTCAGCCTCAGAACCACGCCCATCACATCTACTCGCTGCATCCTCGGTCCCCGTTCGCGGCAGACCACCCGGAAGGCGGCTGCGTCTCATGTTCTTGCGCGGCCAGCCCCTTGAGCCCGCTCCTCGCACAGGCAAAAGGTAGCAAAACTACATTCACATAGCAAGAGCGACTACCCGAGGCATGGCAAAAACTCGCCACACGGGAGGCGACCCCCAGGAAAGAAGCCCTTTATTTACCTGCCGAGCCGCACAAAACACGGCCAACAAGCCAGACTGGCCGCCTTCTCAAAAAGTAGTGAAGCTACAACTTCAAGTCAAAATCACCCCCATATGTACTTGCCGCCGCAAGCCTGCGGGCGCCCTGCGCACACCAGAGCCGCCAGGCTGCTGGCATGGCAGGGACTGCCCGGCTTACCCCGCCCAGGAGCGGCCCTGATAATGCGCAGCTGCCCTGCCCCTTGCCTGGATGCCCACGCCGATGTCCTCTCTGCCTCCGTTTGACGCCCCCCGCCTGATTGCCGACATTGGCGGCACTTACGCGCGCTTCGCTCTGGAGACGTCGCCGGGCGAGTTCAGCCGGATCGCCTCCCTGCGCTGCGCCGAGCACGCCGATTTCCATGCCGCTGTAAGCGCCTATCTCAAGGGCTTGGCCGACACCCCCCATATCGCCCACGCTGCCATCGCCATCGCCAACCCGGTCGAGGGTGACCAGGTGCGCATGACCAACTACCACTGGCAGTTCTCGATCGAAGAGATGCGCCAGCGCCTGGAACTGGACACCCTGGTGGTGGTCAATGACTTCACCGCCCTGGCCATGGCCTTGCCGCGGCTCTCACCCGCCGATGTGCGCCAGGTCGGCGGTGGCGAGGCGCGCATGCCCAGCGTGATCGGCCTGCTGGGCTCGGGCTCGGGCCTGGGCGTGTCGGGCCTGATCCCGGCCGGCGACGGCTGGATTGCCCTGGGCACCGAGGGCGGCCACACCAATTTCGCGCCGCGCGACGAACGCGAGATCGCCATCCTGCGCCACGCCTGGAAGCAGTACGACCATGTGTCTTTCGAGCGCCTGCTCTCCGGCCCCGGCCTGGAACTGATCTACCGCGCCCTGGCCGAGCATGCCGGCCAGGAGGCCGAGGAGCTGGACGCGCCCAAGATCACCCAGCGCGCCCTGGACGCCAGCGACGCCCTCTGCGTCGAAACCCTGGAAGTCTTCTGCGGCCTGCTGGGCACGGCCGCCTCCAATCTGGCGGTCACCCTGGGTGCCCTGGGCGGCGTCTACATCGGCGGCGGCATCGTGCCGCGCCTGGGTGAGGCTTTTGATCGCTCCAGCTTCCGCGCCCGCTTCGAAGACAAAGGCCGCTTCAGCGACTATGTGGCCGGCATCCCGACCTTTGTCATCACCGCCGAGCACGCCACCTTTAAAGGCGCCTCGGCGATTCTGCAAGCCCAGCTGGCCACGCTGGAAGAAGCGCCCGGCGCCGGCCTGCTGGGCCAGATCCGCCGCGCACGCCCGGGCTTGTCACCAGCCGAAGCGCGCGTGGCCGACCATGTGCTGGCCCACCCGCGCTCGGCCCTGAACGACCCCATCGTCGAAATCGCCCGCGCCGCCAACGTCAGCCAGCCCACCGTGATTCGCTTCTGCCGCACCCTGGGCTGCGAGGGCCTGTCAGACTTCAAGCTGCGCCTGGCCTCGGGCCTGACCGGCACCGTGCCCGTCACCCACACCCAGGTCAAGGGCGACGACTCCATGCTGGAGCTGGGCGCCAAGGTGTTGGGCAACACGGCCTCGGCCATTCTGCAGGTGCGCAGCCAGCTCAACCGCGAAATGATCGACCGTGCGGTCGCCCTGCTGCTCAAGGCGGGCCGCATCGAGTTCTACGCCGTCGGCCATTACGGCGTGGTGGCGCAGGATGCGGAGTTCAAATTCCTGCGCTTCGGCATGTCCAGCTGCGCCTACACCGACCCGCGCCTGCAGCTGCTGGCCGCCAATGTGCTCAAGCCCGGCGATGTGGCCGTGGTCATCAGCAACAGCGGCCGCCTGCCCGAGCTGCTGGAGGTGGTGGAAAAAGCCAAGGCGCGCGGAGCCTTTGTGGTGGCCATCACGGCCGGCCAATCGCCGCTGGCGCGGAAGGCCGATGTGGCCCTGATCATCGACCATGTCGAGGATGTCTCCACCCACCTGCCCATGGTCAGCCGCATCCTGCACCTGCTGGTGATCGACATCCTGGCGGTCGGCGTGGCCATGCAGCGCGACCCAGCCGGTCTGATCGCGGCCAGCCCGCAAGACCGGTTGGAAGAATCCAGCGCAGAAGCCAGCCCGGCGCGCGGCGGCGCACGGCGGGCTGCGCCCGGCGTCAGCCTGGCCTCGCCCTTGGCCCGGCTGACCTCGCACAGCCGCTGATCTGGCGCAAGAAAAGGGCGCACCTGCCGCTGGCGACCCATGGGAAAAGGAGCATGCTCCGGCTTCGGCCCCCTGCTTAGGATGGGGTGTTCCTTAGACCGGAGAGCGCTGATATGCCCAATCTCATTGCCGACACACTGGAGTTGAACGGCTTGCTGGACCGCCCGGCCCTGCAAGGTCATCTGGATCAGGCGGCTGCGGCCGCTCGCGCCGCGGGCCAGCCGCTGGCGGTGCTGACCATGGACCTCGACCATTTCAAGGCCTATCTGGAAGACCAGGGCCAGGCCCAGGCGCACGCCGTGCTGCTGCGTGTGGCCGGCCTGCTCAAAGCCCAACAACCGGCGGGAGGCAGCCTGGTGCATCTGGGCGGCGATGAATTCGTGATGCTGCTGCCGGCCACCGACCTGAGCGCCGCCCACGAGAAGGCCGAGGCGCTGCGCGCGGCCGTGCAAGCAGCCTGCGCTGATTTGGACGGCCCGGCCCCCCTGACCATCTCGCTGGGTGTGGCAGCCAGCCCGGCCGGCGGCGACTGGAGCGCGCTCAGCCTGCTGGCTTTGGCCGAAGCGCGCCTGACCTTTGGCAAGAAACGCCTGCAGCCCCACCACAACCGCGTCTGGGCCGGCACCCTGCCCTCCGACTGGTACCACCGCTTCGAGATCAAGCCCGAACAGTGGCCCAGCCTGGATCTGCAGCCGGCTTGAGCCCAGCGCAGCCCAAAAGAGAAAAGCAAAACAGGCCGGGTGACCGGCCTGTTTCTATTTCATATGCCCCAGGGGCTGAAGCCACTCAGGCCGTCTTGCGGCGGCGCAGCCAGGCGCCCATCAGGCCCAGGCCGCCCAGCAGCATGGCATAGCTGCTCGGCTCCGGCACCGGGTTGGCCAGCTGGATCTTCAGGAACTCGGTGTTGTCCGAGCCCAGATCGCGGCCGCCCGTGCCAGGGTAGTTGTTGTCGTTGGCGATCAGCAAGGTGTTCTCGTCCAGCACCAGCACGCTTTCGATGGTGACGAAGGGGAAGGTGAAGGTGGTGGAGCCATCACCATTCAAGTCGTTCGGGTCGGCGATGTTCATCAGGTCGACCAGCTCGGTCTTGCTGACATAACCCTGGGCATCGACGCGATTCAAGTCGATGCGGAACAGCTTCTTGAAGGGCGTGCCGCCGCCGGTGGCGGTGGCGTTGTTGCGCTCGATGATGATGAGTTCATGGTCGTTCAGCGCCGTCATATCGCCGATATTGGTGCCGGCGGCATCGAGCTTGTAGCGGAAGCTGGTGCCGGTGTAGCTCTCGCTGTCGATGCTGAATTCATTGATGCGCAGGGTGCCGGCCGCGTCGCCCGTGACGCTCTTTTCCAGCAAGGTGTAGAGCTTGTCACCAGCCGGGTTGATGGCCATGCCCTCGAAGCCGCCGGAGCCGGGCAGATTGGCCACGCCGCCATTGAGGTAGGGGTTTTGCGGTGACATCACGCCGGGCAGGCCGACTTCAGTGCGCAAAACCTTGCCGGAGGCATCCGCCTTGACCAAGAAGGGGCCGAACTCCTCACCAAACCAGAGATTACCGTTCTTGTCCTTGCGCACCGACTCGATGTCGAAATCGGCGCCGGTCAGCAGACGGCCCGAACGGATGCTGGCATCGACCAGGGGGTTGGCGGCGTTGTTGTAGTAGTTGGTGTAGTCGGCCTGGATCTTGAAACCCAGCTTGCGGTCCGGGTCGGCCAAGGTGATGCGGCTGTCGGCATTGAAGGCCGGCAGGCTGGCGCCAGTCTGGTAATTTGCGGCCGACACGGTGCCGCTGCCGCCCAGGGCGGTCTTGAAATCGGGCGTCACGGCATACATGCGCAGCAGGGTGTCGCCGGAATTGCCTTGGGTGCCGAAGCCGTTGTCCGGCATGAAGAGGTAGCTGCCCGCGCTCGGGCCATTCAGCACGGCGGAGAAGCCCTGCACCGGCTGCTTGTTCAGCAGGGGCAAGGGGTTGCCACCGGCACCCGAGGCGAACTGGCCCGAGGTCGGGCCATCCGAGAAGGTGTTGGCGGGCATCTTGGCCCAGCCGACCAGGGTGTTGCTCTGGGCCTGGGCCGAAGTGGCAGCAGCAGCCAGGGTCAGGGCCAGAACCAGCGTGTTCAGGGCGCCCGGGGCGCGGGCGAAAGTCTTGGTGTTCATGAGGAAGAAGGCTCCGTAGGGCGCAGGAGCAGGGGCCTGCGTACGCGGCGCATTCTTCAAGCCAGGGGTGACACGGTGGTGAAGCGGGCCCGGTGCAAACGGACCATGCGGCCGACGCGACGCGACGCGACGCGACGCGACGCGACGCGACGCGACGCGACACGACACGACGCGCGCGGTCGGCGCCCGGGGCTACTTCACCTCGCGCGCCAGCTTGAGCATCTGAGAGCTCAGGCTCAGGCCGCGGCGCTTGGCCTCACTGTGGTTGATGCGAAAAGCCAGGCCATTGGGCTCCACCAGCAAGGCGATCGACACGCCCGCACGATAGGCCTCGGCGCTGTCGCCCACCACCAGCACCGGCTCGGTCCCCAAGGCCTGCTGCCAGCGCAGCAGATCGGCCCGCTCGCTCAGGCCCAGCACCAGCACCTGGCAGCTCAGGGCCTGCTGCGGCTCGCTGACGCTGCGCACCTTGACCGTGGCCGCGGCATGGGGCTTTTGCGGCAGGCCGGCCATGGCCTCGCGCAGCGCCGGCGCCCCGGCCACGCAATAGCTGAACTCCTGCGGCGCCGGCCCGGGCCACTGGGTGAATTGGGCGAAGCGGTAGATGAAGGCGGCCTTGAGCTGGGCATCGTCCAGGCCCAGGCCGGCACGCACCGGGCTCAGGGCCGTGGCGAGCAGCGCCAGCAGGGCCAGCGCCTGTCGGCGACGGCGCTGCGGGGGCCAAGCAAGCAGGCGCTTCGTCATCACTCGAAGCTCCAGGTCCAGCTCAGCTGCGCCTGCCGCCGCGGCTGGGGCAAGGGAAAGCTCTGCACCGCCGGCTGGTCGAAGTAGCGGGTCTGGGTCAGGTTGTAGACACCGAAGCTGAGCTCATGGCCTGCGGCGGGCCGCCACAGCAGGTTCAGGTTCTGCACCACATAACCGGCCAGATCCTCACCATCGGTGTGGCGGCGGCTCATGCCCTGCAGCTGCCAACCCAGCTGCAGCCGGTCGCCCAGCAGCGGGCGGCTGTAGTGCAGCTTGAACAAGGCATGGGGTGAGTTGCTCAGGCCCTGACCCTGCGCGTCACGGGTGCGCTGCAGCGACAGCGAGGCCCGCAGCTGCGCGCCCCGGTCCCAGCGCTTTTCCAGGCCCAGCTCCACGCCCTCGGTGCGCAGACGCGGGCTGTTGACGAAATAGGGTTGAGGCGAGTCGTCGAGGCTGATCAGGTTCTTCAGCCGCGACAGATAGACCGAGGCGCGCAGCTGCAGCTGCGGGCTCCAGGCCTGGTCCCAGGCGGCTTCCAGGGTGCGCACGCGCTCGGGCTCCGGCGTCGGCAGGGAGCGCGGCTCATTGACCTGGAACTCGAAGAGATTGGCGGCCCGGAAGGCGCTGCCGTACAGCAGCTTGAAGCTGGCATCGGGCCGGGCACGCCAAATCCATGCCAGGCGAGGGTTCCAGCTGCTGCCGCCGATGCGGGCGCGGTCCTGGCGCAGGCCCAGAACCAGCAGATGCTCATCATGGAGCCGCCACTCGTCCTGCACAAAAAAGCCGTTGCGGCGGTTGTCGCCCTCAAAAGCGATCAGCTCACCATAGGTGTCGGCGCTGGCCGAGACCTTCATCGCCAGATCGCGCTGGTACTCGAGGCCGAACATCAGCTTGTGACCAGCCCAGGCCTGGCTGCTCAGGCGCAGATCGCCGTTGATCCAGCGCCCCAGACTGCGCTCGTTGTAGAACAGCACCGTATCCGGGCCGTCGATGAAGGGGGAGTGCTTCTGAAAATCGACCCGCTTGCCCGAGAGATGCAGGGCCAGATCCCAGTTCGGCCCGAGGCTGCGCTCGTAATCGAGGGCATAGAAGGTGTTGACGCCGCGGCTGTTGTACTGGCCCAGATCCCAGGTGTCGTCGGTCAAAAAGTAAGGCAATCCTTCGCGCACATTGCTGAAACCCGCCTGCAGGCTCAGGCCATCGCCGCGCACCCCGCCCATCACCCGCTGGTCGCGCGACCATTTGAGCGCACGCAGCGCCGGCTCATGCTCGGCCGGCACCTCGTTCATCAGCGGCCGGTGGCTGTGCTGCATCTGGCTGCCCGAAAGCCAGCCCTCCCACCCCGACTCGCCGCGCCAACCCCAGCTGGCGCGCACGCGTTTTTGTCCCTCGGAGTCGATGCTGCTGCGCAGCTGGAAGCCGCGCAACTTGTCCACCCGCTTGGTGATCACATTGACCACGCCCAGGAAGGCGTTGTTGCCGTAGACCGCCGAACCCGGACCGGGTGCGTACTCGACCCGGTCGATCAGGTCGACATCGGCGAAGAAATCGCCATCGATCAGGGCCGCGTCATAGATGTTCTCGTTGACCCGCATGCCATCCAGCAGCACCAGCAAGCGGCTGTTGAAATCGGCCGGACGGCCCAGGCCGCGGGCGCCGATGTAGCTGAACACGCCGTCGAAGCTGATGTGGACGCCGGGCATGGCGCGCAGGATGTCGGCCAGGCTGCGCATGCCATAGCGCTGGATCTCGGCCGCGGTGACCACATAGGTGACGGCCGGCGCCTGCGCTGCGCTTTGGGCAAAGCGAGAAGCGGCAGAGACTTCAACCTCGCGCGGCACCTCGCGCAACTCCTGGCGCAGCAGCTCTTCCAGATCGGGCTCGGCGCTCACTGCCGATGAAGATGCAGAGGCTGAGGCAGATGCAGCCGGTGCAGCGACCGCTGCCGGGCTCTGCGCCAGAGCTGTCGGGCTGCCGGCAGCCAGCCAGAGTGCGGCCAGCCAAGCGGGGGACAACACGCGGAATTCGAACTTCGGGCTCATCGCAATCAGTATCGCAGCGCCCCGGGCGTGGCGCATGGCGAACAAAGCCCGGCCGCCAAATCATGCCGGCCGCAGCCGCCTGTGTGCCGCTCGGGCCATGGGAACCCAGGCCAAAGTGTTCCAGCGCCGCCACATCAGCAGGCCGCGAATCCACTCGTCCAGCACATAGGCCAGCCACACCCCGGGCAGGCCCAGGCCGCAAAACGCGCCCAAGAACCAGGCACCGCCGGCCAGCACCAGCAGCATGGAGGCTGCCCCGGCCATCACCGGATAGCGGGCGTCGCCGGCCGCGCGCAAAGCGTTGATCACCACCAGATTGAAGGTGCGCCCCGGCTCCAGCAGCACGGTCAGCCACAGCAGCACGCTGCCGGCTCGGATGATCTGCGCGTCCTGGGTGAAACGCCCCAGCAGCCAGGGCCCGGCCAGGGCCGCACTCAAAGCCACCCCCACGCTGACCACCAGGCCGCGCGCCAGAGCACGCCGCACGATGCGGTTGGCCGCATGCAACTGCCCCGCGCCAATCAAATGCCCCACCACGATCTCGACCGCAAAACCGGTGGCCAGACCGAAGAGCAAGATGCCGTACATCAGCTGCGACACGTACGCATGGGTGGCCAGGGCCCCGGCGCCCCAGAGCGCAGCCACCGCCACGCTGACCATGAAAGCCAGGCGGTAGGCAATGTTCTCGGCCGCGCCGGGCAGGCCGATGTGCAAGACCGCCGACAGCTCCCGGCGCGGCAGCCGCCACCAATCGCTGCGCTGCGGCCGCAAATCCAGGCGCGCACGCCACAGCATCAGATGCAGGCTCAAGCCCACCGCCCGGCTCAAGCCGAGCGCCACGGCAAAACCAGGCAGGCCCAGCGCCGGCAAGGGCCCCCAGCCCTGCATCAGCGGCCAGGCCAGCATCAGGTGCACCGAATGCATCACCACCACCACGGCCAGGGCTTCGCGGCTGCGCAGGTGCGCGCGCATCACGCTACTCATCGAGGCATTCCAGGCATCGAGCAGCAGCGCCGGCGCCAGGGCCTGCAGGAACGGCTGGGCCAGGGGCAGCACCTCGGGCGGGGCATTGAGCAGGCGCAGCAGCGGCCCGGCGAACAGCAAGGCCACCGAGGCGCTGAAGGCGCCAATCCAGCTGCTGGCGCCCAGCACCGCACGCGCCACCGCATCGGCGGCATCGCGCCGGCCAGCCCCCAGGCTTTGGGTCAAGACCACGCTGACCCCGGCACCGATGATGCGGAACAGGATGAACAGCATGGCCGAGACATGGTTGGCCAGGGCGAAGGCCGCGCCGGCTGTGTCCGAGATGGCGGCGGCCAGGGCCGTGCCCAGCAGGCCGATGGCAATGCCCAGGCCCAGCTCGGTGAACAAAGGCCAGGCCAGGCTGAGCAGGCGGGGCTGGGGATGCGGGGAGGAGGCAGAGGACAAGGCGGGAGGGCAGCAAGAACAGTGAAACAGGCCGGCTGAGGAGGCAGCGAACGGCCGGGTCGCAAAGCCCCAGCGCCGATTGAACGTAGACTTTGCGCCAGCGCATTGTTGCCACTGCGCCGCGGCCCGGCATCCACCCCCGGAGTGGAACTTGTCGATCCCGGTGCGGCGAGCGCACCGCCCGAGGCCTCGCACGCTGGCGGCCCCGGCTTCACTCACACCACCCCAGCCCCCTGCCCGCCCCTTGCTGAGCCCCTCTGTCACCGTCACGGCCCTCTCGCCCAGCCTGGACCTGGCCAACCGGCGCCTGGCCTTGCAGGCCCTGCTTGGCGGCGAGCCCGGCGCGCACGACCCGGCCCTGCTGGCTGCCGCGCTGGCCTGCGCACCGCGCGAGCTGCCGCCCCTGCCCGACGGCGGTGAGGGCCAGGTGGTCGAGGGCCTGAGCGCCGCGCAGCGCTGGCGCGAGCGGGAGCCCGCCAGCTTCGACGCCATGCTGAGCCGCGCGGTGGAACTCTTGCTGCGCAGCCCCCAGCCCCTGCTGGCGGCGCGCCTGGCGCTGGAGCACGGTTGGGCCGGCCTGCAGCTGCAGGTGCTGGAGCGCGCCGGCTGGGCCCTGCTGCTGAGCCCGCAGCAAGAGCTGGCGGGCCGCTTGCTGAAACCCAATCTGCTGCAGCCCGCGCTACAGCGCGGCGAGCTGCTGGGCCTGCGCCTGGCCTGGACCATCGAAGCCTTGGGCGAGCCCCACACGGTGGAACGCCTGCTGCCAGCGGCTGAAGGGCTGAGCGAAGGCTTGCGCGCCACCTTGCAAGCCCGCGTCGCCCTGGCGTTTGACCAAAGCAGCCGGGCCGTGGCCGAGGCCCAAGCGGCCATCGCGGCCTTCCCCAACGACCTGATCCTGCCGGCCCTGATGGCCCGGGCCACCCTGGGCCGCGCCTTGCTGGCGGCCGGCCAGCCGCGCGCCGCCCTGGCGCCGCTGACGGCGGCACTCAAGGGCGCGCGTCGCGACGACTGCAGCCTGCTGCAGATCGAAGCCCTGGAAGCTCTGGCCGAGGTGCATCTGGAGCTGGACGACGAGGCCGGGGCCGAGCCCGGCGAGAGCGCCCGTTTCTTCGCCGCACAGGCCCAGGCCCTGCGGCAGCAGCTGGGCTTGCTGGATGGCCCGCTGCCGGCCGAGGACTACTTCGCCTTCCCGCGCCTGGTGGACCAGGCGCAGGCCGGATTGAACAGCGGCGAGGTCGAAGCGGCCGCGCGCCAGATCGAGGCCCTGAGCCAGCGCGACAGCCACACCTTTTACTGCAAGCGCTGGCGCAACCGCCTGCTGCAGGCGCAGATCCACCTCGCCTCGCTGCAACACCAGACGCCGCGTTTGCTGCACTGGGCGGCACTGGACCCGGGAGAAGACAGCGCCGCAGCCCAACTCCCCATGGCGCCTTCGCTGTGCGATTTCGAG
Organism: Burkholderiales bacterium PBB2; assembly: GCA_002255955.1. GTDB lineage: Bacteria > Pseudomonadota > Gammaproteobacteria > Burkholderiales > Burkholderiaceae_C > Paucibacter_A. The sequence goes on along the minus strand of NKIM01000060.1, from coordinate 11,045 downwards.
CGCGCCTGGCTGCAGGGCTGCGCTGCCTTGCTGGCGGCCCGCCCTTGGCCGGATGCGCGCCTGGGGGCCTGGGCAGAAGCCATGCAGGCCCGCGGGCTGCAGCGACTGGCCTGGCAGCAGGCGCTGCTGCGGGCGCTGAGCCAACCGGCCAGTGGCGCCGGGCTGGACGCCCTGCGAGATTGCCTGCAGGCCCTGCGCAGCGCCCAGCAGCTGAACGAGACACTGAACCGCGTGCGCCTGCTGGCGCCCAAGCTTGTCGGGCCGCTGGCCGCCCTGCTGGCCCAGCCGGCCATCGTCCACCACCCGCTGGCGCGCCAGAACGCGCGCCACTGGCTGCAGGTCTTGCGCGGCGGGCCGACTCAAGCCTCGCTCATGCCCGAGACCCAGCTCAACACCCCTCGCCCGCACAATCAGCCCGCGAGCCGCGCCGATGAGCACACCAACCCGCCGCCCTTCGGCCTGACCCGGCGCGAATGGCAGGTGCTGCAGCTGATCGGCAGCGAGCTCAGCAACGAGCAGATCGCCGCCCAGCTTTTCGTCTCGGTCACCACGGTCAAGACGCACATCAACCGGCTTTACGCCAAACTGCACATCAGCTCGCGCGAAGAAGCCATGCAGCGAGCCCGCACCGTGCCGCGCTGAGCGTGGGCGCTGGCGCGGCCTCCACCCCAGATTCCACCCCCGGGGCGGACGCGCCGGGGGCCCGCCTCTGAGCAGAATGCCGGCCCGGACCAGCCTGCCCTGGCCGCCATCCGCCTGTGAACCCGAAAGACCCGCCCATGCTGCTTGCTTCCCATCCGCTGCTCCTGGTCCATCCGCAGATCAGCCCCTGGGTACAACGCGCCCCCGAGGGTTGCGAGATCAGCCTGCTCAGCGAACGTGAACAGCTGGACCAGGTCTATCTGCGCAGCCAGCCCGACAACGAAGAGCAGCTGATCCCCATGCACTACGTCGGGCGCCAGGGCCAGCTGCACCGCTGGCAGGCCTGGCTGCCATGGAACCATGGCGATGCGCTGACGCTGTATGCCTTCAAAGTGCTGGTCGATGGCACGCAGCATTGGCTGGCGGCCGATGGCGCACATGAGCACCTGCCGCCAGAAAGCCTGCATTTCCGCCTGAATCGCCAGCACCAGCCGCCCGACTGGGTGCGCGAGCAGGTTTTCTATCAAATCTTCCCCGACCGTTTTCATGCCGCCGAGCACGGCGAGCGGCCGCCCAGCCGCCAGGGTCAGGTCTTGCCCGGCCAGGCCGGCCGCGCGGTGGTGGAACCGGCCTGGCATGAGCCGGTGGACCCGGCCCATGCGGCCAACAGCTTTTACGGCGGCGACCTGCCCGGCATCACCGAAAAGCTCGACTATCTGCAGCAGGAGCTGGGCATCAGCGCCCTCTACCTGAACCCCATCTTCAGCTCGGGCAGCAACCACAAATACGACTGCGACGACTACTTTCAGGTCGACGCACAGCTGGGCGGCAACCGCGCCCTGATCGAGCTGCGCGAGGCCACCGCCGCGCGCGGCATGAGGCTCGTGTTGGATGCGGTGGTCAACCACACCGGCGTCAACCACCCCTGGTTCAACCAGACCGGCGTGCATGCGGAGCTGGGCGCGGCGCAGTCGATCCACTCTCCCTACCGCAGCTTTTATGCCTTCGACGGCCAGGGCCGACCGCTGGGCTGGAAGGGTTATGACTCCCTGCCGGTGCTGGATTTCAGCTCGGCCGCGCTGCGCCAGGCCATCTACGCCGGGCCCGACGCCGTGCTGCGCCACTGGCTGCGCCCACCCTATGCTGTGGACGGCTGGCGCCTCGACGTCATCCACATGCTGGGCGAAGGCCCGGGCGCGCGCAACAACGCCCAGTTCGTGCGCGAGTTCCGCCAGGCCATCAAGCAGGAGAACGGCCAGGCCTATGTGCTGGGCGAGCATTTCGCCGAGGCCACGCGCTGGCTGCAGGGCGACCAGGAAGACGGGGCCATGAACTACTACGGCTTCGCCCACCCGGTGCGCGCCTGGCTGGCCGGGCTGGACGTGGCCTACCAGCCGATCCGCCTGAGCACCGTGGCTTTCGAGCGCTGGCTGGCGCGCGGCCGCGCCACCATCCCCTATGCCAACCAACTGGCCCAGCTCAATCTGCTGGACAGCCACGACACCTCGCGCTTCTTCACCCTGCTGGGCGAAGACACGGCCCGCATGGCCCTGGCCGCCACCCTGCTCTTCACCAGCCCAGGCGCGCCCTGCGTCTACTACGGTGACGAGATCGGCCTGCCTGGCGGCCAGGACCCCGACTGCCGCCGCCCCTTCCCCTGGGACCGCGCGCAGTGGAACCAGCCCCTGTTCCAGCACTACCGCGCTTTGATCCAGCTGCGCCAGAGCCGCGGCGAATGGTGCCACGGCGCGGTGCAGACCCTGGCGGTGCGCGACGAGGCCCTGGTGTTTGCACGCCACACCGATTGGGAAGCCACGGTCGTGGCCGTGAACCGCGGTGATCAAGCCCTGAGCCTGGAGATCCCCGTCTGGCAGCTGCCCCTGCAGGTGCGCCAATGGCGCGGCGTGCAGCCGGGGCTCGCGGGTCCGGTGGCGCTGGAGCTGCTCGATGGTGGACACCGCGTGCGCCTGCAACTGCCGGCCTGCGCCAGTGTGCTGCTGTTGAGCGAATAGGTGCCAGGTGGGCGCCAGATGGGTGCCAGGGCAGCGTAGGGCGAAGAGTCAGCGGCACTAAACTGCCGCATGCGTGTTGAATTGCGCCCTTCCTGCCGGGCAGCGCTGCTGATGCTGTGCTTGCTATGGGCCGGCCGCCCTGCAGCGGCGCAAAGCCCCGTGCCCGCCGCGCCGGCCCTGCCGCCGGCGCCGCTGCGCGTGCTGATCAACGATGTGGCGCCCTACACCTTGCGCGGCGACCCTCAGCACCCGGGCATGCACATCGAGATCATGAATGCCCTGGCCCAGCAGGCCGAGCTGGCCGTCAGCCTGAGCTCGGCGGTTTACGTGCGCTTGGCCCTGGGGCTGAAGGATGGCAGCGCCGATCTGGTGGTGGGCATCGAGGGCTCGGAGCTGAACGCACTGGCCCAGCGGGTCGCGCCCTTTCACAGCTTCAAGTTCGTGGTGCTGACGCGCAAATCCTCCGGCATCAGCCAGGTCAGCCAGCTGCGCGGCCGCCTGCTGGGCGTGGCCCGCGGGGCCTTTTACGACGAGAGCATCAACAACGATGAGGCGATCCAGAAGTTCCCCATGGCTGACCCGTTCCAGGGCGTGCGCATGCTGGCCCTGGATCGGCTTGATGCGGTGATCTCCTCCGACTACCTGCTCAGCTACGCCCTGCGCCAGACCGGCATCGATCGTGCCAGCTTCGCACTGCCCTTTGTCGTCAACGAAAAAAACTACAGCCTCTACGCCCGCCGGGATCTGCCGGAAGAGACGCTGCGCGCCCTGCGCCGGGCCATGGAGCAGCTGCAGAAATCAGGCCGGCTGGCGGCCATCCTCAAGCACTACCAGTGAACCTGCGACGGGCCGGGCGCGGCCGGTCAAACCTCAGGCGCCGGGTCCAAGCACCTGCTGCAGCTGCACCCGATCGCTGGAACAGGCGGCGTCAAAATCGGCCTCGATCTGCTGCAGGGCCTGGCGGTCGCCAGCCTTGACGGTGATGATGGCCGCGGCCCGGTTGCGACCGCGCGACTTGGCGGTGTAGAGCGCCATATCGGCCCAGTTGACGGCCTGCTCCCAATGCTGCGAGAGGCCGCTGGGCTGGAGCGGGAAATGCGCACAGCCGATGGACACCGTGATGCGCAGCGGTCCCTCGCTGCTGGCCACCGGCTCACCGCCAATGCCCTGCAGCACCCGCTGGGCCAGGGGCAGCAAATCCTCGGGCGCAATGCCCGGCGCAAAGACCAGAAACTCCTCGCCGCCCCAGCGCACCACCAGGTCTTCGGCGCGCACGGCCAGGCTCAGGCGCCGGGCCACCTCACAGATCACCACATCACCGATCCCATGGCCATGTTGGTCGTTGACATGCTTGAAATGGTCGATGTCCACCATCAGCAGGGCGCCGTTGAACTCGCGCCGCGCATGCTCCTGCATCACGGCCAGGAAATGACGGCGGTTGGCCAGCTCGGTCAGTGGGTCACGCTCGCTCTGAGCCTTGAGCAGTTGCTCGTTGGCGCGCAGGCGCTTGTGAGCCGCGTGCACGCGCTGGACCATGGCCGCCACCAGAATCAAGGACAAACCCAGCAGCAGGGCCACGGCCACGCCCACCTGCTGCACCCGCTGGCGGTTGGCAAGCTGGTGGTCCACCAAGGCCTGGTCGCGCTGCAACAGCTCCAGATCGCGCTGCTTGCGCTCGCTGTCGTACTTGAGCTGCAGCTGCTGCAGGGCGCTGGCGCGGTTCTTCTCGACCAGATCGGCGCTCAGGCGACGCTCCAGATGGTAGGCGGCCAGGCCTTCCTTGTACTGCCCGGCCTCGGTCCAGGCTTCGCCGAGCTCACGCAGCTCCTGCACGCGCAGGCCCTGGTCCACCAGGCCCTGGCTCATGGCCTCGATGCGGGCCACCTCGCGCTTGGCTTGCTCGTAGTCGCCCAGCTGGATGTAGGCCACTGCCATATTGTGGCGAATGGTGCGCTGGATGCGGACGTCGCCGCGCTGCTCGAACAGCGGCAGGGCCTGACGTGCAACCTCCAGCGCGCGGGCAGGCTGCTTGAGCTGCAAATAGGCATCGGCCAGATTGCTCTGGGCCTGGGCCAACCAGCGCGGCGCATCGGCCTGACGCGCCAGTTCCACGCATTCTTCCAGTGCGCGCAGCTTGGCCGTGCTGTCCTGGCGCTGGCTGGCCACATAGGCCTCGTAGTTCTTGATCTTGAACAGGGCGAGCGCATCCCCCTGAGCCAGCTGCCGCGCCTGGGCCAGCCAGCGGTTGGCAACGTCGGCCTGCTCCTGCATCTGGGCGATCATGGCCAGCGAGCCCATGCTGTTGGCGGCCAGGTGGCGGTCGCCTCCGAGCTGGGCCAGCGCCAGGGCCCACTGCACGGTGGCTTCGGCCAGGGGCAAGGTGCCCGCGCGGATCTGGTTGCGCTCGATCAGGCGCAAGACCGACCAGCTGAGGCGGAAGTCACAGCTCGCCGGCAGCGCCGAGCGCCCTGGCGCTGACACACCGGCCGACACGCTGGCCGCCGAGGCATTTGGGCTTTGCAAGCTGGCCGCGCTGGGGCAGTGCAGACTCAGGCCGGCCAGCGCCTGGCGGGCCAGGGCCGTGGCCCGCTCGCCCTGCCCCTGGCGGTCGGCCCATTCGGCCTGCAATGCAAGGGCTGCGTCGCGCGCCTCGGGCATCTGTGCCAGACGCTGGGCCAGGGCCTGAGCGAGCTCAAACGAGCCGGCCAGCACCAGCAGACGCCCTTCGGCCAGCTGCAAAGGCAGGCTGTGGCGCGCGTGGGCACGGTCCTTCTGCATCTCGCGCAGGCGGTGTAGGGCCTGCTCGGGGCGATCAAAACCTTGGCGCAGCAGCGGCTCCAGCTGATCGTCCAGGGCGCGGTCGTAAGGCCAGGCGGCGGGCATCAGCGCGGCTGAAGCAGATGCGGATGCCAAGGCCGACGTCGGCTCGCCCCCCGCCCCCGGCAAGAGCGCTTGCGCCCACAGCGGCGCGGCCAGCGGCCACACCACCAACATCAAGGTCAGCAGCAGACCGCGGGCCGGCCGGGAACCTGTGCCATGCCGCCTCATGCCCCCCCCTTCCAATCCGCTTGTTCCGCTTGTTCCACCTGCGCCGACGCTGCCGACAGCGTCACCGGGGGGCCGGCCGGCAAGCTCGGCCCCTGCAGCTGCAGCAAGGCCAGCTCGCCCGCCTGCCAAGCCTCTTCCATGCGCTCGCTCAAAGCCAGGCAGGCGGCGGCATCCAACTTGGCTTGCCCGGCGCCCAGGCTCCGCAGACCAAAGGCGCGGTTGCGGCCATGGGCCTTGGCCATGTACATCAAGGTGTCGACCAGGGCGATGGCGCGCTCCCAGTCCACGGTCCAGTCATGCGGCGCCACTGGGAAGCTGGCAAAGCCCATGGACGCACTGACCGGCAGCAGCTGCGCCAGGCCGGGGCCGAAGCGCACCGGGGCCTGGGCAATCTGGTTCAAGAGCCGCTGGGCCAGGTGCTCGATCTGCGCCGGCTGGCGCGCATCGATGACGATCAGGAACTCCTCACCGCCCCAGCGCACCAGCAAATCCTCGTCGCGCAGGCAGCTGCGCAGGCGCTCGGCCACCTCGATCAGCACCGCGTCACCGACGGCATGGCCGTGGCTGTCGTTGATGCGCTTGAAATGATCGATGTCGATCAAAAAGACCGAGGCGCGCAGCTGGCCATGCTCGGCCAGGCGGCGGATGGCCGTCTGAAAATGGCGCCGGTTGGCCAGGCCGGTGAGTGGGTCACGCTCGCCCTGCACCTTGAGTGCCGCATTGCTGTGCGCCAGCGCCAGATTGGTCTTGCGGATGCGCTGATAAGCCAGGCCCAGCAACATGGCCGACAGCACCACACAAGCCCCCACCGCCGCCCAGAGCTGCAGCTGCAGATCCCGGGCACGCAGCTGTTCCAGCTTGAGGCTGTGGTCGCGGTTGAGCAGGGCCATTTCCTTGGCACGGCGGTCGTCGTCATACTGGGCTTGCAGCTCGAGCACGGCGCTGCGGGTCTCTTCGCGCAGCTGCTGGTCGATCATGCGCCGGTGCTGCTGAAAGGCATGGGCAGCGCCGCCCAGGTCACCCATGCGCTCCAGCGCATCGCCCAACTCATGCAGGCTGTCGGCCACCTGGCCATTCAAGCCCTGGGCCTGGCTGACGGTGATGGACTGCATGACATAGCCCTTGCCCTGCTCCACCTGGCGCAGCTGGATCAGGGCGATGCCGAGGTTGTGCAGGGCCAGGGCCTCGTTGCTGCTGTCTTCGTTGCGGCGGGCCAAGACCAGGCCTTCCTCGGAATACTGGCGGGCCTTGGCGAAATTGCCCTGGCGCAAGTAGAAATCGCCGAAATTGGCCAGGGCCAGCGACTGCAAGGTCAGCGAGCCGCTGTCGCGCGCGGCGTTCAAGGCCATCTGCATGGAGGCCTGAGCCCGATCAAAGCGCTTGAGCTGGCTCAGAATGATGGCGCGGGTGTTGTGCACGCGGTAGAGCAGCATGGGGTCGGGGTCGCGCCCGGCTTCTTGCAGCGCTTCTTCAATGACGGAGGCAGCCCGCTCGAACTGCTGGGCACGCAGCAAGGCATAGGCCAAGGTCGACAGCGCGGCCGCGCGGCGCCAGGGCGCCCGCGAGCGCTCGGCCAGCTGCAAGGTCTCATTGGCATGGGCGATCGCCTGCTCGACCCGCCCGGCCTCCGACTCGGCAATGCAGAGCTGGCTCAGAAAGCGAACCATCAGGCTGAGCGGAATCTCGGGCGACCATTCGGTGGACAGCTCGGACATGGCCTTGAGTGCCTGATCGGACTTGCCCTCGCGATTGAGCTGCTGGGCGCGCACCCAGGCCTCGGCCAGCTGAGCCGCCGCGCGGTAGCGGATGTCGGGCCAAGCCTGCAGGCGGTCCAGCACCGGCAACAAGCCCGCCGTGTCCTTGGTTTCCACCAGGGCCGAGCCGCGCAGGGCCAGCAGTTCCAAGAGCTCCAGGCTGCCCGGTGCCGCGCGCGCCTCCAAGGCCGCCAGCACCGGCAGATTGAGGGCGGCGCGGGCCGTGCCGCCGCGCTCGACCCGCTCGAGCTGGGTCCAGAGATCGGGCACCTCACTGCGCGAGCCATTGGCGCCGCTTGGAACAGAGGCAGCCAGCGCCAGGGGGCTGCTCGACAAGCGCCCGGGCTGCCCCCATGCCGAGCCTGACCCGGCGACCAAGCTGAACACCAAGCCCAGCGACCAGCCAGCGTTCACAAAGTCAAGACGAACATCCATCGCAGCGCCGAGCGACAAACGGCGCCCCGCCCAGGTGCAGAAGCGCCCCAGCCCATGCGTGAGCCCCCGGGTGCCCATGCCGGAGCTTGCTGTGATGACTGTCTCCTCGTCGCGCGCCATCTGCTGCTGATCGTCCTTGTGGAATGTGGAAGCTGAAGCTGAAGATGCCCTGGGCTTGATCCGCCTTGGCTGCCCTCGCTCGGCCAGCACCCGGCCGGCTTTCAAGCCGTCATGCTTTGATCGATGTTTGACTCAGTATCAACCCAAACTCGCACGCAAATGCGCCGATTCGAGGGGCAAGCGGGGGTCAAAACCGCGCCGTGTGCCGTCCCCCCGCCCCGGAGGGGGATAATCGCGCCCTGTTTCGCTGCCGCCGGGCCCTCCCCGCCCAGGCCGGCGCCACTTGCCCAGAAAGCCCCCTTGAAAAAGACCTACCCCCTCCACGTCGAAGGCAAGCACCCCGACCGCCTGCTCGAAGCCACCAAGCACGAGATCCGCAAATACATCAAGCGCGAGCAGAACAAGCCCTGCCCCGCCGGCGTGGACTTTTGGGATTTCGACTGCAAGTTCGGCAGCAGCGCAGCCACGGCCGAGCCCATCCACCTGGGCGCGCTGACCGAGCGCATCAATGCCTATGCCGCTGAAAAGGCCGACAGCTTTTATGTGGAGCTGATCGCCAAGCCCGGTGTGCGCAAACCGCGCGCCCCTGCAACCGACACCGCCGAAGAACGCGGCGAAGACTGATCGGCGAGGCGCTCAGCCCCCGCGCTCGTACAGCTCCAGCGGCAGCCCATCCGGGTCGGCGAAGAAGGCAAAACGCCGCTGCGTGTGCGCATCCAGCCGGATCGGTTCGACCGCCACGCCCTGCTCCTCCAGCGCCGCGCAGCAGGCGCCCAGATCCTCCACCTCGAAAGCCAGATGCCGTAGGCCCTGAGCCTCCGGATAGGAGGGCCGCGCCGGCGCTCCCGGGAACGAAAACAGCTCGATCTGACCACCATCCGGCAGCGCCAGATCCAGCTTGTACGACTGCCGCTCCGCCCGGCACTGCTCCGCCACGACCTGAAGTCCCAGCACCTCCGTGTAAAAGCGCTTCGAAACCGCGTAGTCCGCGCAAATGATGGCGACATGGTGGATGCGGCGAAGCTGGATCTGGGGCATGGTTTGATCAACGGATGAAAAGTGGGCTGAGCGTCCTGGCGTTCAGTTCAAGGCCGCGCCGCTTGTTCTTGGGTCGCCGACTGGACTCGTGCTCCCGCTCCTGCTCCATGATGCGATCAAAGCCCGGCCGGGCTGAATCACAGCATTGGATCAGATGGCCAAGGCTTGAGCGAACAGATGCGCAGCGCCCGAACACCGCAGGGCCCAAATGGGATGAAGCCCGAAGGCGGTATGCCGTTGCGGGTCCAGTTGAGCGTGTGGTTGTCCGCTCTGCCCGAGCACGTACTTGCGGCTAACGAGGTTGTCCAAAAACCCAGAATTCACACCCGCCCCACCCTTCGGTGCAAGCGCCTGTTGTCGATTCCTGATTTCTGGATGCTTCGGTGAACTTGGATCTGTAGCCGGTGTTTTCGGCCTCTGCACCTGATTGTGCCGCTTGTGGACCGCGTTACTGCCCCCTTGCTTGCCCGATCCCCGCTTTCGACAGCTTCTCGATGTTGTGCACCATGCAGTACAGGCTCCACTGCGTCCGAACCTTGGCCTGGGCCAGGATCTTGTCGGCCGCCTTGTCCAGGCGCTCGGCCCGGTGGCTCAGTTCCTCGTGCGTGCCGCTGCGCTCCTTGCTGGCGTTGCTGGGCAGCTTGACGCGGTCGATGGCGAACATCTCCCTGCCGATCAGGCCCTGGGCAAAGAGAGGCTGGATCTGATCGCTCAGCGAGACCACAAACTTGGCAATGTGCGCGTGGCTGGGCTGGCTGTCGCCACTGATGGCAATGAACTGCACGTTGCGCGCGCAGACGGACGCGATGCTGCGGCTGGAAATCAGACCCTGGCTGTAAGCCAGCAAGACGATCTTGAGCATCACGCGAGGGTCATAGGCACTGGCGCCCGTGATGTCGTTCTTGAAGCGCGAATCCAGGGCACTCAGATCCAGCTCCTGATCGACGAGGTAGCTCAGCGCGAAGGCAAAACTGCCTGGCACGATCTGCTCCGACAGCACCACGGGCAGCATCAATGCGTGGCAATCACTGGGCTTGTAGCGCGGCATGGCGACGTCTTGGACGGGTCTGTGTATTTGACGCGTCAGGGGCTTCGCCTTGAATCGGGGCGGACCCGATGGGGAGGGTTTTTTACAGCCTCAACGTTCGAGCTAAGCGGGAGCCGGCGGCAGGACGCCAGGCCCGACGGGCGGATGATAGACAACACCGCTCGGCGGGCCTGGCGGCCTGCCGTTGTCAATCCGCTTGAGAAAGAAGTTATTCCTCGCTCGCGACTGCTAGAAAGTGAGTGTGGTTTTCAGCTCTTGAACCGGCTGAGCTTGATAACAAAGGACTGTTCCTTGCCATCGGCGCCTGTCCAGCGCTGAGTAACGGTGACCGTATCTGGCTCCACGCGCTCCCAGCAGAAGGAACTGGGCGCATTGATGGGCTCGAAGCAAGCTTTGGTGGAGCTAATCGAGGCCGCCTTCCAAGTGAACTGGCCCCACGTGGAAATGACTGTTCCCTCTTTGAATACGACCGTGCTGCCATCCGTGGCTTTGCTGAAGCTTGCGTCGGCGTGCCGGATCGACTTGAAAAGGCTTGGCTCGGCCAGCACGTACTCTTCAAAGAACTCTTTGCCATCCGGGCCGACTCCCTTCCACTTGCCTTCAAGGAATCGGATCTGGGAGAAGCTTGATTCGGTGAACATGGGCGTGGCTTGGGCTGTGGTTGCTACAACTGCTAGGCACAGGATAACTGTGAGTGGCAGGCTGGACGAGTACCGAAGGTGCATGGCTTGCGAGGCATAACGTTGAAGCTGAGCCGACCGCGCCGGCAGGACGCGCAAGGCCCAGAATGAAATGAGGGCCTGAAGCGGCGTGCTGGTGCGGGTCGGCTCGAGCGAATACGAAGGGACTTCCCACCTTCGGGCAAACGGCGTCAATGCGCCAAGATTGGTGGTTCTCGAAGTCATCAATCAGCTGCCATTTGAAAGGGGAAGTCCATGGAGAAGATTA
>NKIM01000059.1 GCA_002255955.1 Burkholderiales bacterium PBB2 | reverse complement strand
TTGCTCTTGAACGAAGCGCCGACCAGCCAGAGCAGTGGGTAGAGCATGACGATGGTCACGGCGCCCAGGGCCAGATAGCGCAGCCAGGGCCGGCCGCGCTCGCGCACCAGGATCAGTTCGGAGCCGCCGCTCATCGCTTGCTCTCTTTCTCACCGGCGTAGAACACCCAGTAGCGCGAGCTCCAGAAGGACAGGCCGCTCAAGGCCGCCACCAGGGCGAACAGCACCCAGCTCAGCGCCGCGCCGTAGCCGAGGTTGAAGAAGCGGAAGCTCTGGTCGTAGATGTAGAGCGCCAGCACATAGGTGGAGCTCAGCGGCCCGCCCTCGGTGATCATGTAAGGGCCGTTGAACTCCTGGAAGGCGTGCACCATCTGCATGATCATGTTGAAGAAGATCACCGGCGTGATCAGGGGCACGGTGATGCGGAAGAACTGCTGGCGCTTGCTGGCGCCGTCGCATTCGGCCGCCTCGTAGAGCGCGATCGGCACGTTCTGCAGCGCCGCCAGAAAGATCACCATGGCCGAGCCGAATTGCCAGGTGAAGAGCAGCACGATGGTCCACATCGAAAAATGCTCGTCGGCCAGCCAGGAGATCGGCTCGATGCCGAACTTGCCCAGGGCGATATTGACCAGGCCATGCTGGGAAAAGATGAAGCGCCAGAGCACGGCCACCGCGATCGAGCCGCCCAGGATGGAGGGCAGGTAGAAGGCGGAGCGGAAGAAGTTGATGCCGCGCATGCGGAAGTTCAGCACATGGGCGATGAAGAGCGCGAAGCCCACGCGCAGCGGCACGGCCAGCATGGCGAACAGCAGGGTCACACCGAGCGATTTGCGGAACAGCGGGTCCTGCGTGGCCAGCTCGCGGTAGTTGTCCAGGCCGACGAACTCGGGCGGGTTGATGATGTCGTACTGCGTGAAGCTGAGCGCCAGGCTCATCACGAAGGGAAACAGCTTGAACAGCAGCACGCCCAGCACAAATGGCAGGACGAACAGAAAGCCCAGCTTCTTGTTCTCATACATACACCGTGTCTCCGGCGGTCTCGTCGTCTGTCGCGACGGTTGGGGGGCAGGGCGCAGTCGCGCCCTGCGAGTGGGTCCAGCTCAGCGGGCCAGCCAGCCGCCGTCGACGGCGACGGTATAACCATTCACATAATCGGACGCTTTCGAGGCCAGAAACACCACCGGCCCGGCCAGATCCTCGGGCAGGCCCCAGCGGCCGGCGGGGATGCGCTCCAGGATGGCGGCGCTGCGGCCTTCGTCGGCGCGCAGCGGCGCGGTGTTGTTGGTGGCCATATAGCCGGGCGCGATGGCATTGACGTTGATGCCGTGGTTGGCCCATTCGTTGGCCATGGCCCGGGTGATGCCCATGACCGCGCTCTTGGAGGCGGTGTAGGAGGGCACGCGCACGCCCCCCTGGTAGGACAGCATGGAGGCGACATTGATGATCTTGCCGCCGCTGCCCTGGGCGATGAAACAGCGCGCCACGGCTTGCGAGAAGAAGAACACCGACTTGAGGTTGAGGTCGATGACATCGTCCCAGTCGGCTTCGCTGAACTTGATGGCGTCTTCGCGGCGGATGATGCCGGCGTTGTTGACCAGGATGTCGACGCGGCCGGTCAGGCTCTTGGCCTGGCTGAGCAGGCCGTCGATGCAGCCGATGTCGCTGAGGTTGGCGCGCAGGTCGAGGAAGCGGCGGCCGGTGGCTTCGACCTGGGCGCGCGTGTCGGCCGGGTCGGTGACGTTGACGCCGACGATGTCAGCGCCAGCTTCGGCCAGCGCCACAGCCATGCCCTGGCCCAGGCCGGTGTTGCAGCCGGAGACGATGGCCACACGGCCTTGCAGTTGAAATTGATCGAGGATCATGAGGTGCTTTCGTGAGGGGTGGACCCGTGGGTCGGTCGATGTCGCGTGGGTCCGCTCAACGCAGCGCAGTCATGGGCACATGGTCCATGTCCTTGAAGACCTGGTTCTCACCCACCATGCCCCAGATGAAGGTGTAGGCCTGGGTGCCGACGCCGGAGTGGATGCTCCAGCTCGGGCTGATCACCGCCTGCTCGTTGCGCACCACCAGGTGCCGGGTCTGGCTGGGTTCGCCCATCATGTGGAAGACGGCGGCGTTCTCGTTCATGTCGAAGTAGAAGTACACCTCCATGCGCCGGTCGTGCGTGTGGCAGGGCATGGTGTTCCACAGGCTGCCGGGTTCCAGCTGGGTCATGCCCATCAGCAGCTGGCAGGTGGGCAGCACATCGGGCACCAGGAATTTGTAAATGGTGCGGCGGTTGCTGGTCTCGGGCGCGCCCAGGGTCTCGGGCGAGGCCTCGGCCAGCGTCACCTTGCGGTGCGGGTAGGCGGTGTGGGCCGGCGCGCAGTTGAAGTAGAGCTTGGCAGGTTGCGCCGGGTCCACGCTGCTGAAGGCCAGCTCGCGGGCGCCCTGGCCCACGTACAAGGCCTCGCGCGGGCCGATCTCGAAGACCTGTTCATCGACGCTGACGCGGGCGGCGCCGCCGATATTGATCAGGCCCAGCTCGCGGCGCTGCAGGAAGAAATCGGTGCCAGTGTGCTTGCCCAGCTCGGGCGCGAAACGCACGGCCTGGCCGACCGGCATGATGCCGCCGACGATGATGCGGTCGATTTGGCTGTAGGTCAGCGTGGCCTGGTCGGGCTGGAACAGGTCCTGAACCAGGAAATGGCGGCGCAGGCCCTCGGTGTCCAGGGTTCGTGCGTGTTCGCTGTGGATGGGTTGGCGGATGTCCATGGCTGGGGTCCTAGCGGTCGGGCGGGAGGCCGGCGAAGCCGCGCGCGTCAGGCGGCGGTCGGGGTGCGGGGGGTTTGGCAAGCCCAGGCAGAAGGCCTGTGGCGCTGCGAATGGGTGCAAGCCTAACGCAGCTCAGGACTTTCCCGGAATTATGGTTTCTATTTAGTGAACCGCTGTTTCATTTATTCAGCGGAACGCTATAGTCTGAGCCATCGATGCGTGAAACGGCCGTTCGCGCCGCAGCAGGAGACCTCCCCGATGAGCACACCGTACTTTGACAACGCCAGCAGCGCCTGGACCGAGCTGGGCGATGGCATCCGCCGCAAGATCGTGGGCCACACGCCGGAGCTGATGTCGGTGCTGGTGCAGTTCGACCAGGGCGCCATCGGCAGCGTCCATGCCCATGATGCGCATGACCAGATCGCCTTTGTGGTCAGCGGCTCTTTCGAAGCCGATGTGGCCGGCATCAAGAAGATTCTGCGCGTCGGTGATGCCTTCACCGCGCCGCGCCTGACCCCGCATGGTGTGGTGGCCCTGGAGGCCGGCAGCACCTTGCTCGACCAGTTTTCCCCGCCTCGGCAGGACTACCTCTAAAGAAAGAGGCCAGCCCCCCTGCCACCGGAGGCGGCCGCACTGCAGCGGCCGCCCCGGCTCTCCCGATGTAGCGGTGCCCTGCGTGCGCCCTCCAAGCCAGAACCGAACCGGCCAAAGCCGCACAGACGGCGCCGGGTCGTGCGAAACCCGCATCAGAGCGTCAGCCGGCCCCGACCGAGCGACGCCGCCCCAAACCATTGGAGACAAGCCATGACCTCGCGCCCCGCCTCGCCGCAGACGCCCCGATTCACCTGCCGCCGCAGCCTGCTCTCGCTCGCCTCGCTGGCTGCCCTGAGCACCCTGGCCGCCGGCGCCCAGGCGCAGAGCGCGCCGCCCCCGGCCGCCCCGGCTGCCGAGCAGCCCGCCAAGGCCAACCTCGACACCGTCACCGTCACCGGCCTGCGTGCCTCGCTGGAAAGTGCGCTGCGCGCCAAGCGCGATGACAACAGCATCGTCGATGTCATCAAGGCCGAGGACATGGGCAAGTTCCCCGACACCAATCTGGCCGAATCGCTGCAGCGCGTGCCCGGCGTGGTGATCGACCGCGACGCCGGCGAGGGCCGCAACATCACCGTGCGCGGCCTGGGCCAGGATTTCACCCGCGTGCGCATCAACGGCATCGAAGGTCTGGCCACCACCGGCGGCACCGACAGCTCGGGCGGCGCCAACCGCTCGCGCGGCTTTGACTTCAATGTCTTCGCCTCCGAGCTGTTCAACTCGCTGACCGTGCGCAAGAGCAGCTCCGCCGATGTGGACGAAGGCTCGCTGGGCGCCACGGTGGACCTGCAAACCACCCGGCCCTTCGACCTGAAGGGCTTCACCGGCATGGTGTCTCTCAAGGGCGGCTACAACGACCTGTCCGGCAAAACCACGCCGCGCGCCGCCTTCCTGCTGTCCAACACCTTTGCCGACAACAAGCTCGGCGTGCTGATCTCGGGCGCCTACTCGCAGCGCAAGGTGCTGGAAGAAGGCTTCAGCACCGTGCGCTGGGACAACGGCCCCTCCTCGGGCGGTTGGTGCGCGCCGCAGGGCGTGACGCCGGCGAACCCGAGCAACTCCACCGCCACCACCTGCGGCCCCGCCGCCCAGGGTGTGCTGCGTCTGCCCAACACCGCGGCCAATATCGCGGCCTACAACGAGGCCAGCAAGGCCGAAAACTTCCACCCCCGCCTGCCCCGCTACGGCCGCCTGACCCATGACCAGGACCGCCTGGGTGTGACCGCCGCCGTGCAGTTCAAGCCGGCCGATGGCACCCTGCTGACCCTGGACCTGCTGTACTCCAAGCTCGACGCCACCCGCCAGGAAGACTTCCTGGAAGTGATCTCCTTCAGCCGCAACGCCGGCCAGGGCGGCAAGCCGCAGACCAGCGTGGTTTCGGCCAGCTATGCGCCCAACGGCGCCCTGATCAAGGGCGTGTTCAACGGCGTGGACGTGCGCGCCGAGTCGCGTTTCGACGAGCTCTCCACCACCTTCACCCAGCCCACCCTGACCCTGGAGCAGGACTTTGGCGAGCATGTGCGCCTGACCGCCCGCGCCGGTCGCGCCACCAGCAAGTTCCGCAACCCGGTGCAGACCACCACCACGCTGGACGCGCTCAATGTCAACGGCTACAGCATCGACTTCAGCGCCGACGACCGCGCCCCGGCCATCAGCTATCCCTTCGACCCCACGCAGGCAGGCGGCGCCCTGACCCTGGTCGGTGTGCCGGTGGCCAGCAGCGGCACCCAGGCCGGCACCATCACCAACACCACCAGCAGCGAGATCCGCATCCGCCCGCAAGGTGCCAGCAACACCAACGATGTGTTCCACCTGGACCTGGCCTGGGACGTGATGCCCAACAAGCTCATGCTCAAGGGCGGTGTGGACTACAAGAAGTACAGCTTCGACACCTACGAGTTCCGCCGCGTCAACCAGAACGACACGATTTTCCCGGTGCCGGCCGGCAGCACGGTGGCCGGCCTGACAACCAGCCTGACCGGCTTCGGCAAGGGCCAGAACCTGCCCGCGGGCACGGCCACCAGCTGGGTCATCCCCAATCTGGCCGCCATCGCCCAGGCCTACGACATCTATTGCAACTGCATCAAGAGCGGCCCGGCCGGCGGCCCCGGTGACTTCACGCTTTCGTCCATCACCAACGGCAATGCGCGCGGCAACAACCGCAGCGTCACCGAGCAGGACGAGGCGGCTTTCTTCCAGCTGGACTTCAACACCCGCCTGGGCGACATCCCGGTGCGCGGCAATATCGGCACCCGCTATGTCAAGACCAAGCTGGCGGCCACTGGCTACCAGGCCACCAGCGGCGGCACCGCTGTGACGGTGGACCATGTTTACGACGACCTGCTGCCCGCCGCCAACCTGGCCGCCACGCTGAGCAAGGATGTGATCGTGCGCTTCGCCGCGGCCAAGGTCATGGCCCGGCCGCAGCTGGGCAATCTGAGCCCGGGCGGCACCATCTCCACCACCGGCACCTTGTCGGTCACCAGCGGCAACCCGCTGCTCAAGCCCTTCCGTGCCACCACCTTCGATTCCAGCATCGAGTGGTATTTCGCCAAGAACGCCTTCCTGGGCCTGGGCCTGTTCCAGAAGAACATCAGCACCTACATCCAGAGCATCCGCAACAACGTCCCGTTCAAGCAGACCGGCCTGCCCATGAGCCTGCTGCCCAGCAACTTCACCGGCGACGAGGTCTTCCAGGTCACCGCCCCGATCAACACCGACGGCGGCAAGCTGCAGGGCTTCGAGCTCAACTACCAGCAGCCCTTCACCTTCCTGCCCGGCTGGGGCAAGAACTTCGGCGCGCTGCTGAACTACACCTATGTGAAGAGCAAGATCGAGTACGTGGTCTCGCCCACCAGCACGGCCACCATCACCGACGACTTGATCAACCTCTCGCCCAAGTCCTGGAACGCCACGCTGTACTACGACGATGGCGCCTTCAGCGCCCGCATCTCGGGCTCGCAGCGCTCCGGCTTCGTCACCCGCGTGCCGGGCCAGAACAACAACGATGTCGAGGGCAAGAACAAGACCTTCAACGTCGATGTGTCGCTGAGCTACAAGGTCAATGACAAGCTGGAAGTGACTCTGGAAGGCGTCAACCTGACCAACCAAGCCAACGACCAGTTCATCAGCCGGGCGCGCGACAGCGTGGTGGTCAACAACGTCACCGGCCGCGAGCTGATGGCCGGTTTCCGCTACCGCTTCTGAGGTGGCGATGCGCCAGGTCTGGGGACTGGGGCTGCTGGCGCTGGCCAGCACCCACGCGTGGGCCGAGCCTGAGGCAATTCGGGCGCCCCAGGCCCGCGTGGTCTTGGTGGGTGACTCCACCCTGGCCACGCGCAGCGGCTACGGTGACGCCTTGTGTGCCCGCTTTACCAGCCCGGCGCTGCAATGCCTGAACCTCGCGCGCGGCGGCCGCAGCAGCGCCAGCTTCCGGGCCGAAGGTCTGTGGGATGCCCTGCGTGAGCGCCTGCGCCAGGAACCGCTGCGGCCGACCTGGGTGCTGATCCAGTTCGGCCACAACGACCAGCCGGGCAAGCCGGGCCGCTCCACCGACCTGGCGACTGAATTCCCCGTCAACCTGGCCCGTTACTTGAGCGAGCTGCGCGAGCTGGGCGCCACGCCGGTGCTGCTGACTCCGCTGACCCGGCGCAGCTTCCGCGAGGGCCAGCTGCTCAATGACCTGCGGCCTTGGGCCGAGACCACGCTGCGGGTGGCGGCCGAGGCTACGCCGCCCGTCGCCGCGATCGACCTCAATGCCCTGAGCCATGCCCGGGTGCAGGCCATGGGCGAGGACGAGGCCGACCGCCTGGCCATGGCGCCCAAGCCCAGCGCGGCCGAGCCTGTGGCTTCGGCCGCGTCGGCGGAGCGTGCGGGCGCGGCCAAGAGCGCGTTTGACCGCACCCATGTGGGCGAGCGGGGCGCGCAGCTGTTCTCGGCCTTGGTGCTGCGCGAGTTGCTGCGTGTGCAGCCTGCGCTGGCGCCCTATGCCTTGAGCTCCACCGGGCTCGACTGAGAGGTAGCTGGCAAACAGCCCAAGCCGCGCAGGCTCTGCGCCACCGCTTCGTCGAGCGGCGTGTGCGGCTCCTCGCCGAGCACCGCGCGCAGGCGAGCGTTGTCCATGCGAACGGGCTGGCGCCAGAGGTAGCGCATCTCCTGCATCTCGCGCAGCGTGGCCTTGAACGGCGCGAGCACACGCATCAGCCACCAGGGAAAGGCGCGCAGCCGCGGTGTCGGCAGGTCGTGCTGTGCCATCACGCGCTGAATGGCCTCGCCCATCTGGCGCCCGTCGGCGTCCCAGTGGCCGGCCATGTGGAAGCTTGCAAAGGCCGGTAGCTCCGCGCGCCGCTGCACCAGGGCCACCATGGTGCGCGCCACATCGGGCAGGTACGCCCACTGGTGACCCACGCCTGGCGTGGCCGGCAGCAGCACGCGCTTGGGCAGCCGGCCTGGCTGGATCAGGCCTTGCGAAAACCAGCTGTTGCCCGGCTGCGGGCCGAAGAAATCGCCAGCGCGCACGATCAGCACCTGGCAGGGGCGCTCGGCAGCCTCGCTCGCTGCTTGCAGGCGCCGCTCCATTTCCACGCGGATGGCTCCTTTGCGGCTGGGCGGCTGCTGCGGCGCGTCCTCGCGCAGCGGCATGGGGGCGTCCGGCGCGTAGTTGTAGACCGTGCCGGGCAGCAGCAGGCAAGCCCCTTGCTCGCGGGCTGCGGCGATGCTGTGCTCCAGCATGGGCAGCACCAGCTCGGCCCAGCGCAGGTAGCCGGGCGGGTTGACGGCGTGCACGATCAGCTGGCAGCCCTGGGCGGCCTGGCGCACGGCTGCGCCGTCCAGCGCATCGCCGCGCTGCCAGGCGATGCCGCTGCCGGCCTGGGCCTCGCTGGGCGGCGCGCGCTTGAGGCCGCGCACCTGCCAGCCGGCGGCCAGCAGCTGGCGGGCCACTTCGCCGCCGATGCCGCCGCTGGCGCCCAGGACCAGGGCCGTGCCGGTGTTTGTGAAGGGAGTGACGGAGGTGGGGGTGTGTGCGCTGTTCATGGCCGCCAGTCTCGGCCGGCCAGGCCGCGCGCGGAACTGCCGACGATGTGCCAGCGGCTATACAGTTCTGCATGGATTCCAAGAACAAAGATCTCGACAACAAACCCGGCAAGGACATCGGCTGGGAGCTGTACCGCACCTTCCTCGGCGTGCTGCAGGAGGGCTCGCAATCGGGCGCCGCGCGCGCCCTGGGCCTGGCCCAGCCGACCGTGGGCCGGCACATCGAAGCGCTGGAGCAGGCCCTGGGCCTGCCGCTTTTCACCCGCTCGCAGCAAGGCCTCTTGCCCACCGAGGCGGCGCTGACCTTGCGAGAAGGCGCCGAGGCCATGGCCCATCAGGCGGCCTCGCTGCAGCGCCTGGCACAAGAGCGTCAGCTCGGCGCCCAGGGCCAGCTGCGCGGCGTGGTGCGGGTGACGGCCAGCGAGGTCATGGGCGTGGAAGTGTTGCCGCCCATCCTGGCCCGGCTGGCGCAGGAGGAGCCCGGCCTGGTGGTCGAGCTGGTGCTCAGCAACCGCATGCAGGACCTGCTGCAGCGCGAGGCCGACATCGCCGTGCGCATGACCGCGCCCACGCAGGAGCAGCTGATCGCGCGCCGCCTGGGCACGTTGGAGCTGGGGCTGTTCGCCCGCAGCGACTACCTGGACCGCGCCGGCCGCCCGGCCATGCTGGAGGATCTGGCTGCGCACCGCCTGGTGGGCTATGACCAGGAAACGCCTTTCATTCGCGCCGCCCGCCAGGGCTTCCCGAGCTGGCGCCGCGAGGCCTTTGCACTGCGCAGCGACAGCGATCTGGCCCAGCTGGCCTTGCTGCGCGCCGGCGCCGGCATCGGCGTCTGCCAGGTTGGCTTGGCGCGGCGCAGCCCGGGTCTGGAGCGCGTGCTGCCCGAGCAGCTCAGCCTGCCGCTGGACACCTGGCTGGCCATGCACGAAGACCTGCGCCAAAGCCTGGCCTGCAAGCGCGTGTTCGAGGCCTTGGCCGAGGGCTTGAGTGAAATGATGGTGGCTCCGGCCTGAGCGGGCCGCGCCAAATCGCGGAAAATGCCGGCATCCAGCCCCGCCCCGGGGCCTTTTGTTTTTTGACGACTGCTGCCGCCATGACTGACTCCGCCGCCTCTACCGCCGCTCCCACCGACCGCCCCGCCATCCCCGACCATCTGTCGATCGACCCGCGCAGCCCGCACCACGATGCCGCCGTGTTCCAGCACGACATCGGCATCCGCCTGAACGGCAAGGAGCGCTTCGATGTGGCCGAGTACTGCATCAGCGAAGGCTGGGTCAAGGTGCCGGCCGGCCGCACCGTGGACCGCAAGGGCAACCCGGTGATGATCAAGCTCAAGGGCACGGTGGAAGCTTTCTACAGCTGAAGCTCCGCCCGAGCCTGCCCCTGCCAGGCCGCGCGCTGACCGCATGCTGGACCCCGCGTATTTTTCTGCCGCGCAGATTTTTGGTTATGTCGCCTTCGCCTGCGGCGTGGCCTGTTTTGCGCAGACCGACGATCGCCGCTTCAAGGTCTTCATGGCCCTGGAGTGTTTCGCCTATGTGCTGCACTTCTGGCTGCTGGGCCAGCCCACGGCTGTAGCCAGCAGCCTGGTTTCGCTGGGCCGCTCGCTGGCCTCGCTGCGCAGCCGCTCGCCCTGGGTGGGCCTGGGCTTCATCGGCCTGAGTGCCGGCCTGGGCCTGTGGCTGCAGCAGGGCTGGCTCTCGCTGCTGCCGATCGCCGCCTCCTGCATCGGCACGACGGCGCTGTTTTTCTTGAGCGGGCTGCGCATGCGCCTGCTGATGCTGCTGGGCACTTTGCTCTGGCTGGTCAACAACCTGGCGGTCGGCTCGGTGGGCGGCAGCTTGCTCGAAGCCACCATCGCCCTGACCAACAGCTGGACGCTGTGGCGGCTCTGGCGCCGCCCGCCCGAGGCCGCTCAGGCCTTGTGAGTTTTTTAGCTGCGATGCGCGTCAGCGCCCGCGGCGGAACAGCGAGGCCCAGCCGGCGCGCGGGCTCATGTCCTCCAGATTCCAGGCCTCGGGCTGGAAGGCCTGCTGGCTGGGCGCGTAGCGCGGGTAGCCGCTGGCGTTCTGCAATTCGCTGTCGATGATCTGGCCACGGCCTTCGGCCACATCGGACAGCAGCTTGAAATCAATCGGGTCGCGGTCCCAGGGCCGGGCGCCCACGGCCAGGGGCAGTTCCGCCTCCAGGCGCCGTGCCGGCAGGATGCGGCTCAGCGGCAGATCGGCGGGCAGCTCGGGCGCCTGCTGCTGCAGGATGCGCGCCTGGCCGGCGCTGTAGATGCCGGTCTGGGCCACCGCAGCGCCGTACTCGTCCACCGCCAGGTTGTCGTGCAGGAACAGCGCCACATCGCCGTGGCCGCCGAGGGCGAACAAGGGCGTGTTGGGCCGCGTGTCCGGACCCTGGCGGTAGGCGTTGCCGATCAGGCTGATGCGGCCGGTCTGCCAGGGGTGGGGGGCCCACTCATGCGCGACCAGGTTGTAGTGCACCGCCTTGTTGCCGGGGTTGTAGATCAGGTTGTTGACCATGGCCGCTTGCACGCCGCCTTTGAACAAGGCATTGCGCTCGCGGTTGGAGGCGTAGAGGTTGGCGTAGAGCAGGATGCCGCTGGCGTTGTCGTGCACCAGGGTGCCCTTGGAATGCTCGCCCTTCTCGTGCACCGAAGTGCCCAGGCCCTCGTAGATCAGGTTGTGGCTGTAGGTGATGGCGTGCGAGGTGTTGCGGCGCCAGTCCTCGGGTGTGGCGCCCTCGAAACGCGGGCCGCCGACCGACAGGTTCTCGTCCGTGGCCCAGGACAGGCTGCAGTGGTCGACGATGACGTGGTGGGCCGCGCCCTGGGTGGAGATGCCGTCTTGGTCGGCGCCGCTTTTCTTGGCGCGGCCGAACTCGCCGGGCCGGAACATCAGGTGCTGGACGATCACCTGGTGGGTGGCGATATTGACCTCGCCCTTGATCACGGTGATGCCAGGCTTGGGGGCAGTCTGGCCGGCGATGGTCAGGTAGGGGTGGCGGATGTTGATGCTCTGGCCGGCCAGGTCGATGACGCCGCCGACTTCAAACACGACGATGCGCGGCCCTTCGGCCTCCAGCGCCTCGCGCAGCGAGCCGGGGCCCGATTCGTTCAGAGTGCTGACCCGCAGGATGCGCCCGCCGCGGCCGCCCACGGTGCCGGCGGCCCAGCCTTGCACGCTGATGCCGGCAGGGTCCAGCTGGGGCGTTGGTGGGCTCTCGGCGCTGGCAGGGAAAGACAACAAGGCCAGCAGGCAGACGCTGGCGAGCAGATGGCGACGACGCATGGCGGTGCTCATGACTGGAGCTGCAGCAGATCGGCCATCAGGGCCGGCTCGATCAAGGCACCGCGGTGCTGGATCACGCGCGCGGCCAGGCGGTTGCCGAAGCGGGCCGATTCCAGCGCCGGGCGGCCGCGCAGGCGCTGGCTCAGATAGCCGCCGGCAAAGGAGTCGCCGGCCGCGGTGGTGTCGACCACGCGCTCGACGCGCTCGGTGGCGGCTTCCAGCCAGTCCGGGGCGCCGGCTTCGGGCGCGCGCACCAGGGTGGATTCGGCGCCGCGCTTGATCAGCAGCTCGCGCGGAGCCAGGTCTTGCGCGTCGGCCACCGCCTCGGCCAGGCTGGGCAGTTCGAACAAGGCCTGGTGGTCGTCGGCCGTGATCAGGCCCACGCTGGCCAGGTCCAGGGCGCGGCGGAAGACGGCCTGCGCCTCGGCGCGGCTGGCCCAGAGCCGCGGCCGGTAGTTGTTGTCGAACACCACCATGGCGCCCCGTGCGCGCAGCGCCTCCATCAAGGCAAACACGCGCTCGCGCCCGGCCGGCGGCAGGATGGCCAGGCTGATGCCGCTCAGGTAGAACAGGTCCCAGTCGGCGGCCTGATCCTCCAAAGGTGTGCGCTCGCTCTCAAAGTAGGCTTTGGCGGCACTGGTGTCGCGCCAGTAGTTGAAGCTGCGCTCGCCGCGCGCATCGACCTCGATCATGTAGAGCCCGGGCATGCGGCCGGGGATCTGGCGCACCAGATCCAGGGCCAGGCCTTCGGCCGCCCAGCGCTCCATCAGACCCCAGCTGAGGCCGTCCTCGCCCAGGCCGGTGGCGTAGTGCACGGTGTAGGGCGCGGCGGCTTCGGTCTCGTTCTGGCCCGGGTCCACAGCACAGCGCGCCAGATAGACGGCCGTGTTCAGGGTGTCGCCGCCAAAGCCTTGTTGCAGCGCGCCAAAGGCCGGGCCGACCAGCTCCAGCATGCATTCGCCGAGCACCGCCACTTGCTTTGTTGAAGCTACCCTCATGGAATCCCTTAGTGATTTGGAACGCTGTTTCGTTATTCTATTTGCGAGCGAACAAATTTCGAAACAAGGGCTGACCCTGATGCGCCGAGGCTGAGGCCGCGCGCGTGCCGGGGCAGACCCTCCCTCACTCGCCCGGAGACGCCCCCCATGTTTTGCCCCCGCTTCAAGATCCTGCCCGCCGCCGCCTTGCTGGCCCTGGCGCTGACCCAGCCGGCCGCCCAGGCCCTGACCCTGCGCGCCGCCGATGTGCACAACAGCAATGAGTACCCGACCGTGCTGGCGCTCAAGCGCATGGGCGAGCTGCTGGAGCAGCGCAGCGCCGGGCGCATCAAGCTCAAGGTCTTCAACAAGGGCGCGCTCGGCACCGAGAAGGAAACCATCGACCAGCTCAAGATCGGCGCGCTCGAGCTGACCCGCGTGCACATCAGCCCCATGAACGCCATCTGCCCGCAGACCCAGGTGCCGACCATGCCCTTTTTGTTCCGCTCGGTCGCGCAGATGCGCCGCGCGCTGGACGGCCCGGCCGGCGAGGAGATCCTGCGCGCCTGCGAGCCGCAGGGCTTCATCGGCCTGGCTTTCTACGACAGCGGCGCTCGCTCCATCTATGCCCGCAAGCCGATCAAGACCCCGGCCGATGCCAAGGGCTTGAAGATCCGCGTGCCGCAGTCGGACCTCTGGGTGGCGGTGGCCGCGGCCTTGGGCGCCAATGCCACGCCCATGCCGGTGGGCGAGGTCTACACCGGGCTCAAGACCGGCTTGGTCGATGCGGCCGAAAACAATCTGCCTTCGTTCGAGGGCTTCAAGCATTTCGAGGCGGTCAAGTTCTACTCCCGCACCGAGCACTCCATGGCGCCCGAGCTGCTGCTGATGAGCAAAAAGGTCTACGACGGCCTGCCGCCCGCCGACCAGCAGCTGATCCGCGCCGCGGCCAAGGAATCGGTCGCCTTCCAGCGCCTGCGCTGGGACGAGCAGGAGGCCAAATCGCTGGCCCTGGTGAAAGCCGGCGGCGCGCAGATCGTCGACGTGGACAAGAGCGCCTTTCAGGCCTTGATGCCGCCGGTCTACGCCCGCTTCATGAACACGCCGGAGCTGCAGCGCCTGGTCAAGACCCTGCAGGAGACGCCGTGAACGTCCCCGCATTCACGCGCTTGTGCGCCGCCCTGTCCAAGCTGGCGCTGGTGTCCGCCGTGGTCTGCCTGATCGCGGTGCTGCTGTGCGTGCAGTTGCAGGTGCTGGGCCGTTATGTCTTCAACGACACGCCCACCTGGACCGAGGGCCTGGCCATGCTGCTGGTGCTCTATGTCACGGCCTTCGGCGTGGCCGTGGGCGTGCGCGATGCCGGCCACATCGGCCTGGAGTCCTTGCTGGTGCTGCTGCCCGAGCGCTGGCGCCTGCGCCTGGAGCTGTTGGTCCATGCCCTGGTGACGGGCTTTGGTGCGCTGATGGCGCAGTCGGGCTGGGTATGGACGCAGCTGAAGTGGAGCGAGCCCAAGCCCATGCTGGGCGTGCCCGAGGGGCTGGACTACCTGCCGCTGCTGATTGCCGGCGTGCTGATCGTACTGTTCTCGCTGGAGCATATGCGTGCGCTCTGGCGCGGTGAGGCGGTGCTCCCGTCCTGGTACTGAACCCAGCGCAGCGCGCCATCGGGCGACGCGACTCCCCTTTTTGATTCACAAGGATTTGATGCGATGGAACTCTGGGTTCTGGGCCTGAGCTTTGCCCTCTTGCTGCTGCTGGGCGTGCCGGTGGCTTTTGCGATCGGCCTGTCTTCGGTGGCCACCATGCTGGCGGCCGATCTGCCGCTGGCCCTGGTCTTTCAGAAGATGGTCGGTGGCATGCAGGTCTTCTCCTTCCTGGCCATTCCCTTCTTCGTGTTTGCCGGCGAGCTGATGCTTTACGGCGGCATTGCCGACCGCATCGTGCGCTTCGCCAACAGCTTGATCGGCCATGTGCGCGGCGGTTTGGGTATGAGCAATGTGCTGGGCTGCACCTTGTTCGGCGGGGTGGCGGGCTCGCCGCTGGCCGATGTCTCGGCCATGGGCTCGGTGATGATTCCGCTGATGAAGAAGGAGGGCTACCACGCCGACTACGCGGTCAACGTGACCACGCATGCGGCCTTGGTCGGCGCGCTGATGCCGACCTCGCACAACCTCATCATCTTCGTGCTGGCCGCCTCCGGCATCGCCTCGGTCAGCGTCTTCGGCCTGATCCTGGCGGCGCTGATTCCGGCCTTGTTGCTGACCCTGGCCAATCTGGCTGCGGCCTACGGCGTGGCCGTGCGGCGCGGCTATCCCACGCATGGCGCCTTCCCGGGTTGGGCGGCGGTGGGCAGCGCTTTTGTCGGCGCCCTGCCGGGCCTACTGGTGGTGGGCATCATCCTGGCCGGCATCCTCAGCGGAGTCTTCACCGCCACCGAGTCGGCCGCCACGGCGGTGTTCTGGGCCTTGGGGGTGACGGTCTTCGTCTATCGCTCGCTGAGCTGGCAGAACTTCCTCAAGGCCTGTGCCAAGGCCTGCAAGACCACCGGCGTGGTGCTGCTGCTGATCGGCATCTCCTCGGCCTTTGGCTACTTCATGGCCTTGTACGAGGTGCCGCAGCGTACCGGTGAGCTGATGCAAAGCGTCAGCCAGAGCCCCTGGGTGATCTTTCTGATGGTTAACCTGCTGCTCTTCGTGCTCGGCACCTTTCTGGACATGGCGGCCACCATCCTGATCTGCACGCCGATCTTTCTGCCCATTTGCCAGCAGTACGGCATGGACCCGCTGCAGTTCGGCATCCTGATGCTGATCAACTGCGCCTTGGGCCTCAACACGCCCCCGGTCGGCAGCACCCAGTTCGTCGGCTGCGCCATCGGCGGCATCTCGGTCGGCCAGGTCATGCGCTCGATCTGGCCCTTCTACGGCGCCTTGCTGGCCACGCTGGCGCTGGTGACCTTTGTGCCGGCGATCTCGCTGTGGCTGCCGGCGCTCATGAAGTGAGCGTGCCCCTCACTTGCCAATACAAAACTTGCTGAAAATTTCTCCCAGCAAATCGTCGGCCGAGAAGGCTCCGGTGATCTCGCCCAGGGCGTCGTGAGCGAGGCGCAGTTCTTCGGCCAGCAGGTCCAGCGCCGGCGGCTGCTGGTGGGCCACGGCCTGGGCCATGTCCAGGTGTTCCCGTGTGCGGCGCAGGGCCTGCACATGGCGCTCGCGGGCGATGTAGAGGCCTTCGGGCGTGGCCTGCCAGCCCACCTGCTGCAGCAGACGCTGGCGCAGGGCTTGCAGGCCGGCGCCGGACTTGGCGGACAGGCTCAGCGCGCCCTCGGGCACCGGCGCGGCATTGGGCGCATCGCTCTTGTTGAAGACTTGCAGGATGCGCTCGGCTGACACGTTAGCCAGTCGGGCTGAAATCAAACGGTCTTCAGCCTCGTAGTCGGCCTGGCCGACGCGGGTCAGGTCGTGCAGGAAGAGGATCACATCGGCATCGGCAATCGCTTCCCAGCTGCGCGCCACGCCGATGCGTTCGACCTCGTCCTCGGTGTCGCGCAGGCCGGCGGTGTCGCTGATGTGCAGGGGCACGCCCTCAATCTGGATGGTCTGGCTGACCTTGTCGCGCGTGGTGCCCGGGATGGGCGTGACGATGGCCAGCTCGGCCCCGGCCAGGGCGTTCAGCAGCGAGCTCTTGCCCACATTGGGCTGGCCGGCCAGCACCACTTTGATGCCCTCGCGCAGCAAGGCGCCCTGGCGTGTGCGGTCCAGCACGGCGTCCAGGCGCTGCTGCAGGCGGCTCAGGCGGCCGAGTGCATCGGCCTGCTGCAGGAAATCGATCTCTTCTTCGGGGAAATCCAGGGTCGCCTCGACCAGCATGCGCAACTTGATCAGGGCATCGCGCAGCTCGCCCACCTCGCCCGAGAGCGCGCCGCCCAGCGCGCGGCTGGCGCTGCGGGCCGCGGCCTCGGTGCTGGCGTCGATCAGGTCGCTGACGGCCTCGGCCTGGGCCAGGTCCAGCTTGCCGTTGAGAAAGGCGCGCTGGGTGAACTCACCCGGCTCGGCCAGGCGCAGGGCCAGGCCCTGCTCACGCCCCGCTTCCAGGCAGCGCGCCAGCAAGAGTTGCAGCACCACCGGGCCGCCGTGGGCTTGAAGCTCCAGCACATGCTCGCCGGTGTAGGAATGCGGCGCCGGGAACAGCAGGGCCAGGCCCTGGTCGATGGCTGCGCCGGCTGCGTCGCGAAAAGGCAGATACGTCGCCTCGCGCGCCTTCAGGGCTTTGCCGCAGACGGCGGCCACCAAGGGGGTCAGGTCTTGCGCGGACGAGACGCGCACGATGCCCACGGCACCACGTCCTGGGGCGGTGGCGATGGCGGCGATGGGGTCTTGATGACGAGCAAGCATGGGTGAGATTGTCGATCAAGACGCGCCCCTGGCTGCTGTGTCCTCGGGAGACCATGGCGCGCTTGCCCT
Source organism: Burkholderiales bacterium PBB2 (assembly GCA_002255955.1). Classification (GTDB taxonomy): domain Bacteria; phylum Pseudomonadota; class Gammaproteobacteria; order Burkholderiales; family Burkholderiaceae_C; genus Paucibacter_A. The sequence goes on along the minus strand of NKIM01000059.1, from coordinate 5,031 downwards.
CCTCCGCACGCTTCTGGCCATCGCCACCCCGCGTCGCTGATCTTCAAACCTGCCAGTCGAGCGACACCTTCAGGACCGGCGGGCGATCGGTTGAAAAGCGGCTGCGCCGCCGATGGCCTGCATCGTCCGTCCAGCTCAGCTCGCTGCCTGGACTGCGTGGCCCGATATCGGTCGCTCCGACGCGCAGGCGCACCGGGTGTTGTGCTTGTGCTGCGGTGGAGTTGGAAGCGCTGCGCCAAAACGCAGGCAGCTGGGTCTGGGCGCCCAGATCCAGCCGCAGTTCGGCGTCGCGCCGCAGAGTCTGCACTGCCGTCGTGCGTGCCGCATAGCCTGGCTGCCAGCGAAGCGCTGCGCTCAGCTGCCAAGCGGCAACCCTGCCCTGCAGTGACAGCGTGGTGCGCGCCGACGGCTGGCCGACGAGGCGGTTGTCGGGCGCTGGCAGCGCCTCGACCGTGGATCGGTACAGGGCTTGGCTGATGGACAGCTGCCATCCAGTAAGGAGCCGTCCTTCGGCCGACAGCTCCAGCCCGGTGCTGCGTACACGCCCCACATTGCGTGTCTGCTGCTGCCAGCGGCCGTCTGCCGTGGCTGAAAGCACAGGCTGCATCGCGTCGGCTATGTGCCGCCCGAACACGCCCACGCGGCCGGTCCATGCCGAAGAAAGCGAGCCGGCCAGTGCCAGCTCGGCGCCATTCACTCGCTCGGGGCGCAGCTCCGGGTTGCCGAGCAAGTCAGGATTCCCGGGCGTGCCGGCACGCTCACTCACGCCGTCATGCAAGTCACGCAAGCGCGGCAGCCGCATGGTGCGCGCGAGGGCCGCCTCCAGCCGAAGGGTGCCGGCCGCGTTCAAGGTCTGCTGCCAGCTCAGATTCGGAAGCTTGAACACCTCATGGCGCGAGTTGGCGATGCCTTCGAGCCGACTGCCCTCACGCCGCAGTCCCAGCACGAGCTGGTGCTGGTGCTGGGACTGCGGCTTCCATTGCAGCTCGCCCCAGAGGGCTGGCTGGCGTCGGCGCTGGCAGGGCTGCGCGCTTTCGTCGCCCTCACTGGACGTGCACGCCACGGCAGCGCCGAGCTGCGTGCCTGCCGACAGCGCCCAGTTGGGCGTCAGCTCGCGCTCCAAAGAGGCGGCCATGCGCCATTCGCGTTCACGCTGCTGGTCGGCCCAGCGATCGGCGCTGTCTGGCGTGGCGCCGACGGTGAGCTGTTGCCCGGCGCTGTCATTGCGGTCGCGCCGCAGCCAAGTGTCGACCGACAGCGTTGTCGTGCCCTGGCGGCGCCAGCTCGCATTCGCCATTTCGGTGACGCGTCGTTCGGTCCACTGAAAATCGTTGCCTTCGTCGTCGGGCGGGAAGGGGGCCTGGTGCAGTGCATGGCGCGTGGCGGTGCGCTGGGCCGCATCGTCAGCGGAACGCATCAGCTTGAGGAGCCAGTGATCGTTGTCGCTGACGGCCTGAAGGCTGGCGTCCAGCACGAGCGCGCGGTCCGAAGCATGGCGCGAAAGCGAATCTTCCATCTGTGCGGGCGGCATGACACTGGACCCGGCGAAATCGATGTGCTGCGTTTGCCGGTCCGTCCACGCTGACGGCGCATCACGTCCGATGGCACCCAGTTGCGCCTGCCAACCGGGCCCCACCCAGCCTTGACGCAAGCCGACTTCGCCACCCGGCCGGCTGCCGCGCGGTAGCAGGGCGGTCGACAGCCTGGCCCCGGGTGGCGCCGATTCACGCAAGACCACGTCAATGATGCCCGCCACGGCCTCGCCCCCATCGGCGGCGCGCGGCGCTGTGCGCACCTCCACCCGCTCGATGCGATCCAAGGAAAGTCCGTCGAGCGCGATCCCTGGGCCGAGCGTTTTCATGGGCAAGCCATTCACCCGCACCAGCGTGTAGCCACCGGTCAATCCGCGCAAGGACAGCCGTGGCGGGTCGCCCTCGCCTTCGCCGGAGCGGTCCAGCACGACGCCTGGCAACTGCGCCAATGCCGAGGCCAGATCGCGCGCACCGCTGCGCTCCAGCGTCTCGCGGTGGATCACGAGGGCCAGCAGTCCCGGCGCCTCACGCTTGGAGACCAAGGACTGAGGCTCCAGCACCGTCTGCGCGTGAGCACTCAGCAATACGGTCCCAAGCAGGGCGGCCAGGGCGCCCAAACGGTGCGACCGCGCTGTGCTGTGTCCCACCGTCCAATCGCCATGGGGCAGGGATGAATGGCGCGACAGCGGGCGGATATCCAAATTCATTGCAAATGCAGATCGGGGAATGGGTGTCGGGATGGGGGCGAAGGGTCGCGATGGACCGCGGTCTTGATGGGACGCAGCCACGCTGGGCGAGGCCGGGCGCGAGATCGCTCAGCGTGCGCCACTGGCGATGAAATGCTCCACCGCCGCCTTGACGAGCTGCAGATTGTCTGCGAGGCCCAGCTTGCTGCGCAGACGCTGGCGATAGGTTTCGACGGTGCTCTCGCTCAGACCCAGACGTGTTGCCATCTCCGGCTTGTCGCAGCCTTCCGCCAGCAGCGTGAAGACCTGCCACTCGCGGGGTGCCAGCGCCGGCAGACCGCCTTGGCTCAGTTCGGCGCCAACCAGGGCGTCCAACACCGGGCTCGACCAGTAGCGCCCGCCCTCGAGCAAGCTGCGCACGGCCTTGGCAAGCTCCTCAGCGGCCGAGAGCTTTGACACATAGCCGCGCGCGCCGGCCTTGAGCGCGGCGTTGAGAAGGGCTGGGCTTTCGTGCATCGACATCACCAGGACAGGCGGCACAGCCGTCCGCTCACGCAGCGCCTGCAGCAGATCCAGGCCCGTCTCATGGCGCAGTTTCAGGTCCAGCACCACCAGCGCATAGCGCCTTGCGTCCAGCGCTGCCAGCGCGGCAGCCACGTTGTCAGCCTCGTCGCAGGGGCGCTGCGGCCAGGCTTGACGCAGCAGCTGCGCCAAGCCGGCGCGCACCACCGGGTGATCGTCGACCAGCAGAAAGGGACTCGCCTCGAAGGCGTCATCTAAAGGGGCAGGGGCAGGCATGGAAGAGGCGTGAGGGCTTGTGCGGCAGGGAGCTGAGGCTGGCGCAGGATTCAGGCGGTCGTGACGCTGACGCGCGTCCAGCCACTGGAGCGATCGACAGCGAGGCGGGCACCGAGTGCCGCCGCGCGCGCGTGCATCGAAGCGAGGCCCACGCCGCCTTCGACGCGGCCGGCATCAAAGCCTACACCGTCATCCTCGATGCGCAGCAGTTCGTCGGGCCCCGGACTCAGCAACAGCCGTACGGCACTGGCACGGGCATGGCGCAGCGCATTGCTGACGGCCTCCTGAGCGATGCGAAGCAAGGCGTGGCAAGCCTCAGCATCCCAGCCTGGCAATTCATGTGGCAACACCAATTCCACCGGCAAGGGACGGCTGCGCTCGGCCAGCCGGCCCAGCTCGGCGAGCAGGTCCGGTGCGTCCGCTGCGTGGGTTGGTGCGAGGTGCCAGTCATGGGACAGTTCGCGCACCGCTTTTGCGGCATCGCGCAAAGTGTCAGCCAAGGTCTCGCAAGCGGGCTGCAGCATCGGGTCGACCACCAGTGCCAAATGTCGGGCCTGCAGCTGGGCAGCTGTGAGCAATTGGCCGGTGTTGTCGTGCAACTCGGCGCCCAGCCGCTGGCGCACCACGGCGCCGGCCTGGCGCGCCGCCCCCACCAGCGCGCGGTTCACCTCGCGGCTGTCGGCGAGCGCGCGCTGCCGGTGCTGGGCCCTGGCCGTGCGCCGCGCCAGCACCTCGGCCAAGCGCACGCGGCTGGCCAGCAGGCGCCAGCTGAGCCACCACAGCGTGCCAAACAGCAGGCCCAGCACACTGGCCGTGCCCACCATCACCGTCGCGACCGGCTCGAGTGCTTGGCTCGCATAGAGCCGCATCGGCAGCGGCGACCCGGCGAGATCCAAGTAACCCATACCCAGTGAGTCCGTGTAGGCCCGCGCCGGCAGCGAGCCCTGCGACCAGAGCACGCGGGTCGGCGTTCCCACCGAGCCGAGAGCCAGCGCGCGGTACTGCACGCGGGCGGCGTGTTCCCAGCGCGAAGTGGCGCGGTCCATCATCGCGGCAACGGGCATCTCCAGCTGGACGTAGCCGACGACGCGCCCTGGCATGGCGCCAGCATCTGCAGCTGCCCAAGGCTGCGCGCCGTCCCACACCGGCATCAGCCAGGCCGGCGCGGTGTCCTTGGGATCAAGCCGAACGCGCGTCGTGTCCTCAGGCGTCCGATATGTCAGTCGGGCCATGCGCTCGAGGGTGGCGCGTTCATCGGCATCGGGCGTACGGGCCACAGGCAAACCCGTGTCGGCAGGATCGCAGGCCCACCGGCGGTTTTGCCACACCAGGGCCGAGCGCGCGCCGTCGTCGCGCAGCCGCTGGCAGGCGGTCCGCAAGGCGGGCGACCCAAGGTCAAGCGTGAGTTGACCGTCGGCGCCGCGGACGATGTGCTCATGCCAAAAGCCGCTGGCGCTGAAGAATCGTTGCCGTTCAGCGGTGGCAAGGATGCTGATCCGATGCAGCTCATCCTGCACCTCGCGATCCACGCGCTCTCGATCAAGCATCCAGGCTGCGGCGACGCCCGAGACCCACAACAAGGCCAGAAGCAGTCCGAGCAAGGTGAGGGCAGTTTTTGCGCGGGTTGGCAGGTGGCGGTTCAGGTCAACACTCCTCGTCATGCAGCCTTGTCGCCTTGCGGTTGACATCGATGTCAACTCCAAAGCGATTACGGAGGGGCGAGTGTATCCATAGCATCCGGCGCCATGCCTTTGTCTCTGGCTCCCATGACGCCGAGGCGCGGCGTTCGCTGATCGTTGATCAGCTGACCAACTTCAGGACTCCCTTCAATGCTGCCCACCATCTCCTTTCGCCGCCCCCGCATTCGCCGCCCTCGCGCGGCGCTTCACTTGCTGATGGCCGCCGCGCTGGCGACAACAAGCGCCTCCATGCTGACCGCATGTGGAGGCGGTGGTGACAGTGAAAGCAGTTCGAGCCCAGCCCCAGCCCCCGCCCCAGCACCAGCCCCCGCCCCA
>NKIM01000058.1 GCA_002255955.1 Burkholderiales bacterium PBB2 | reverse complement strand
CACTCGGTCTCGCTGAGGGTGTCGGTCTCGATGATCTGCTCCAGGGTCCAGTGGCCCAGGCAGCAGATCGCCACCAGCAGCAGCTTGGGGTCGCTGACCAGGGAGCGCTCCTGCGCCAGCGTCAGCGTGTCGGCGTGCGGCGTGGCGTCCGCTGCCTGGCGCAAGACATCCTCCATGGCCACACCGACGGCCTTGCAGATCTGGGCCAGGCGCGACAAGCTCATATCGCCTTGCGAGAACATGCGCTTCATGCTGGACTCGCTCATCTCCAGGCGCTGGCCCAGCTGCTTGTAGGTGATGCCGGCGGCGCGCATCTCGCTGCGCAGGACCTGGATCAGGACTTCGGGGCTGCTCATGGTGACTCTCTCCTCTCGCTGGGCTCAAATTGGTAGCGCATCGTAATACCGAATTACAATAATTAACAAGCAAAGTTCAGTTTTACGAATCTTTAGGATGAACTGCAGCTGGGCGCGATGAACTGCAGCTTCGCCCCGGATGGCCCGCTCGGGCGAGCTCAGCGGCTGCGCAGCAGGCGCTCGGCCAAGGCGAAATCCGCCGGCCAGGTGACCTTGAAATTCTCCATCGGCGACTCGACCAGCAGCGGCGCGTGACCGAGTGCCTCGACGGCACTGGCCTCGTCGGTGACCGAATCACCGGCCATCATCAGCGCCGGCTTGAGCATGCCAAGGCGAAACATCTGCGGCGTCTGGGCGGCCCATTTGTGGCGCCGGTCCACGGTGGCGGCCACGCGGCCAGCCTCGGCCTGCTTGAGCGTGTCTGCCAGGGGCAAGGCCAGCAGGCCGCCCACCTCATCCTCGGCGCAGGCTTCGATCAAGCGCAACACCCACTCGGGCCGGATCAGGCAGCGCGCCGCGTCGTGTACCAGCACCCAGTCGTGCGGCTGGGCGCCGCGCGCCATCAGCTCGGTCAGACCGGCGCTGACGGTCTCGGCGCGGCTGGCACCGCCGACCCGGGCCAGCCAGGCACGCTCGCCCTGGAACTCGGGCAAGGCCGCCTCGAACTGATCGTCTTCGGGGGATAGCACCACCAGGGTGGCCTCCAGCGCAGCCACCTGGGACAAAGCGTCCAAGGTGTGAGCCATCATGGGCCGACCGGCCAAGGTCACGTATTGCTTGGGGCCGGCGGCGCCGGAACGAGCGCCGATGCCGGCGGCCGGCACCAGGGCGAAGCAGCGCGGCTGCAGGCCGATGGGGAAATGTGTCATGGCGCGAATTCTAGGAGCCGGCCAAGCCGGCACCGACCTACCGGCGTGTCCGGCCGATGTGTCTGGCCGATGTGTCCGACCGACGTGTCCGAGGCATGTGTCCGCCGCACTGTCCGCGGACAGTGCCCAAGAGCCCGGATCGCCCCACCATGTCCGAAGCCATCGGCATTGCCGCGCCGCACAGCGGCTGGCATGGGGCTTGCAACTATTCCTGCAAAGCCCATCCCTGCGAGCCACACACCATGATCCGAGACACCTCCGCCCAGGACCAGATCCTGAGCCCCCGCCGGCGCCGTCTGCCGCCGCGCTGGCTGCTGGCCGCCATCGGCCTGGCCGCCTTGCTGGCCCTGGGCTACACCGTGCCCAAGCTGCGCGAGCAGGTGGGCGGCAGCGGCGCGTCGTCGGTCAAGCTTTCACGCCTCAGCCTGTCCACCGCCGAATGGGGGCCGCTGACGCGTGAAGTCAGCGGCGAGGGCAAGGTGGTGGCCGCCGTCAGCCCCACGCTCTACGCCGGCAATGCCGGCACCGTCAGCCTGGCGGTGCAGGCTGGCGACCCGGTCCAGCGCGGTCAGATCCTGGCCCGCATCCACAGCCCCGAGCTGGCCGCGCGGCTGGCCCAGGAGCGATCGAACGCCGATGCACTGAAGAGCGAATGGCTGCGCGCCGAGGCTGACGCCCGCCAGCAGCGCGCACAGAGCCAAAGCAATCTGGAAACCGCCACCATCGCCCAGCAAAGCGCGCGCAACGAGCTCAAGCGCCAGACCCAGGCCTTCGAGGCCGGTGCCACGGCACGCATGCAGGTGGACCAGGCCCAAGACGCCCTGGCCCGCGCCGACGTCGCCCTGCGTCAGGCGCGCGGCCTGCTGGACCTCAAGGACGAGGCCAGCAAGTTCGAGCTGCAGGCCAAGCGCCAGGCCTTCGAGCGGCAACAGCTGAATGTGCAGGACTTGAGCCGCCAGGTCGAGGAGCTGGCGGTGCGCTCGCCCGTGGACGGCCAGGTTGGCCAGCTCTTCATCACCGACCGGGCCAGCACGGCCAAGGACGGCAAGTTGCTCTCGGTCGTCGACCTGAGCGCGCTCGAGGTGCAGATGCAGGTGGCCGAGAGCTTTGCCCGCGAGCTGCAGGCCGGCATGCCCGGCACCATCCAAGGCAATGGCCAGCAGTGGAAGGGCGTGGTCAGCTCGATCTCGCCCGAAGTGGTCAACAACGAGGTGGCGGCGCGCCTGCGCTTCGAGGGCCAGCGGCCGGAACAGCTGCGCCAGAACCAGCGCCTCTCGGTGCGCGTGCAGCTGGACCAGCGCGCCCGGGTGCTCAGCGTCGCCCGCGGCAGCTTTGTCGACGAAGGCGGTGGCCGCTTTGTCTACGTGCTCAAAGACGGCCAGGTGCTGCGCCGTGCCATCCGCCTGGGCGCCCAGAGCCTGTCGCGCGTCGAGGTGCTCGAGGGTCTGCAGCCCGGCGAGCAGATCGTCAGCCACGGCGGCGAACTGTTCCAGGGCGCCGAGCGCGCCGTGGTCAGCCAATAGACAGAGCCCGCGCCACCTTGCCACGCCATCACTCTTCCCTTCAAGGAAACCACACCATGCTCAAGATGCAATCGCTCGCCAAGGTCTACCGCACCGAAATGGTCGAGACCTATGCCCTACGCAACTTCAACCTCGAGGTCAAGGCCGGTGAGTTTGTCGCCGTGACCGGGCCTTCGGGCTCGGGCAAGACCACCTTCCTGACCATCGCCGGCCTGCTGGAAGCCTTCAGCGGCGGCCGCTACGAGCTGGACGGCGTGGACGTCAGCGCCATGGACGACGACGCCCGTTCGCGCATCCGCAACCAGAAGATCGGCTTCATCTTTCAGGCCTTCAATCTGATCCCCGATCTGAACGTGCTCGACAACATCGAGGTGCCGCTGCGCTACCGCGGCATGGGCGCAGCCGAACGTAAAAAGCGTGCCACCGAAGCCCTGGCCCGCGTGGGCCTGTCGGCACGCGCCAAGCATTACCCGGCCGAGCTGTCCGGCGGCCAGCAACAGCGCGTGGCCATCGCCCGCGCCTTGGCCGGTGAACCCAAGCTGCTGCTGGCTGACGAGCCCACCGGCAACCTCGACAGCAGCATGGCGCGCAGCGTGATGGACCTGCTGGAAGAGCTGCACCGCGACGGCGCCACCATCGTCATGGTCACCCACGACATGCAGCTGGCCGCGCGCGCGCAGCGCAATGTCCATGTGATCGACGGTCAGGTGGTCGACCTCGCGGCCGAGCTGCGCCTGGACCCCGAGCTCTTGCAGGGCCAAAGCCAGGTTCAGGAAGTGCAATGAGCCCGTTCATGACCGGGGTTCAGCCCCGCTGGCGCCGCCTGGCCACCGTGGCCCTGCTGGGCGCAGGCCTGGCAGGCATGGTGCAAGCCCAAGCGAGCGAGGACCTGCTCCAGGTCTACGCCCAGGCCCGCGCCGCCGATCCGCGCCTGGCCCAGGCCCAGGCCTTGCGCGGCGTGCAGCAGCAAAGCGCGGCCCAGGCCCGCGCCGCCCTGCTGCCGCAGTGGAACCTGGAGCTGGCCGCCAGCCGCCAACCCGGCGGCGCCCACCAGCAGCAGCTGAGCAGCCGCATCAGCCAGGCGCTGTTCGACCTCAGCCGCCTGCGCGAATGGGATGCCGAGAGCCGCCTGCTCTCGGCTGAAGACGCGCAGCTGCAGGCGGCCGAGCAGGCCCTCTGCGCTCGCGTGGCCAGCGCCTATTTCGGCGTGCTTTCGGCCCAGGCCGCCCTGCGCAATGCGCAGGCCAATGAGGCCGCGTTTGCGGCCCAGGTGGGGCAGGCGCAGAAGCGCTTCGAAGCCGGCTTGTCGGCCGCCGTCGATGTCGAGCAGGCACGCACCTACCACCAGCTCTCGCGCGGCAGCAGCCTGCAGGCGCAGGAGGCGCTGGAAGATGCCCGCGCTGCCCTGGCCGAGATCACCGGCCAGGCGCCCGCTGATCTGCAAGGCCTGAGCCCCGCGCTGCAAGCCCAGCCACCCCAGCCCGCCTCACGCGAGGCCTGGGTCGAGCAAGCCCTGCGCCAGAACCCGGCCCTACGCGCCGAAGCCCTGCGCCTGCAGGCCAGCGAAGACCGCATCGCCGCCAGCCGCGCCGCCCATCTGCCCAGCCTGAGCCTGGGCCTGGACAGCCAGCGCCTGCAGGGCGCGGCCGTGCCGGCGGCACTCGAGGGCCGAAACGAGCACACCGTGGCCCTGCGCCTGAGCATCCCGCTGCTGGCCGGCGGTGCGACGCAGGCGCAAAGCCGCCGCGCCGTCTACCAGCGCGATGCCCAGCGCGAGCTGCTGGAGCAGGCGCGCCGCGCCCTGCAACGCGAAACCCAGGCCCAGTACCAGGCCGTGCTGCTCAGCGCCCAGCTGCTGGAGAGCACCGCCGCCGCCGTGCAGGCCGCCAACGAAGCCCTGGCCGCCACCCGCGCCGGCCAGGCGCTGGGCACGCGCAGCATGACCGACCTGCTGCTGGCCATCCAGTCGCAAACCGCCGCGCAAGGTGCGCACGAACAGGCCCGCCACCGCCATGTGCTGGCCACCGTGCTCTTGCAGCAGGCGGCCGGCCAGCTGAGCGAAGCCAGCCTGGCCACTGTCAATCAACTGCTGCAAGCGCCTGGCAAAGCCAGCGGCGCCAAGGAGAACTCCTGATGAACATGCTGGGCTATTACCTCGACCTTGCCCTGCGCAGCTTCCGCGCCTCCCGCGGTCTGAGCCTGCTGATGATCCTGGCCCTGGGCCTGGGCATCGGTGCCTGCATGACCACGCTGACGGTCTACCACGTGCTGGGCTCCAACCCCATCCCGGGCAAGAGCGAGCGGCTGTTTTACGTGCAGCTGCCCGCCCAACCCGTGGACCGTGGCAGCGCAGCCGACGAAGAACCGCCGCAGCAGCTGACCCGCTTCGACGCCGAGGCCTTGCTGCGCGCAGGCCAGGCCAAGCGCCAGGTGATGATGAGCGGCGGCAATGCCGCAATCCGCCCCGAAGACCCCCAGCTGCAGCCCTTCTTCACCTCGAGCCGCTGGACCAGCGCCGACTTCTTCGCCATGTTCGACGTACCGTTTGAGTACGGCAGCGGCTGGGATGCCGCGGCCGATCAGGCCGAGGCGCGCGTGGCGGTGATCTCGCGCAAGCTCAATGACAAGCTGTTCGGCGGGGCCAACAGCGTGGGCCGCGAGCTGCGCATCCGCGAGCACAGCTTCCGCATCATCGGCGTGCTCAAGGACTGGAAGCCGACGCCGCACTACTTCGACCTGACCCGCGGTGCCTTCACCGACGCGGCCGATGTGCTGGCCCCGTTCAGCACCGCCGCGCGCCTGAACCTGGGCAGCTCGGGCAGCATGAGCTGCTGGGGCGATATGGTCGGCAAGCAGCCACGCGATCTCAACGCGCCTTGCGCCTGGGTGCAGTACTGGGTGGAGCTGGAGTCGGCCGGCCAAGCCGCTGAATTCAAGCGTCAGCTCGAAGCCTACTCCAAGGCGCAGAAGCAGGCCGGCCGCTACGAGCGCGACACCGGGGTTCGCCTGCGCTCGGTGATGGAATGGCTGGAGTTCAGCGAGGTGCTGCCCAGCGATGTGGCCCTGCAGGTCTGGCTGGCCTTCAGCTTTCTGCTGGTCTGCCTGACCAACACCGTGGGCCTGCTGCTGGCCAAAAGCTTGCGTCGCTCGGGCGAGATCGGCGTGCGCCGCGCCCTGGGCGCCACGCGCCGCGCCATCTTCAGCCAATTCCTGGTTGAAGCCGGCACCCTGGGCCTGATCGGCGGCCTGCTGGGCCTGGCCCTGGCCGGCCTGGGCCTGTGGCTGGTGCGCCTGAGCCCGGCTCCCTACGCCCACCTGGCCCAGATGGACTGGCCCATGCTGAGCCTGACCCTGGGCCTGTCTCTGCTGGCCAGCCTGCTGGCCGGCCTGCTGCCGGCCTGGCATGCAGCCGGCGTCAGCCCCGCCCGTCAACTGAAAACCCAGTGAGGATTCAATCCATGGAACTGATGCCCATCCTCTCCACCCTGCGCCGCCACAAGACGGCCGCCGGCCTGATCGTGCTGGAAGTGGCCCTGAGCTGCGCCATCGTCTGCAATGCCCTGCACCTGATCGTGCAGCGCCAGACCCACATCCAGACGCCCAGCGGCCTGGCCGAGGCGGGGCTGGTGACCGTGGACGTGGCCGGCATCGGCCCCGTCGGCAATCTCGACGAGATGACCAGCCAGGACCTCAAGCGCCTGCGCGAGCTGCCCGGCGTGCAAGGCGTCACCATCATCAACCAGGTCCACTTTGGCAATCAGAGCAGCATCAGCACGGTGCGCACCTCGGCCGACGACCGGGCGCCGGGCGTGGGTGCGTCGCCGTTTCAGACCGATGTGCAGGGCCTGCGCACCCTGGGCCTGAAGCTGGTCGAAGGGCGCGACTTTCAGCCCGAGGAGCAAGTCTTGGACAACGACTTCACCGCCGCCGGCGAGAACGCCCAGGTGCCGGCCGTGATCCTGAACCGCACCTTGGCGCGCAAGCTCTTCCCCGGTGAATCAGCCGTGGGCAAGACCATCTACACCTACGGCAGCCGGCCCAGCCAGGTGGTCGGTGTGGTCGAGACCCTGAGCCCGCCGCAGCCGATCGCGGGCAGCGGCGGCATCGATGGTCCCGGCAATCCGGACGGTTATGCCCTGCTGGCGCCGATGCGCAACAGCTTCCGGGGCGGCAGCTTTGTGCTGCGCGTCCAGCCCGGCCAGCAAGAGGCGGTGATGAAGGCCGCCGAGGCGGCGCTGCGCCCGGTCTCGGACAAGCGCATCGTGCGCCCGGCCAAGCGCCTGGTCGACATGCGCCAGAACTACTTTGCCCAGGACAGGGCCATGATCTGGCTGCTCGGCGGGGTCTGCGTGGCCCTGCTGCTGGTCACCGCCTTCGGCATCGTCGGCCTGGCCAGCTTCTGGGTGCAGCAGCGCACCCGCATGATCGGCACGCGGCGCGCCCTGGGTGCCACGCGCGGGCAGATCCTGCGCTACTTCCAGCTCGAGAACTTCCTGCTCTCCACGGCCGGCATTGCCCTGGGCATGGGGGCGGCCTACGGCATCAATCTGGCCCTGATCCACAGCTACGAGCTGCCCCTGTTGCCGGCCTACTACCTGCCGGTGGGCGCGCTGACGCTGTGGGCCCTGGGCCAGCTGGCCGTGCTGGGCCCGGCGCGGCGCGCGGCAGCCCTGCCGCCGGTGGCGGCGCTGCGTTTCTGAGGCGGAGGCGGTCGATCGCTCTTGCTATGCTCGCCACCCCATGAGACATGTGCTGATCATCGATGACAACGCCGGCGTGCGCGAGGCCCTGGCCCTGCTGCTCTCCCTGCACGACATCGAGCCCCTGCTGGCCGAGAGCCCGGCGCAGGGCCTGGCCTTGCTGGCGCGCCACAGCCCGGCCGTGGACCTGGTGATCCAGGACATGAACTTCAGCGCCGACACCACCTCGGGTGCGGAGGGTGCGGCCCTGTTTCGCGCCATTCGCGCCCAGCACCCCGACCTGCCCGTCATCCTGCTGACCGCCTGGACGCGGCTGGAGGCCGCGGTGGAGCTGGTCAAGGCCGGCGCGGCCGACTACCTGGCCAAGCCCTGGGACGACCACAAGCTGGTGGCCACGGTGGAAAACCTGCTGGAGCTGGGCGAATCCAACCGCGCCCTGAGCCAGGCCCGCCAGGCCCGGCAGGCCCGCCGCGCGCAGCTGAGCCAAGGCCTGGACCTGGCCGGCCTGGTGTTCGCCTCGGACGCGATGCTGAACACCCTGGAGCTGGCCGCGCAAGTGGCGCGCACCGAGCTGCCGGTGCTGATCAGCGGCCCCAATGGCAGCGGCAAGGAGCGGCTGGCGGCCATCGTGCACGCCAACTCGGCCCAGCGCCACGGCCCGTTTGTGGCCCTGAACTGCGGCGCCCTGCCCGCGGACCTGATCGAGGCTGAACTGTTTGGCAGCGACAGCGGCGCCTACACCGGCGCCCACAAGGCGCGCGAAGGCCGCTTCGAGGCGGCCGATGGCGGCACCCTCTTCCTTGATGAGATCGGCACCCTGCCCCTGGCCGGCCAGGTCAAGCTGCTGCGCGTGCTGGAAACCGGCCGCTTCGAGCGCCTGGGCTCCAGCCGCACGCGCAGCTCCAAGGTGCGCGTGATCAGCGCCACCAACGCCGAGCTCAAGGCCATGGTGGCCGCGGGCAGTTTCCGCGAAGACCTCTTCTACCGGCTGAATGTTTTCGAGCTGCGCCTGGCGCCCCTGGCCGAGCGGCGCGAGGACATCCTGGTGCTGGCCGAGCATTTCCTGGCCGGCGCCGCCACGCTGTCCGAGGCGGCCCGCGAGGCCTTGCTGGCCCACCGCTGGCCCGGCAATGTGCGCGAGCTGAAAAACGTGATGGCGCGCGCCGGCCTGCTGGCCGCAGGCGCCAGCATCCAGCCGCATCACCTCGGCCTGCAAGCGGCCGCGCCTTCGGCCGCATCGGCCGCCCACCGCAGCCTGGACGAGCCCAGCCGCGAGGCGGTGCAAGCAGCCCTGCAGGCGGCGGGCGGGGTGGTCAGCCGTGCCGCCCAGGCCCTGGGCCTGTCGCGCCAGGCGCTGTACCGGCGCATGGAGCGTTATGGCATGGCCGATCCGGCCTGAGCCTGCGCCATGCGAGGGCGTCTCTTCCTGGCCCTGCTGGCCGCCGCCCTGCTCGGCGCGGCGGCGCAGGCCGCCGTCCAGCACTGGCAGTGGCCGCTCTACAGCCTGCTCTTGCTGGCCCTGCCGCTGTTTGCCCTGAGCGGCCAGCTGCTCGCGCCCCTGCGCCGCCTGCTGCGGGCGCTGGAGGGCGCTGTGCTCAGCTACCGCGATGGTGACTTCAGCATGTCCATCGCTGCCGGCCCCAGCGGGCCGCTGCGCCAGGCCGAGCTGGCCGCCCTGCTGCGCGCCCACCAGGAGCTGGGCCTGGCCCTGCGCGAGCAGCGCCAGCAGCTGGCCCGGCGCGAGCTGCTGCTGGACACGGTGGTGCAGAACACACCCCTGGCCCTGCTGCTGCTGCGTGAGCCCGGGGGCGAGATCAGTTATGCCAATATCGCCGCGCGCCAGCTGCTGGCCCAGGGCCGCAGCCTGGCGGGCCTGAGCCTGAGCGGCCTGCTGGCCGACAGCCCCGAGGCCCTGCGCCTGGCCCTGGCCAGCGGCCAGGATCAGGTCTTCGGCATGAGCGAGAACGGGCAGGACGAGCTCTTCCACCTCTCGCAGCGCAGCCTGCAGCTGCAAGGCCAGCCGCACCGCCTGCTGCTGCTGCGGCGCATGACGCGCGAGCTCTCCCGCCAGGAGGTGGCCAGCTGGAAGCGGGTGATCCGCGTCATCAGCCATGAGCTGAACAACTCGCTGGCGCCGATCTCCTCGCTCTCGCACAGCGGCGCCGAGCTGGCGCGGCGCGGCCAGACCGAGCGCCTGGAGGCGGTGTTCGCCAGCATCGGCGAGCGCTCGCGCCAGCTGCACCGCTTTCTGGCGGCCTATGCGGAATTCGCCAAGCTGCCCTCACCGCAATGGCAAGCCGTGGACTGGCCGGGCTTTCTGGCCGGCCTGCTGGCCCAGCACCCCTACCGCTTGGAAGGCGAGCCGCCCACGCGCCCGGCGCGTTTCGACCCCGGCCAGCTGGCCCAGGCCTTGATCAATTTGCTCAAGAACGCGCAAGAAGCCGGCGGCCCGCCCGAGGCGGTCAGCCTGGCCGTGGAATGGCAGGAACGCGAGCTCTGCTTTGTCGTGCGCGACCGCGGTTGCGGCATGAGCGAGGCGGTGCTGGCCCAGGCCTTGCTGCCTTTTTACTCGACCAAGCGCAGCGGCGGCCAGCATGGCGGCAGCGGCCTGGGCCTGGCCCTGGCGCGCGAGATCGCAGAAGCCCACGGCGGCCGCATCGGCCTGAGCAACCGCGAGGGCGGCGGCCTGGAGGTGCGCTTGCGCCTGCCGCAGTGAGCGTTGCGCCTGGATAGGTCTGGTTGGGGTCTGAGCGACAATCGCCGCCCCATGCGCATCGAAGACATCCGCCAGCGCCTGCGCGCCCTCGGCGCCAAGCCGCCCCATGAACTCCGCCTCCTGCGCGACTGGGTGCGGGCGCGCCCGCACGATCGCAGCCGCCGCAAGCCTGAGAACTTCCTGCCCCTGGCCCTGCGCGAAGGCCTGGAAGCGCTGGACATGGATTTACAAGGTCTGGTGCGTCTGGTCTCAAACCACCCCGGTGAAGACGGCTCGGCCCGCCTGCTGCTGGCCCTGCGCGACGGCATGACGGTGGAAAGCGTGCTGCTGCCGCGCGAGGGCTTGTGCGTGTCCAGTCAGGTCGGCTGTGCGGTCGGCTGCCAGTTCTGCATGACCGGGCGCGAGGGCCTGATCCGTCAAGTGACCAGCGCCGAAATCATTGCCCAAGTGGCCCTGGCGCGGACGCTGAGGCCGGTCAAGAAAGTCGTGTTCATGGGCATGGGCGAGCCGGCCCACAACCTCGACCATGTGATGGAGGCGATCGAGCTGCTGGGCTTGGAAGGCAATATCGGCCACAAGAACCTGGTGTTCTCGACCGTGGGCGACCCGCGCGTGTTCGAGCGCTTGCCCCTGGGCCCGGTCAAGCCGGCCCTGGCTTTGTCCCTGCACACCAGCCGCGCCGACTTGCGCGAACGCCTGCTGCCGCGCGCGCCGCGGCTGACGCCTGAAGAGCTGGTCGCACTGGGTGAAGACTACGCGCGCAAGACCGGCTACCCAATCCAGTACCAGTGGACCCTGCTGGACGGCATCAACGACACGGCCGAGGAGCTGGACGGCATCGTGCGCCTGCTCAAGGGCAAGTACGCCATCCTGAACATGATTCCCTACAACAGCGTGCCCGAGCTGCCCTTCACCCGGCCCAGCTGGGACAAAGCCGAGGGCATCGCCCGCGCCCTGCACCAGCGCGGCGTGCTGACCAAGCTGCGTGATTCAGCCGGCCAGGATGTGGACGGCGGCTGCGGCCAGCTGCGCGCCCGGGCGCTGGCCAGCGATGGCAGCGCCAGCGAGGCGGTGATCCGCGTGCAGCGGCGGGGTGCCGGGGCGCACTGAGCCGCAAGCGGGCGTCCGGCCCGCTTCAAGTCTGCAGCTTGAACACCGCCATGGCCTGAACCAGCTCATTGGCCTGGCCTTCCAGGCTCTCGGCCGCAGCGGCGGATTGTTCGACCAAGGCCGCGTTCTGCTGCGTGGTCTTGTCCATCTGGGTGATGGCCTCGTTGACCTGGGCCACACCGCGGCTTTGCTCCTGGCTGGCTGCGCTGATCTCGCCGACGATGTCGGCCACGCGCTTGATGGCGCCGACGATCTCACCCATGGTCTGGCCAGCCTGATCGACCAGATCGCTGCCCTGCTCGACCTGCTCGACACTAGCGCTGATCAGGGTCTTGATTTCCTTGGCCGCGCCGGCACTGCGCTGCGCCAGAGCGCGCACCTCGCTGGCCACCACGGCAAAGCCTCGGCCCTGCTCACCGGCACGCGCGGCTTCCACGGCCGCGTTCAGGGCCAGGATGTTGGTCTGGAAGGCAATGCCGTCGATCACGGCAATGATGTCGGAGATCTTGCGCGAGGACTCGTTGATGTCCTTCATGGTGCTGACCACCTGCCCCACCACCTCGCCGCCCTGCACCGCCACCATCGACGCATTGACCGACAGCTGTTTGGCTTGCTGCGCGTTGTCGGCGTTGTGGCGCACGGTGTGGCTCAGCACATCCATGGTGGCCGCGGTTTGCTGCAGGGCCGAGGCCTGCTCCTCGGTGCGGGAGGACAGGTCCAGATTCCCCTGGGCGATTTCGCTGCTGGCGCCGGACACACGCTCGGCATTGCCGCGCACACCGCCGACCAGCTGGGTCAGCGCCTGGCGCATCTCATCGAGTGCCGCCAGCAGGGGCGAAAACTCATCGCGTTCGCGATCGGCTTCGGGATGGGCCAGATCGCCATCGCGCACCCGCTCGGTCAGTTGCCGCGCCAGCTGCACGCGGCGCTTGAGCAAACGCGCCACATGGACGGAAAAGACCAGCAGGGTCAGCAAGGACAGCAGCGCCAGCCCCACCACCAGATGCCAGGTGCTGCGGGTTTCATCCTGCATGCTCTCGATGTCGCGTTTGAGCGTGCTCTCCTGGAAATGCACCGTATCGGCCAAGATGGCCAGCACCTCGTTGCGGGCCGGGATGGTGCGGTCGACCAGGTAAGCAAAAGCCTCGTCTTTCTGTCCGGCCTTGATGAGATCGAGGTTGGCCAGGCCAACCGTCCAGAAGCGCGCCATGGGCTCGGCCAGCTTGGCGAAGCGAGCCTTGCCATCGGCGCTGAACAAATCGTCCTCATAGGCCTTCAGCAGCTTGTCGATCTGCTGGCGCTTGGCGCCGATGTCCTCGATCGCGCCCTGCATCTCCGCCGGGTTGCGCGCCAGCATGGCATGACGCAGCTGCAAGGAAACACGGGTGATGTTGAGCTCCACATCGCCGATGCGAGAGAGCTGAGGCACACGCATGGTTTGGGTGATCTCCGCCGCCCGGTCCACCCGCGACAGCTTGATGTAGGACACCAAGGCCACGCCCCCCAGCGAGAGCGACAGAACCAGGGCCAAGGCATAAAGCCGCGCGGCAATCCCAAACCGCACTTTGCCGTTCACCATCTCACCACCTCAACATACCTTGTGCACATGGATGCACAGTCTCAGACATGGCCGCACTTGCAGCAAGGGCATATTTATCAAATTTGTCATTTAAGAGGTGCGATTTGACCTGCGTCAAACACCCAAGCGGACAGCAGGGCAAGGTGCCTGTTTCGCCTTGACAGGCCAGGGGCCGCGCAGAAAACTGTGCGCTGAGCGCCCTGGCGGCCTGCCAAACCCGGGGTTCCATCGTCTCTTGAGATCGCCCCATGACCCTCAACACGACGCACCCCGCGGCTGCCACGCAAGCGCCCTTGGCGCCCCTGGCCTCTCTAGCGCCCCTGTCCGCGCAAGCCCTGCAAACGGTTCAGAGCCTGCGCGAGCAGGTGGCGGTGCAGGCCCGCCTGCGCTTGCAACACGCACAGGGGACGCCCCCAGACCCCGGGCCACGCACACCCCAAGCGCCCATCAGCAGCGAGGCCGAACTGCGCCAACAGCTGGAGTTCCTGATCCCCAGCCTGGCCACAGGCAACAGCCGGCCCTTTGCCAACTACCTGCGCTGGCTGCGCAGCGTGCGACAGGCGCGGCGCCTGGCCTTTGAGCCGCTGAACGACGGCCTGCTGTGCATGGCCGAATGCCTGGCCCCGCATCTGGGGCCCGAGAAGAACACGCTCGATCAACTGCTGCAGGACTCCATCCGCGCCTCCGAAGAAGCCGCCCCGGCCCGCCGCTGCGAAGCCGAGGATCGCGGTTTTGCGATTCAACCCCGCTTCGAAGAGGCCTTGCTGCAGGGCGACCGGGCCGCGGCCCTGGCCCTGATGGCCGAGCTGGAGACCGAAGGTCTGGCACTGCTGGAGATTGAGGTGCACCTGATCGCCCGCAGCCTGCAGCAGATCGGCTTGCGCTGGCAGCGCAACGAGATCTCCGTCGCCCAGGAACACCTGGCCACCGCCACCGCGAGCACCGTGATGGCCGATCGCTTTGCCCACCACCCCTTGCCGCCGCTCAACGGCCAACGGGCCTTGCTGGCCTGCGTCCAGGGCAACCGCCATTCGGTGGGCTTGAGCATGGTGTCCGACGCACTCGAGCTGGCCGGCTGGGAGGTGCAATGCCTGGGCGCCGACACCCCCACGCCCGACCTGGTGGCGCAGGTGCTGGCATGGCGGCCGGGCTTGGTCGCGCTGTCCCTGGCGTTCTCCAGCCATCTGCTGGAGGCGCGTGAAGCCATTGCCCAGATCCGCAGCGCCTGCGGCCGGGCGGCGCCGCGCATCGTGGTCGGTGGCGAGGCCCTGAACCAAGAGCCCGCCTGGGTCGATTTCCTCGGTGCCGATGGCTATGCCCGTGACGCCCTGGGCGTGCTGCGCGAGGCGCAAGCCCGGCCGCCCGAGGCCAGCCCGGCCGCGAACCCGCAGGCCTGCTGAGCCCGGCTCATGGCTCAGCCTTCGGCGCCCCAGCTCGACGAGACCCCGGCCCCACTGCCTGGCGAACAGGCACTCTGGATGCAATGGCTGGCGCACAGCCAGGCCACAGTGATGCTGCGCTTCAGCAAGGAGGGCCAGCTGCTGCAGGCCAATGCAGGCTTCTGGCGCCTGCTGCTGCCGCAGGACGGCGCAGCGCGCGTGCCGCTGGGCCCGCCCGAGACGCCCGAGACGCCTCTGGACCCCGACATCCGCCAAATCCTGGTGCAGCCGCCGCTGCCCCATCTTCAAACCCTGAAGCCCGATGCCCAAGGCCTGATCTACCAGGGACGCCTGAGCCTGGGCTGGCCCGACCAGAGCCTGCACAGCGTGATGGGGCGCATCTTCTGGCTGCCGGATCGTCAAGCGCTGCTGCTGATGGCGGAGAGCGACATCGCCGAGCTCGAGGGCCTACAAAGCAAGGTGCTGGGTCTGAACGAAGATCTGGCCCAGTCGCAACGGGCCCTGGTGCGGGCAAATCGCAAGCTGGAGCAGCAGGTCCAGCAGCTGGACGAGGCCCTGCAGGCCAGCCTGGTGCAGGAGCAGGAGCTGCGCATCGCCTCGATCGCCTTCGAGACCCAGGAGGCCATCTTCATCACCGATGCCGAGCTCAAGCTGCTGCGGGTGAACCGGGCCTTCTGCCAACACACCGGCATCCAGGCCGAGCAGGCCGTGGGCGCGCACTGGAGCTGGATGCTGTCGGCCCGCCACGAAGCCAGCTTCAGCGAGGCCTTGCTGGGCGAGCTGCGCCGCCAGGGGAGCTGGCAGGGTGAGTTCTGGTGCCGCACGCGCACCGGCGAGGATTGCCCGGAATGGCTGACCCTGACCGCCGTCAAGGACAGCTGGGGCCAGCCCCTCAACTATGTGGGCAGCTTCCTCGACATCTCGGAGCGCAAGGCGGCCGAGGTGGAGATCTTCAACCTCGCCTTCTACGACCCGCTGACCCAGCTGCCCAACCGCCGCCTGCTGCACGACCGGCTGCAGCACGCCATGTCCCTGCACAAGCGCAACCACAGCTGCTGCGGCCTGGTCTTTCTGGACCTGGACAACTTCAAGATGCTCAACGACACCCTGGGCCACAGCTTTGGTGATGCCTTGCTGGTGGAGGCCGCAGGCCGGCTCAAGAAGTGCGTGCGCGACACCGACACCGTGGCGCGCCTGGGTGGTGATGAATTCGTGCTGTTGCTGGAAGGCCTGACGCTGGGCCAGGCCGAAGACCAGGTGGAGCGCGTCGTCAGCCAGGTGGCGGCCCAGATCAACCAACCCTTCCGCCTGAGCATTGCCGACGCCCAGGGCCAGCGCCTGCGCACCAGCCATGAATGCAGCGCCAGCATCGGCGTGGCCCTGCAGCAGCGTGCCGACGACAGCGCCGAAGAGCTGCTGCGCCATGCCGACCTTGCGATGTACCAGGCCAAGGCCGCGGGCCGCAACCAGGTGCGTTTCTTCGAGCCGCAGATGCAGACCGCGCTGTCCACCCGCGCGGCGCTGGAGATCGACCTGCGCGAGGCCATCCGCCTGGAACAGTTCGAGCTGTACTACCAGCCCCAGGTCGATGCCCAAGGCTGCATCCTCGGTGCCGAGGCCCTGATCCGCTGGCGCCACCCGGTGCGCGGCTGGGTGTCGCCAGCCGAGTTCATCCCCCTGGCCGAGGACAGCGGCCTGATCCTGCCGATCGGCCTGTGGGTGCTGCAGCAGGCCTGCCAGGTGCTGGCGGGCTGGGCCACACTGCCCGCCCGTCAGGGCTTGAGCCTGGCGGTCAACGTCAGCGCCCGCCAGTTCCGGCAGGCCGACTTCATCCCTTCGCTGATCAGCTGCCTACAGGCCAGCGGCGCCTCGGCCCAGGCCCTCAAGCTGGAGCTGACCGAATCCACCCTGCTGGCCGACGCGGCGGAGTCGACCGCCAAGATGATGGAGTTGCGCCAGACCGGCTTGCAGCTGGCCCTGGACGACTTCGGCACCGGCTTTTCCTCGCTGGCCTACCTCAAGCGCCTGCCGCTGCAGCAGATCAAGATCGACCAGGGCTTTGTCAAAGACCTGCCGCACGACGCCAACGATGCCTCTATCACCCGCGCCATCATCGACCTGGCCCGCAACCTCGGCCTGGAGGTGATTGCCGAAGGCGTGGAAACGAGCGCCCAGCGCAGCTTTCTGCAGGCCTATGGCTGCCAGCGCTTTCAGGGCTATCTGTTCGGCCAACCGATGCCACGGGCAGCCTTGGAGGCCCTGCTGGACGCCCAGGCACTGCCCGCCCACTGGCAGGCACTCGATGCCCCACCCTCCGAGCCTCGTCCCGGGTCGCACTCGGAGCCGGGCTGAATCCCGGGCCGCCGCCGTCTGACATCAGGCCCCGGCCAGCGCGGCCGGTTGCGCTTCCCTACAATCCGCGCAGCCCCGCTTCGGGGCTGTTTCCATTTGTGCGCCCGCCATGCCCTCGTCCCTGCAGTTCCCCCTGATCCAGCCCGGAAAAAAGTTCAGCCTGCCCCGACCCACGGGCTCGGCCGATGCGCTGCTGCTGGCGCGCTACGCCCAGCAGCAGCTGGGCGCCGGCCGGCTGACGGCCATCATCACCGCGGAGCCGGGCGACACCCAGCGCCTGGAGGATGAGCTCAAGTTCTTCGCGCCCGAGCTGCGCGTGGGCGTCTTCCCCGATTGGGAAACCCTGCCCTACGACACCTTCTCGCCCCACCAGGACCTGATCTCGGAGCGCCTGGCCACGCTCTGGCAGCTGCTGCAAAGCCGCGGCAAACCGGCCGCCGAGCGCGAGCTGGACGTGGTGCTGCTGCCGGCCACCACGGCGCTGACCCGCCTGGCCCCGCCCAGCTTCCTGGCCGCCACCACCTTCAACTTTGCGCAGAAGCAGCGCCTGGACGAAGCCAGCCTCAAATCCCAGCTGACCCTGGCCGGCTACAACCATGTGGCGCAAGTCGTGTCGCCGGGCGAGTACGCGGTGCGCGGGGGACTGATCGACCTCTTCCCCATGGGCTCGCTGGTGCCCTACCGGGTCGACCTGTTCGGTGACGAGGTCGATTCCATCCGCACTTTCGACCCCGACAGCCAGCGCAGCCTCTACCCGGTGCCGGCGGTGCGCCTGCTGCCGGGGCGCGAGTTCCCCATGGACGAAGCGGCGCGCCAGACCTTCCGCTCGCGCTGGCGCGAAAAGATGGAGGGCGACCCGAGCCGCTCGCGCATCTACAAGGACATGGGCCAGGGCATCGCCACCGGCGGCATCGAGTACTACCTGCCCCTGTTCTTCGAGCAGACCGCCAGCATCTTCGAGTTCCTGGGCGAGCATTGCGCGCTGGCCCTGCACGGCGAGATCGACGAGGCGCTGGGCCGCTTCTGGACCGACACCCGCGAGCGCCACCGCTTTCTGCAGCACGACCCCGAGCGGCCCATCCTGCCGCCCGAGGAGATCTACTTCAAGAGCGAAGAGTTCTTCAGCCTGACCCACGCCCACCCGGTGCTGGCCGTGCGTGGCAAGGAGGCGGTGGACTATGCCCGGCCCCTGCCCGATGTGTCCGTCGAGCGCGGCGCGCAAGAGCCCCTGGCCCGCCTGGCCGCCCATCTGCTGAGCACGCCGCACCGCGTGCTGCTGCTGGCCGAGAGCGAAGGCCGGCGCGAGAGCCTGCTGGAGCTGCTGCGCGACAACAAGATCGACCCGCCCTCGGTCAGCGGCCTGGCCGATTTCGAGACCAGCCCGGAGAAGTTCGCCATCACGGCGGCGCCGCTCGCGGCCGGCTTTTTCTGGAACGACCCCGAAGGCGGTCACCAGATTCAAATCTTCACCGAGACGGAGCTGTTCGCCACCACGCCGACCACGCGGCGCCGGCGCAAGCAGGAGCAGGTCTCCGACGTCAACGCCCTGATCAAGGACCTGTCCGAGCTCAAGGTCGGTGACCCGGTGGTGCACAACAACCACGGCATTGGCCGCTACCAGGGCCTGATCAATATCGACATCGGCGACGGCGCCAGCGAATTCCTGCATCTGGAATACGCCGACAAGGCCACGCTCTACGTGCCGGTGGCCCAGCTGCACCTGATCAGCCGCTACACCGGCGTTTCAGCGGAAGAAGCGCCGCTGCACCGCCTGGGCTCGGGCCAGTGGGAAAAGGCCCGCCGCAAGGCCGCCGAGCAGGTGCGCGACACCGCCGCCGAGCTGCTCAACCTCTACGCCCGCCGCGCCGCCCGCGAGGGCCATGCCTTCCGCTACTCGGGCCATGACTACGAGGCCTTCGCCGCCAGCTTCGGCTTCGAAGAAACGCCGGACCAGCGCGCCGCCATCCATGCGGTGATCCAGGACATGATCAGCCCCAAACCCATGGACCGCCTGGTCTGCGGCGATGTGGGCTTTGGCAAGACCGAGGTGGCGCTGCGCGCCGCCTTCGTCGCGGTGATGGGCGGCAAGCAGGTCGCCATCCTCGCGCCCACCACCTTGCTGGCCGAGCAGCATTACCAGAACATCGCCGACCGTTTCGGCCGCTGGCCGGTCAAGGTGGCGGAGATGAGCCGCTTCCGCTCCAGCAAGGAGATCAAGGCCGCGCTCGAAGGCCTGGCCGACGGCACCATCGACATCGTGGTCGGCACGCACAAGCTGCTGTCCAGCGAATGCAAGTTCGCACGTCTGGGCCTGCTGGTGATCGACGAGGAACACCGCTTTGGCGTGCGCCACAAGGAGGCGATGAAGGCCATGCGGGCCGAGGTCGATGTGCTGACGCTGACCGCCACGCCGATCCCTCGCACCCTGGGCATGGCGCTGGAAGGCCTGCGCGATCTGAGCGTCATTGCCACCGCGCCGCAGCGCCGCCTGGCGATCAAGACCTTTGTGCGCAGCGAGACCAGCGGCACCATCCGCGAGGCCATGCTGCGCGAGCTCAAGCGCGGCGGCCAGGTCTACTTCCTGCACAACGAGGTCGAGACCATCGAGAACCGGCGCCAGAAGCTCGAAGAGCTGGTGCCCGAGGCCCGCATCATCATCGCCCACGGCCAGATGCCCGAGCGCGAGCTGGAGCGGGTGATGCGCGAGTTCGTGGGCGGCAAACACAATGTGCTGCTGTGCTCGACCATCATCGAGACCGGCATCGATGTGCCCAGCGCCAACACCATCATCATCAGCCGCGCCGACAAGTTCGGCCTGGCCCAGCTGCACCAGCTGCGCGGCCGCGTCGGCCGCTCGCACCACCAGGCCTACGCCTATCTGATGGTGCCCGATCTGGAAGGCCTGACCAAGCAGTCCGCCCAGCGCCTGGACGCCATCCAGGGCATGGAAGAACTCGGCTCGGGCTTCTACCTGGCCATGCACGATCTGGAAATCCGCGGCGCCGGCGAGGTGCTGGGCGAGCACCAGAGCGGCAACATGATGGAGGTGGGCTTCCAGCTCTACAACGACATGCTGGCCGAAGCCGTGCGCGCGCTCAAGGCCGGACACGAGCCCGACCTGCTCAGCCCCACCGGCATCTTTGGCGGCAGCACGGAGATCAACCTGCACGCCCCGGCGCTGCTGCCCGACAGCTACTGCGGCGACGTTCAGGTGCGGCTGAACCTCTACAAGCGCCTGGCCACCGCCAGCAAGCCTGAGCAGTTGGAGACGTTGCTCGAAGAGCTGACCGACCGCTTCGGCAAGCTGCCGGCCCAGGGCCAGACGCTGTTCGACACCCACCGCCTGCGAGTGCTGGCCAAGCCCTACGGCGTGGTGAAGATCGACGCCAACCCCAAGCTGATGAACATCACCTTCCGCCCCAACCCGCCGGTGGACCCGATGCGCATCATCGAGCTGGTGCAGAAGAACAAGGCCATCAAGCTGGCCGGCAACGACAAGCTGCGCATCGACCGCGAGATTGCCGACCCCAAGGACCGCGCGCACTACGTGCGCGAGGTGCTGCGCGCGCTGGGCACGCCGGTGGCGCAAGGAGCCTGAGCGTCAAGTCGCCGGCAACGGCGGCCGGGCGCCGGGCGCCGGGCCGACTGCACCGGCCTCGCCGAACAGCTCGAACACCACCGAGCGCAGCCACAGGTGCGCCGGCGAGCGGTGCACCTTGGCGTGCCAGAACACGTTGATGGCCACCTCCGGCAGTTCCACTGGGTGGGGCCGATGGACCAGCGCGAACGGCTCGGCCAGGCTGTGGGCCAGGCGTTCGGTGACGGTGGCCACCAGGTCGGAGCGCTGCAGGATGTGGCCGACGCTGACGAAGTGCGGCACGGTGAGCCGCACCTGGCGCTCGACGCCGGCGCGGCGGACCAGCTCGTCCACCTTGCCATGGCCGGTGCCGGCCGAGGTGATGGCCAGGTGCTCGGCCGCCTGGAAATCGGCCAGCGTCAGCCGCTGGCGGTCCAGGGGATGGCCCTGGCGGAACAGGCAGACATAGCGCTGCCGGAACAGGCGGCGCTGGAAAAAGCCCGCCTTCAGCTGCGGCAAGGGGCCGATCGCCAAGTCCACCTTGCCCGAGGCCATGTCGTCGGGCAGGTGGGCCGCGGTGCCCCGCACCGTGCCCAGCGTGATGCCCGGTGCGACCTGGCGCAACCGCGCCACCAGGGCCGGCAGAAAGACGATCTCGCCGATGTCGGTCATCGCGATGGTGATGTCGCGCTTGACGCTGGCAGGGTCGAACGGCCGGTGCTGGTTCAACCCGCCGTGGATCATGGCCAGCGCATAGCCCACCGGCTCGGCCAGCTGCTCGGCAAATGGCGTGGGCACCATGCCCGCCGCGGTGCGCACGAACAGCGGGTCGTCGAACAGGCGCCGCAGCTTGGCCAGCGCGTTGCTCACCGCCGGCTGGGTCAGGCCCAGGTTCTCGGCCACCTTGGACACCCGCCGCTCGACCATCAGCTGCTGGAAGAGCACCAGCTGGTTCAGGTCAATGTCCGAGAGCTCCATGGCGCCTTCCGATCGTGCGTTCACAGCACGAAACATCATCACCGGCAGTGATACATCGTATTCGCCAGATTCTATTGGCCGAATGAGCCAAAGGCGGAATGATCCGGCACCGCGTTGCCGAGCCGCCATGGACATCCTGATCCAACCGTTGAACCGCGTCATCCAGGTGGAACCTGGCGCCAACCTGCTGCAGGCGCTGCAAGCGGCGCAGGTGCCGATGTCTTACTCCTGCATGGCCGGGCGCTGCGGCACCTGCCGGTGCAAGGTCACAGCCGGTGAGGTGCTGGAGGGCAGCGGCGAGCAACAGCGCCCGCTGGACGGCGGCACCGGCCAGGTGCTGGCCTGCCAGACCTGGCTGACCGAGCCCTGCACGATCGAGATCCCCGAGCCCGACGAGGTGGTGGTGCACCCGGCACGCAGCGTCAAGGCCACGGTGCAGGCCATCGAGAACCTGACGCACGACATCAAGCGCTTGCGGCGCAAGCCCGCCAAGCCGAGCGACTTCTCGCCGGGCCAGTACGCCCAGCTGCAGTTCGGGCCCGCGCTGTCGCGGCCGTATTCGATGGCCGGCCTGATGACCGACCCTCTGCTCGAATTCCATGTGCGCCTGGTGCCCGACGGCCAAGTCACCGGCCACATCGCCCAGGCCTTGCAGGTGGGCGACGCGGTGAAGGTCAGCGGCCCGCTGGGTGCGGCCTATCTGCGCCGTAAGCATGCCGGCCCGATGCTGTGCGGGGCCGGCGGCACCGGTCTGGCGCCAATCCTGGCCATCCTGCGCGGCGCCATCGACAGCGGCTTGCACCACCCCATCCACCTGTACGTCGGCGCGCGCTCGCCGCGCGACCTCTACGGTCTGGACTGGCTGCAAGACCTGCAGCGCCAGCACCCGGCGCTGACGGTGCACGTCGTCGTCAGCTCGGGTGGCAACCCGGCCGTGCAGCGCTGCGGCCTGGTCACCCAGGCCATCGAGGCCGACCTGGGCGACTTGAGTGGCTGGCGCGCCTACCTGTGCGGCTCGCCACCGATGGTGGAGGCCGCCACCGTCGTGGCGCGCCACAAGGGCGTGGCCGCCGAACACATCCACGCCGACGCGTTCTACGCCCAGGGCCATTGACCCACCACCACACCCAATGCGTGACCAAGCACGCAGGAGACAGCCCATGAGCCACACCGACACCGCCGGCAAGCCGCCGGCCCTGCACTGGGAAGGCGACGGCGATGGCGCGGGCACGCACCGCATCCCGTTCCAGGCCTACACCGACGAGGCGCTGTACCGGCGCGAGCTGGAGCGCTTCTTCTACCAGGGCCACTGGTGCTATGTGG
This sequence comes from Burkholderiales bacterium PBB2, assembly GCA_002255955.1. GTDB lineage: Bacteria > Pseudomonadota > Gammaproteobacteria > Burkholderiales > Burkholderiaceae_C > Paucibacter_A. Next base: position 393 of record NKIM01000058.1, on the reverse strand, counting down.
GCCTGGAGGCCGAGGTGCCCAACCCGGGCGACTTCAAGCGCACGGTGATCGGCGAGCGCTCGGTGATCCTGGCGCGCGATGCCGACGGCCAGCTGAACGTGGTGGAAAACGTCTGCGCCCACCGCGGCATGCGCTTCTGCCGCGAGCGCCACGGCAACCGCAAAGAGTTCGTCTGCCCCTACCACCAGTGGAACTACACGCTCAAGGGCGACCTGCAAGGCGTGCCCTTCCGCCGTGGCGTGAAGCAGGACGGCCAGGTGCATGGCGGCATGCCAGCCGACTTCAAGACCAGCGACCACGGGCTCACCAAGCTCAAAGTGGCCAGCCGTGGCGGTGTGGTGTTCGCCTCGTTCGACCCCGATGTCGAGTCCTTCGAGGACTTCCTCGGCCCCA
>NKIM01000057.1 GCA_002255955.1 Burkholderiales bacterium PBB2 | reverse complement strand
TGATCAAGCGTTCGAACCAGCGAGAACTCGTCGAACTCTGGAAGTAAACAACGCTTACACCAGCGGCGACGAGTGGCGCCCACAACCACTGGAGAAGCGCGGCGAGATTGCCCATGAGTTTTAACGTTCGAGCTAAGCGGGGGCCGACGGTGTGACGACTGGCCCGCGAGGCTGATGATAAACAGAACGGCCTCGCGGGCCAGGCGGCACGCCGTTGGCTCTCCGCTTGAGCGAGGGGTTAGGCCTCGCTCGTGCGGTGCGTGTGTTCAAGTACGCCACAGTGCGAACGGGCTTGCACCTACAGCCGCGTATGCGACGCATGCGAAGCCTAGCATTGCCAAGGCTGCGGAACAGAAGGCAGCGGCGCGGGACCTCGCTGGAGCCTTGTGCAGGACCAGCCATGCGGCGCTGCCAAGCGTGAGGGCTACAAGCGCAAAGAAGAGCGCCGCGGAATGGCCGAGGCTAAGCACAGGATCTCCGAACTTGGCTTGGCGCCAGGGGATCTCCAGGAGGCGATTCAGTACAAAGCCGCAGACGACATATGCCAGTGCCGCGAGGATGAACGCTGCCACTTCCCAGTATCCAGGCGAGGTCTCCACGGACGCGCCAACGTCGCGGTTGAGCTTGAACGCCACGCGGCCCACAGCAAGTGGTACTAGCAAGGCAGACACAGGTAGGGCGAAGTACATGAAGCCAAATGCAAAGTCGGACTTTGCATGGAACACAGCGACGCATGCGAGCAGCCAAAGCGCCAGAAGCGCCAGAAGCGCCGCAAGAGCTTTGGGTGAGTCGAGGCGGTGCATTTGCGAGGCCTAACGTTTGACATGAGGGGCGGCCAAAGGCGCTAGCCTTTGGACGTCCCTCTCGATGGAAGGGTTAGCCGGCATTCTGCTTGCACGGAACACGGAAGTCGACGTGGTAGTGCTCATCGTGGCGAACCCACGGCTTGCCTTTCATGAAGGGTAGTTCCTTCTGCAAGTACGGGCCGCGCGCCGTGGCAAACAACTTTGGCAAGAACTCGATATCGAAGATGACGAGAGCGATTCCCGCTCCGTTGGCCTTTGCCGCCACCTGCAACTGATAGAGATGCTCAGCTGTGGCTTCGAAGTCGATCGTGTACTCCTCGTACTTCGCCTTGGCGTTGAACTCAATGTCGTAGCCAAGCTTGTTGGTAACGCTTGTCGGTAGTGGCACGGACTTTCCGGACGCGTCTTGAACTGGAACAAAGAAATCTACCGAAAGGCCGTTCTGGTGTGTTCGATGCGGCCGAATGCGACCTCCCGACGACCAGCCGGTTTCTCCGTAGACGTAGGTGTTAGAAGGCTTGTCTTTGGCCAGTGCTTCATAGGCCAAGACAATGATCTCCGCTACTTTTGAGTGCACGTATGTTCTGCCTGCAGCCGCAGCCAACGTGCTGTATGACGTGAAGTTCGGGCCTTCGCTTGGAAGCTTTACCCCACCCTCCAACCGACCATTGCTTACTGTGCCGTAACACTGACTTTCTGCCGCGACGAGTGCTAGCGGTTGAAGCGAAAGGAATGCAGATAGAAGCCATGTGAAGCGGCGCATGGGGCTCCCGATGCCGGCTAACGTTCGAGCTAACCGGCCCGCGACGGCAGGACGCCGAAGGGCCAGAATGAAATGTGGCCCGTAGGAGGCATGCTGTTGCGGGTCCGGTTTAGCGAATGGTTAGGTCGCAGCCATTTCGAACTACTTGAAGCATAAGTAAACTCAACAAATACCTCTTTACCCAAATCGAAGACTCGTATCTTTACCGCGCAGTCTGAATTGAATTTTTTGCTCTTGGCTACGCAGACACCAAGTCTGACAGCGGACGCAACGAATTCTCCATTTCGTTGAATGGTCACAAAGAAATTTCGCCTGATGCGGCCCAGTTCTCTATTCACCAACTTGGTTGAGAAAATAACTTTGTAGGCGGCGCTACCAATTTGGCATTGCTTCTCAATTGGAAGTGCTGCATTTTCAATGCCGCGCCCGGAAGTAGGAGCCGGACTCGTACCTTCAGTTGTATCCGCAGACTCCGCAACTTCCGACAGGTAGATCGGAGCCATTTCCTCCGGTGCTAACTTGGGATTGCTGAGTTCGTCCACGTCGACTGCGATAACGCCACTTTTGGGGACGCAACCGTAATGGACTGTCAAGGGCAAATCTGGTGTAGTGGACGCGTGGCTAGAAATCGAAGCGATTCCAATTGCTGCGGCTAAGCTAAGCTTCTTCATGCGGCCTAACGCCCGCGGTAAGCCGCACCGGAGCACGTAGTGCGGAGGGAACCAACAAGCGAAGCTTGTTGGTGTCGGCTTGACCAACCAGTTAGGCCGGTGCGCGAAGGCAGGTGCATTGTGTTATCGCAGTTTGGCGTGGACTACATCATTTACAAAGCCGGTGCATTCGGATTGAGTGCATGCGTACCACCTGTTCTCTATGAAGCTGCAATCACCGCCAAGATTGTCTTTGGTGAAAGTACATCCATTGAACTGACATTCAGTAAAGGTGCAGCCTGAAAAAGAAGCTCCGCGAAAGATGCAATTCTTAAACTCCACATTTACAAATGTAGCGGTATTGAAAAGACTCCAATACCACTCGCATGCTTCGATGACGCATCCAACAAGAACGCCACCAAATCCACTGCCCTCTATATCTAGCTTACTGAAATTGCAAAACTTGAAAGAGCCTTCTTCCCATCCCTTTGGAAGCGAACTTTTCCGCTCAAAGTCAGTGCTCTCGACATAGATGTTCATGGAGATTGCTTTAGGTATCACGGCCAAAAGCCTAACGTTGAAGCTGAGCCGGAGCCGCAGGCGATCGGCTCGAGCGACCGGTTATGCAGAGCCAGGTCGAAGGCACTGCGGTGGAGGTGGCCGACAGCATACCGAAGCTGTACCCATGAGGCGTTCGGCTGAGGCGGCAAGCGCGTTGTTCTTCTGCGGGCCGCCGGCGGACCAAGAAGAGAGTACGAGCAGCCTGGCCAAGACCGGATAGATCACAGCGGCCGGAGGCTGGCACTGTGCGGGAAGCCCCCGACCCCGAGGAAATCACGGCGCAATGTACAGAGCAATCGTGGCGGTCGCGAGACCGAAAACCGCCCTTCAAGCGTTTATTAGCTTGCTGCATAACGTTGAAGCTGAGGGGCCGGAGCCAGCTGGCCGCGCGGAGCTGAAAATATACAGGCAGCGTAGCGCGGCCAGCTGACGGAGGTCCACTCGAGCGACAGGTTAGCCCGATGCTGGATGAAGTTGCGCAATCTTGTCATGGCGATGAATGGCGAACTTTTGCTTCGGCGTAGCAATCGACGCAAACAATCGACATACGGTTGAACCTACGGAAGGCTTCAGTCATCTCGCCTTCGCCCAAGTAGAGCTCTTCACAGGCCGAGCACCAGGCTTGGAGATCGTTCGGGTCGCTTGAATTTTCGACAAACCCGGCAGGCGCCAACTCACCGCGCAGCATGTGTCCGCAAACCACGGCAGAAACACGTTCTCCATGCTCGCCACATCCAATCATCGCTGGTGCCAATGTAGTCATATGTATTTGCAGCGGGCTAACGTTGAAGCTAACCGGCCCGCAGCGGCAGGGCGCGGCTGGCCGAGAATGAAATGACGGCCAGCCGTGGCATGCCGCTGCGGGTCCAGTTGAGCGCAGGGTTAAACCGCACGATGAACGCCGACCTCTTCCTTCTCTGCGACAAAGCACTTACTACCCGGCTGTGCCCGGCCTCTGACAGGCAACGAGCCAAGCTTACGGCAATACTGTTCTCGCACGAACTTGCGAAACGATTTGCTAGAGCCATACGCCGCATAGTGCCAGGCGGTTTGTCCGTGAATGTCCAGAGTAGTGAGCGAGGCTCCCGCTTCAACCAGATAGCGAAACATACGCCTTCTGGTTCTGGTGTGCTTGTCCAGCATTTCGCACAACCACATTAGTGGCGTTGTACCCGTATCTGGATCGGCTTCGTTCGGATTCGCCCCGGCTCGCAACGCGGCGCGAAGCTCTGATGGAGCGCAGTAAAAAGCAAACGCGCCGAGGTCAGTCTTGGGAGCCATGCGGTTTAACTTTGTTATCGAGCGACTTTAGTGCTGCGTATCGGTTCCAGCTGTCGCCGTAACCCAACTGTTTCGGAGCACAAAAGTTCGTTCCAATTCATGGACTTGCAATACCCCGTCGGCATTTGAGTTCAGTGTATCCAAACAACGAAAAGGGGCACACCGAGTCCGCTCAGTTTGGGTGTCCAACACGAAGCATTGGAGTGCCCGAGAGCGCCCCCAAAAACACACAAGCCCCCTCACCCGCTCCTCGCGACCTTCTCCCCAAACACCTCCACGGCAAACCCCACCGTGAAACTGCCATCCGCCCAGCGCACCAGCGGACGCTTGATGACGCTGGGCTGGGCCAGGGCGAGTTGGGTGGCGCTGCTGGCGTCGACGACGGCGGCTTTGGTGGCTTCGTCGAGCTTGCGCCAGGTGGTGCCGGCGCGGTTGATCACCTTGTCCCAGCCCAGGGCCGCCATCCAGAGTGGCAGCTGGTCGGCGGGAACGCCGGCTTTCTTGAAGTCGTGGAATTCAACCGTCAGACCGGGCTGTTCTTGCAGCCAGGTGCGGGCGCGTTTGACGGTGTCGCAGTTGGGGATGCCATAAACGGTAATCATGGGTCGCACGCTACCATGACCACATGATCGATTGGTTGGATGAACGCAGCCTGGACTTCCCCCCGACGCAGCGCGCGCTGGGGCCCGAGTCCGACGCCCCGGGCCTGCTGGCCGCCGGCGGCGACCTCCGCCCCGAGCGCCTGGCGGCCGCCTACGCGCGCGGCATCTTTCCCTGGTACGGGCCCAATCAACCGCCGCTGTGGTGGGCGCCGGACCCGCGCATGGTGCTGCAGACCGCTCATTTCAAGCTCTCACGCTCGCTGCGCAAGACCTTGCAGCACTTCATCCGCACTCCGGGCTGCGAGATCCGGGTGGACAGCGCCCTGCCCGAGGTGCTGCGCGCTTGCGCCCAGGCGCCTCGCGAAGGCCAGAGCGGCACCTGGATCCTGCCCGAGATGCAGGCCGCTTACCTGGCCTGGTCGCGGGCGCAGGGCGCCGTGCACAGCATCGAAACCTGGATGGACGGCGAGCTGGCGGGTGGGCTCTACGGCATCAACCTCGGCGGCATGTTTTTTGGCGAATCGATGTTCATGCGCCGCACCGATGCCTCCAAGATCGCCCTGGCCGCCCTGATCTGCCTGTGCCGCCGGCATGGCATCCCCTGGATCGATTGCCAGCAGAACACCCGCCACCTGGCCTCGCTGGGCGCCGCCGAAGTGCCGCGTCAGCAGTTCGAAGCGCATCTGCAGCAAGCCCTGCAACAGCCCAGGCCGCAGGATTGGACCTATCATCCAGCGCTGTGGGCACAGCTGGGCCCGGCGTTTGACCGGGATGCTGGATTCGAGCCCTGATCCGGAGCGTTCGCCCGACGCCCTCCCCCACCTTCTTCCACCCAATTTGCCGCCACCGAGCTGACGACCGTGACCCATCTGAAAGAGCTTCCGCTGGCCCAGCTGCAGTTCTACGCCACGGCCGCCTACCCCTGCAGCTACCTGGCGGACCGCCAGGCGCGCTCGCAGGTGGCCACGCCCAGCCATCTGATCCACGCCGATGCCTACTCCAGCCTGGTGGCGGCCGGTTTTCGGCGCAGCGGCCTGTTCACCTACCGGCCGTTCTGCGATGGCTGCAAGGCCTGCGTGCCCATGCGCATCCCGGTGGCCAGCTTCAAGCCAAGCCGCAGCCAGCGCCGCGCCCTGCGCCAGCACCAGCATCTGCAGGCCAAGGTCATGCGCCTGGGCTACAGCCAGGAGCACTACGAGCTCTACCTGCGCTACCAGGCCGCGCGCCACTCGGGCGGCGGCATGGACCACGACAGCGTCGAGCAGTACAGCCAGTTCCTGCTGCAAAGCCGCATCAACTCACGCCTCGTGGAGTTCCGCGAGCGCCGCGACGACGGCAAGATGGTGCTCAAGATGGTGTCCATTCTGGACATCCTCAGCGACGGGCTCTCGGCCGTCTACACCTTCTACGAGCCCGAGGAGCGCTGCAGCTACGGCACCTACAACGTGCTCTGGCAGATCCAGCAAACGCGCGATCTGCAGCTGGCCCACCTCTACCTCGGCTACTGGATCGCCGAGAGCGGCAAGATGGCTTACAAGGCCGATTTCCGCCCGCACCAGCTGCTGCAGCAAGGCCAGTGGCAGTGGGCAGAGGACGGCGAGGGCGGCGTGGACAGCACAGAGCGCGCGGGCGCAGCGCCTGACTCAATCCAGGAGCGCTGACACCCGCTCGGCCACGGCCAGGCAGCTGGTCAGCCCGGGGGACTCCAGGCCCAGCAGCTGCACCAAGCCAGGCAGGCCATGCTCGGCCGGCCCTTCGATGCGGAAATCAGCGGCCGGCTCGCCAGGGCCGCTGATCTTGGGCCGCACGCCGGCATAGGCCGACTGCAAGCGTCCGTCCGGCAGCTCGGGCCAGTAACGGCGCACTTCGGCGGCAAAGCGCTCGCCGCGCGCGGGGTCGACGCGGTAGTCCAGCGCGTCCGGGTCGCTGACGCCGTCCAGCCATTCCACATCAGGCCCGAAGCGGGCCTGACCGCCCAGATCCAGGGTCAGGTGCACGCCCAGCCCTGCGGCTTGGGGCATGGGATAGATCAGGTGCGAAAACGGCGCGCGGCCCGAGAGCGAGAAATAGCTGCCCTTGCAAAAGCGCGGCGCCGGCTGATGGCGGGCTGCGAGGCCCTCGGTGGCCCGGGCCAGGGCCGGGGCCCACAGGCCGGCGGCATTGACCACGCGCGGGCTCAACACGGCATAAGGCTCAGCGCCGGCCTCGGCCTGCAACTCCACCCGCCACAGCGCCCCCTGGCGGCGCAAGGCCCCCACCGCGCTGCCCACGGCCACGCAACCGCCCGCGGCCTCCAGATCGCCCTGCAGGGCCAGCATCAGGGCATGGCTGTCGACGATGCCGGTCGAGGGCGAGAGCAAGGCCGCCTCGCAGCGCAACGCCGGCTCCAGGGCCCGCGCCTGCGCAGCACTCAAGGCTTGCACATCGTCCACGCCATTGCGCCGCGCCTGCTCGGCCAGGGCCTGCAAGGCCGGCAGCTGGGCGGCCTCGGTGGCCACCAGCAGCTTGCCGCAGCGCCGGTGCGGCACGGCATGCGAGGCACAGAAGTCGTAGAGCAGCTCGCGGCCGCGCACGCACAGCTCGGCCTTGAGCGAGCCGCTGGGGTAGTAGAGCCCGGCATGGATCACCTCGCTGCTGCGCGAGCTGATGCCGCTGCCGATCTGGCCGGCACGCTCCAGCACCAGGGTTTCCAGGCCTCGCTGGGCCAATGCCCGGCCCACGGCCAGGCCCAGCACGCCGGCGCCCACCACCACGGCATCCACGCGGTCCAAAGCCGCCTCTGGCCACAGCTCATTCATGCAGGGGACTCTCTTTCCTTCGCTTGACTCGTCTTGCTCGGGCGTCATGCCAGAGCCACACGACTGCCCATTGTGCGGTTGCCGCCACAAATGCCAGCCCAGCCTGCGGCACGGAAGGCCACCCAGGCGCGCGCTCTGCGCCCAAACGACCGGCGCGGCACAGAGATGCACCACTTTGCCCGCCCTGTTCAGGCTTTGACTGGGCGCAGCTCGCCCCGAAACTCCGCAGCCAAGAAGCCCAGGCGCTGCGCGCGTGGATGGAACACCCATCCCGGTGCCCGCGCCAACACGGGCTCACACACCGGCATCAGCACGGCCCAGGGAGCCACCCGCTTGCCCGCCAACACACGCCCCACCGGGCGCCAGATGCGGCGCGAGCAGATCAGAACGCCGAGAGCGCGCACAACAGCGCTCCGGCCGAGACCCACGAGTGAGCGAGTGAGGGATGGCGATGACGGTGCACACCCAGGAGCTGGCGGCTGCCGCTCACCCCAACAACGACCCCAACAACGACCACGACAGAGACCACGGCGGCGGCAGCCAGGCCCTGCGGCGCGCGCGCCGCATCTTGATCGTGGACGACAGCCGCGCCATCCAGGCCTTGATCCGCCGCTGCCTGGACTGCGAAGAGTTGGGCCCTCTGCAGATCGAAACCGCCAGCGATGGCCTGGACGCCCTGACCCAGGTGGCGCGCTTCCGGCCCGACCTCGTGCTGGCCGACTGGCACATGCCCGGCGCCTCAGGCCTGGAAATGCTGCAACGCCTGCGCCAGGCGGGCTTTGAGCAGCTGCCCGTGGGCTTCATCACCATGGACCGGGGCAGCGATTGCCAACGCCGCGCACAGCAGTATGGCGCCCTGTTCCTGCTGCACAAACCGTTTGCCGCGGGCGAGCTGCGCCAGGCCGTGGCGCAAGGCTTGGGGCTGACGCTGGCACTGGGTGGCCAGGAGCGGGTCGCGCAGCCAGCCTAAAATGCGCGCCCTTTCCCGTTTGTCACCCGATCAGCCCAATAGGGCGGCTTCCTCGCGGAAGCCCTGCCCCTCCCCTGCCCATGAACATCACCGTCCTTGACGAACTGCGCGCCTACATCGACCCGCTGACCCCCGAAGAACACCAGGCGCTGGAGCGCAGCATCCTGGCCGAGGGCTGCCGCGACGCGCTGGTGCTCTGGGGCGAAATCCTGGTCGACGGCCACAACCGCTACGGCATCTGCCAGAAGCACGGCATCCCCTTCCAGACGGTGCAGAACCCGCGCTTCAAATCCATGGAAGACGTGCACCTGTGGATGATCGACCAGCACCTGGGCCGACGCAGCGTGTCGGATTTCCAGCGCGGCATTCTGGCCCTGCGCAAAAAGGAAATCGTGGCCGCGCGCGCCAAGGAGGCGGTGGCCCGCCTGGCCGAAGCCGGCTCGGCTGGCGCGGTGGAGTTCCCGCCCGATCTGGCCGATGGCCTGCCCACCGGCCCTGACAGCAGCGCCCTGCCCCCGCCCGAGCCACTGACCAGCCGGGAGGCCATCGCCAAGGCCGCGCGCATCAGCAGCAACACCGTGGTGCAGATCGAGAAGATCCAGAAAAGCGCCGCGCCCGAGCTGGTCGAGGCGGTCAAGGCCGGCACCATCTCCATCAACGCTGCCGCTGCTGTGGCCAGCCTGGCGCCGGAAGAACAGATCGCCGCCGTGGCCGGCGGTAAGAAAGAGCTGCAGCAAGCCGCCAAGCGCGTGCGTGAAGGCAAGAATGGAGGCCGCGCACCCAAGGCCGCCGAAGCCGGCGCGGAAGCCACGGGCGAAGCCGGCAGCGCCGAGGAGAGCGCCAGCGACGCCGACCTGCGCAACCGCGAAACCCAGCTCAAGCTGCTGCAAGACACCGTGGCCGAGCTGACAGCCGAGAACAAGCAGCTCAAGGATGAGGTGCTGCGGCTCAAGGATCAACTCGCGCTGCTGCAGCAACAGTCCTGACACAGACGCAGTGCCTGATCGAGAAACTGGCCTGGATCGCCCCGCGGAGCGGCTACAGTGAGGCCCACCGCGGCCTCCACCCCTTCCCTCAGCAAGCACCCGATGGACAGCGATCTCCAGGCAGAAAACCAGGCCCTGCGCCGGCAGTTGGACAGCCTTTTGCGCGAAGCGCGCAACAACGAAGAGAAGATGCGCCGTTTCGACCAGCTGGAACACCGGCTGATCGGGGCGCGTTCCATGGCCGAGCTGCTGAGCCTGCTGCTCAATGACTACCGGCAGGCTTTTGGGATCGATGCGGTGTCCATGGTGCTGCTGGACCGTGACGACGAAGCCAGCCGCATGCTGGACGCTGAGCGCCACCGCCACGAGGGCCCCAATCACCACGAACCTGCGCCGCTGGACGGCCTGACCCTGCTGCCCAGCATCGCCCCGATCGCGCCGCTGTTCCAGGGCCAGCTGCACCAGCCCTGGCTGGGCCCCTTCAACGAGCAGCGGCACCGCCCGCTGTTTGGCGCGCCCCATGCTGCGCCCCATCGCGCACGTCAAGCCACCCTGGCCTCAGTGGCCCTGCTGCCGCTGTCACGCCACGGCGAGCTGATCGGCAGCCTGCATTTCGGCAGCAGCGACCCGGCCCGCTACGAGCGCGGCGCCGGCACCCAGCTGCTGGAGCGTCTTGCCGCCATCGTCTCGGTCTGTCTGGACAGCGCGCTCAACCAGGAGCGGCTCAAGCTGGCCGGCCTGACCGACATGCTGACCGGCGTGCACAACCGCCGCTATTTCGAGCACCGCTGCCTGATCGAGATCGCGCAGGCGCGCCGCTACCGCCACGACCTGGCCTGCCTGTTTCTGGACCTCGATCACTTCAAGGCCATCAACGACCGCCACGGCCACCCGGCCGGTGACGAGGTGCTGCGCAGCATCGGCCACCTGATCCAGTCGCAGCTGCGCCTGGGTGACACGATTGCCCGCTTTGGCGGCGAAGAGTTTGTGGTGCTGCTGCCGCAGGCGCCGCTGCAGCACGCGCGCGAGATCGCCGAGCGCATCCGCGCCAGCATCGCCGCCCGAGCCCTGCTGCTGCCCAGCGGCGAGTTCATCCCCGCCACCGTCTCGGTGGGCCTGGCCATGCTGGAGCGCGCGCCCGAGGGCAGCCGCGAGCCCGATGACAAGCAAGCCCTGGCCCTGCGCCTGGTGGACGCGGCCGATCAGGCGCTCTACCGCGCCAAAGCCGAGGGGCGCAACCGGGTGGTGCTGAGCAGCGAGCCGCGCATCCAGGCGCTGTCGGCCTGAAGCACGAGCACGAGCGCTATCGATCGCGATCGCGAGGCAGGCGTTTTCGGTAGCGCCAGCTCGGCTTCGACGGCGGCTTCTTGCGATCCCGACCCCAGCCATCGCAGCCGCAATCACAGCAGCTGCAACCATCGATCAGGCGGCTGAAGATGCGGGAGCCGTCGCTGGCGTCGCAGCTGTTGCAGCCGCCCAGGTCGCCGAGATCGCAGCCGCAATCGCAGTCCCCGCGCTGGGCAGCCAGCGGCCGGCGCCCGCTGCCGGCCACTCCGGCCACCTCGGCCATCTCGGCCTGACAGCGCCGGTGCAAGTCACCACAAGCCGCCAGACGCAGGCGCAAGACACCCAGGCCGCGCCACACACCGAGGCGGCGAATGGCCCGGTAGCCCAGGGCCGAGCAGCCCGCTGCATGCCGGCGATGCACGCGGTAGGCGCAGACAAAGCCCTTGCGGGGTGACAGAAAACGCTGGTAGCCCCGGATCAGGGCCAGGGCCAGGATCTGCAGCCCACCCGGGCGCCGGCTTGGCATCGAAGGATCAGCCGCCCGGCGGGGTGAAGCGCAGCGCTCCGGCGATGCGATTCCAGGCATTGATGGCGGCGATGGCCGCCGTCAGATTGGCGATCTCGCCCTCGCTGAACTGGGCTTGCAGCTCCGCGTACAGCGTGCCCTCCACCGGGGCGGCTGACATGCGGGTCAAGGCCTCGGTCCAGGCCAGTGCGGCACGCTCGCGGGCGCTGAAGGCATGCGAATCGCGCCAGGCGGCCAGCTGGTCCAGCTGGCGCTGCGGCAGGCCCAGCTTGCGCGCCAGGTTCAGATGAAACTGCAGGCAGAACGCGCAGCCATTGATCTGCGAGGCGCGCAGCTTGAGCAGTTCGACCAGGCCCTTGTCCAGGCCCGAGGCGTCGACCGCGCGGCTGTAGTCGCGCAAGGCGCCGACCACACCGCCGGCATGCGTTTCGAACGCTGCCCAGTCGATGCGCGACTGAACCGGCGCGGTGCCGCCCGCGCTGGCGGGTGCGGCTGGGGATTGAGGGGAAGCAGCGGTGTCACTCATGGTGAATCAGGTCCAAGCCAGATCGAACGGCGTCCGATGAAGCTCGCAGTTTCGCAGAGCCGAGCGCCCCTGCCGAAACTCAGGGGCGCAGCGCAGCGGCCTGCGCCTGCAGCAGATGGAACCCCCGCACCAGATCCACCAGGGTCTGGGCCTGGGCGTGCAGGCTCTCGGCCGCCGCGGCGCTCTCTTCCACCAGGGCGGCGTTCTGCTGCGTGCTGGCGTCCAGATCGGTGATGGCCGAGTTGACCTGACCCAGGCCGGCGCCCTGCTCGCGCGTGGCTTCATTGATCTCGGCCACGGCGGTGCTGACGCGGCCGATGCTGTGCACGATCTCGCCCATGGAGCGGCCGGCGGTTTGCACCAGCTTCAGGCCGGCATCGACCCGCTCGCTGCTGCCGCTGATCAAGCCCTTGATCTCGCGCGCCGATTCGGCGCAATGCTGGGCCAGGCTGCGCACCTCCTTGGCCACCACGGCGAAGCCGCGTCCCTGCTCGCCGGCACGGGCGGCCTCGACAGCGGCATTGAGCGCCAGGATGTTGGTCTGGAAGGCGATCGCGTCGATGGTGCCGATGACCTCGCTGATCTTGCCGCTGGCACGGCTGATGCCGTCCATGGTCTGCACCAGCTGCTCCATCACCTCGCCGCCCTGCTGGGCGGCGGCATTGGCGCTGAGGGCCAGATCGCTGGCGACACCGGCGGACTCGGCCGTTTGCGTGACCGCCACGGTCAGCTGCTCGACCGAGCTGGCGATCTGCTGCAGGCTGCTGGCGCCGCTTTCGGTGCGGCTGGACAGGTCCTGGCTGCCCGCGGCGACTTGCGAGCTGGCGGTGGAAATGCCATCGGTGGCCAGGCGCACCGAGCCGATGGTGCGGGCCAGCTGCAAGCGCATGCGCTCGACATTGCCGGCCAGCAGGCCCAGATCGTCATGGCGCAGGGTCTGCACCGGCTGGGACAGATCGCCCTCGGCCACGCGCAGCACGGCGGCATTGAGCGCGGCCAGCGGCTGGCCCACCCAGCGGCGCAGCAGCCCGTACAGGCTGGCCGCCAGAACCAGGCTGGCCAGGCCCAGGGTCAGCCAAAGATGGCGCTGCACGCGCCAGTGCTCGCGCAAGGCTTCAGCATCCGAGACCTCGGCCAGCACCCAAAGGCCGGTGGCATCGCTGCGCTGGCCCACCAGCCAGCTGTCTTTCTGCTTGGGGTTGAGCAAGGCCGGTGCCGGGCCGGCGAAACCGGCCGGCTTCTTGAACATCTCCTGCAGGAAACGATCGGCCTCAGGGCTCACCTCGGCCACCGGCTTGCCGGCCTGGCTGGGGTGGGCGCGCAGCAGGGGCTGGCCCTTGGCGCCGGTCGGGTCCACCAGGTAAAGGCCACCGGTTTCGAAGAGCTTGACCTCGCGCGTCATCTGCTCCAGCGAGCGCTGGAACTCTGAGGTGTCGAAGCCGACGAACAGAATGCCGACCACCCGACCTGCAGCGTCCTTGACCGGCTGGTAATGGTTCATGAAGGGGCGGCCGAAGAGGACGGCGCGGCCGACATAGGGCTGGCCCTGCATCAGCGTGGCATAGGCCGGGTGATTGCTGCCCAGCAAGGTGCCGACGGCACGCTCGCCGTTCTCTTTCTTCAGCGAGGTGCTGATGCGCAGGAAGTCATCGCCCTGGCGCATGAAGATGGTGGCGGCGCCGCCGGAGTTGCGGCTGAAACGGTCCACCGCCTCGAAATTGCCGGCCAGGCGGGTCTGCTCGAATTGCAGGTCACGGCCATCGGCACTGAGGCTGAAGCTGCCCTGGAACTCGCTGGCAAAGGTGTTGTAGAAACGCTCGACCATCAGCCGAGCGCTGTTGTCAAAGGCATCGGCCATGCGGGCCACCGAGGCCGCCTCGCTGGCGGCCAGCGCGGCGGCTCGCTCACGCTCCACGCCAGTCGATTGCAGGCTCAGGCCCAGAGTGGTCAGGCCGATCAGCAGGGCCACACCGAGGCCGCCGATCCAGGCCACGCGGCGGGCCAGGGCGCTGGGGCGGCCGGCGCGCTGCGCGGCCGGCATGGCTTGGGTGGAGCGTTGGGTGGAGCGTTGGGCGGAAGAAGTAACAGCTACAGCGGGGGAGGCAAACATCGTCAGGGTCCAGGCGGTCAGTCGTCGTTGATTCGGTCATTCGCACAGCCATGCATGCCGCTGCTCAGCCATCGGAAGCTGAGGCCAAGAAGCGGAATGAAGAACGGAAAAGGAATCGCGATCGCCGATAAGCAAGGTCCGCCCGGTCCATGAGAACGGGCAGAACGCGTCAGACGATGAACACAGGCCTGAGATCGGGCGCACGCGGCGCCGGTGAAGGGCGAACTCGCGGGCAAGTTCGCAGTCGAGACCGGGATGACCCCGTCCTCCTTGTCAGGCTGTGGCGGCCCCGCTGTCGTGGCGCGCGGAAGCAGGCTGATGGGTTGTGGCGCGGCCAGGCGTTCACCATTCAGTGCCTCCGCGGTCGTAGACCGGAAGCTTTGCGACCCCGTTTTTCAATCGGGTGTGCCAACACCAGCTCTCAGGCCCAGCGGGTAGCTGGTTTCGAACTGGTATTTGATTGTGATCAAGACTCGATCAAGAATCAAGGGAAAACCCTAGGCAACTGGACGCAGTGCGACTTCGGTCACGGCCGCAGCCGGGGCCGGGACCCCTGGTCACGACGCCTCAGGAGCCCACTTTGGGCGTGACGGCCTGGCGGGTCTTGGCATCCTCGATCCAGACCGTGGAGCCCTGCTTCTTCAGCTCACCGCGCACCACATACTGGCCGTCAGGCTCGGGCTTGAAATCGACCACGCCCTCGGTCGAATACCAGGTGCCTGCCATCTGGCTGGCCATGGCCTGAATCGGCGCTGCGGTGGCATGGCTGGCGACCAGCTTGACCTTCATCGGCCGGGCCGGCAGCGCCCGGCTGGTGAACACCGTGGTCAGCGCAAAGCCCTTGCCCTGGCTGGCGCGGGCACTGTCGCCGATGGCGTTGTCGATGCGGTTGCCATCGATCTCGGCCAACACAAACATCTGGGCCTTGGTGCCGTCCTCCAGCCGGCCTGAATCGGTCACGGTGGCGGTCGGGCCTTTGTAATCCGCTGGAATGGGCTGGTAGCTGGCGCAGCCGGCGAACATGGCCGAGACAGCCAGCAGCGCAAAAGTTGAACGCAAACGCATCGAAAAATCCTCCCTGTTTGGCCGGCGCATTCTGCGCGAATCCGAGCCCGGCTGACGGCGCATTCACTCAGGGTTTTCATGAGGTGCCAGGCCCCAGGAGAAGCACAGGGCCTGGCCCGCCCCCTCACTCGCAGGGGCACCCGCGTGCACCTCCCGTTATGCTGCGCGGCTGTTCACCGCGAGACCGCTTTCATGATGTCCACTCCGGCTTCAGACTCGAACACCCGCCCGGCTGCCGGGGCGGCCCGTCCACGACGCGCCACCCGAGACATCTCCGTCGGTCTGGAGGTCTTGCTCGCCGAGATGGCGGACGCCGGGGCCTCGGCCAGCGAACCCTTCGATGTGCTCATCATCGGCAGCGGCTACGGCGGTGCGGTGGCGGCCGAGTATGTGTCGCGCTGCGCGGCGGCCGATGCACCCGAGCGCCCCCTGCGCATTGCCGTGCTCGAGCGGGGCCAGGAATACCTGCCCGGCGCCTTCCCGCGCCGCATGGCCGATCTGCCCGGCCATGTGCGCTTCGCCACCGCGGGAAGCGCCGAGGTCAAGGGCTACCGCAAGGCCCTGTTCGACTTCCGCCTCGGGCCGGATATGTGCGTGGTTCTGGCCAATGGCCTGGGCGGCGGCTCACTGATCAATGCCGGGGTGATGGAGCCGGCCCTGCCCTCGATCTTCGAAGGAGAGCGCTGGCCGCAAGCCCTGCGCCGCGACCCCGGCCAGATGCAGGCCTGGTACGAGCAGGCCGGCCGCGCCCTGGGCAGCCTCGATGCCCAGGGCCAGCCCAACACCATCGCCCGCCTGGCCGGCCACCGCCCGCGCCGGGCCGATTTCCTGGCCCAGTTGGGCGCCGACGGCGCCGTGCCGACTCGCCAGGTGCCCATCACCGTGGCCCTGGAGGCCGAACCGCGCAGCGCCGCCGGCCTGCCGCTGGAACGCTGTATCGCCTGCGGCGACTGCGCCACCGGCTGCAACCAGGGCGCCAAGGAATCGCTGGACACCAATCTGCTGCGCCAGGCCCAGGCCCGGGGTGTGCGACTGGTGACCGGGGCCACGGTGCGCCATCTGGAGCGCAGCGCGGGCGATGAGCCCGTCTGGACCGTGCACCTGTCCCACACCGACGAAAAGCTCAATGCCCGCGAGCCACGTGATCTGCAGCTGCGCGCCCGGCATGTGGTACTGGCGGCGGGCAGTCTGGGCTCGACCGAGATCCTGATGCGCTCGCGCGAGCAAGGCCTGACCCTGTCCGACCGGCTGGGCGAGCAGTTCAGCGGCAATGGCGATGTGCTGGCCCTGGCGGTCGATGCGCCGGATGAGCTGAACGCCATTGCGGACGAAGAGCAGGCGCCGGGGCAGCGCGATGTGGGCCCCACCATCACCGGCCTGATCGATGTGCGTGAGGCGGGCGGCTTTGTGGTCGAGGACCTGGCCATCCCGGGGCCGATGCGCTGGGCGTTTGAAGAGAGCTTCGCCATGGCCGAGACCCTGCACGGCCTGGCCCGGCCGGACCGCAGCGAGCATGGCAGCAGCCTCAGCTTCGACGACCCCTATGCTCTTCCCGTGGCGCGGCGCCCGCGCATGCTGCCGGTGGCCGTGATGGGCCTGGATGCGGCCATTGGCCGCCTGCACAGCCCGGCGCGCAAGCAGCAAGCCCCCGAGCCCGGCACCCTCGGCGTGCACTGGCCGGAAGCCCGGCAAGACCCCGCCGTTCAGGCCCGCCACGACTGGCTGAACCTGCGCCTCGCTCGCCACGGAGCGCGCCTGCTGGCCAACCCCATGTGGCGGCTGCTGCCGGCCGAGATGAGCTTTCTCATCAATGACCAGCGCGGCCCCATGCTGACCGTCCACCCGCTGGGCGGCTGCGCCATGGGCGACGAGGCCAGCCGCGGCGTGGTCAATGAATGGGGCCAGGTTTTCAGCGGCCGCTTCGGCGAGGCCGTGCACCCGGGCCTGGCCGTGCTGGACGGCGCCATCGTGCCGGCCGCCGTGGGCATCAACCCGGCGCTGACCATCACCGCTTTGAGCCTGCGCGCTCTGGCCGGCTTGCGCCAACGCTGGGGCTGGGTCGAGGGCAAGCCTCGCCAGAAGCAAGACCTGACACCGCGCCCCGTCTATCGCCCGATCGACCCCGAGCAGGCACCCGCGAGCCAGCCCACCCTGGCCGAGTTCCGCGAGCGCATGGGCGGCTATGTGCGCCTGCCCGGCGCGCCGGGCGGCGAGCTCAAGTATCTGGAGCTCACGTTTGTATTCGAACCGGTGGCCCTGCGGGACTTGCTGCAGCCGGGGCCGCAGCGCCGCTTGCGGAGCGGGCCCGGGGGCCAGAGCCGGCTGCGCCTCTTTGACACCGCCGCCGACCCAGACTCGCCCGGCCGGCCCATGATCGTCAGCGCCGACCCGCAGCGCCAAGGCGCCAAGCTCTGGATGCATGCCGAGCGCGAGGACCGTGACGCACGCTGGCTGGCGCCACTGGAACAAGCGCAGCTGCAGGTCTTCCACCGCGCCCGCAGCAGCCACCGCCAGCGCCGCTGCAGCGCACTGAAAGCCTGGTTCATGAATCGCGGATGGCGCGACAGCATGTTTGCCTTGATGGACAAGCTGCAGCAAAGCGAGGCGCCCAAGCCCCATTTCGGCCCTCGCCCCAACGACTTTCTTGAGCGGGCCCGCAACGCCCTGGCCCTGGCCAGCCATGGCGGCCAGCTGCGCTTGATGGAGTACCACGTCCATCCCCAGCGGCCCGAGCCGGGTCAGGTCTTGCCCGCCTGGCTGCAGCCGCTCTATGCCCAGCCCCTGCACGGCGTGAAGCGCATCAGCTACACCCGGCGCGCCAACCCCTGGACCCAGCTCAGCCGCATGAGCCTGGAGGCGCCGCAACTGCCAGGCCTGGACGGCGGCACGCCGCAGCTGGACCTGGATCTCTTCTACCTGGCCCGCCAAGGCCAGCCCCTGCTGCGCATCACCCAGCAGCAGGACCTGGCCAGCGCCATGCGCGATGTCGGCTCCCTGCTCAGCTATGTGCTGCGCCTGCTGGTGGGCGTGCATGTCTGGAGCTTCCGCAAGCCCGATGCGGCACCGACGCGCGAGCCCCAGCGCCTGCCGGCCGAGGTGCCTGGGCTGCCGGCGCCCGAGATCTGCGAGCTGGCCGTGGGCCGGCGTGGCGAGGCCGGGCTCTCGCGCCAGCCGGTGCAGACACGCGAAGCAGACGATGACGACCACCCCGTGCACCTGCGCCTGACCCGCTACCGCGCCAAAGCCGGCGGACATGGCCAGCCGGTGCTGATGATCCACGGCTACAGCGCCAGCGGCACGACCTTTGCGCACCACTCGGTGCAGCCCGGCCCGGCCCAGCTCTTGTGGGATGCCGGCTTCGACATCTGGATCGCCGACATGCGCACCAGCGCCGGCATGCCCTCGGCCCGCCTGCCCTGGACTTTTGAGGAATGCGCGCTCAACGACATCCCGGTGGCGGTAGACCATGTGCTGCGCGCCAGCGGCAAGCCCCAGATCGACGTGCTGGCGCACTGCATGGGCTCGGTGATGCTGCACATGGCCTTGCTGCAGCCGCAAGCCCAGCCCTTCGAGCACTTCTACCCCCTGCGTCAGAAGCTGATGGCCGGCGGGCTGATCCGCCGGCTGGTGATCTCGCAGGTCACGCCCAAGATGATCTTCTCGCCCACCAACAGCTTGCGGGCGCATCTGATGCAGTACATCCGGCCCTACCTGCCACTGGACGACTACAGCTTCCGCCCGAGCGAGCCAGCGGGCCTGACGGACCAACTGATCGACCGCCTGCTGTCCAGCCTGCCCTACCCAGAGGCTGAGTTCGACATCGAAAACCCGCCCTTCCCCAGCCTGCGCAAAACGCCGTGGACGGCCACCCGCCACCGCATGGACCTGCTCTACGGGCGCGACTTTGCCATCGGCAATGTCGATCAGCCAGTCTTCGATTTCATCGACGACCATTTCGGCCCGCTGAACATGGACACCGTGGCGCAGGCCATCAACTTCGCGCGCAGCAACGAGATCACCGACTGGAGCGGCGCCAGCCTCTACCTCGATGACATGGCCAAGACCCTGGCCCAGCTGCAACAGTTCCCGGTGCTGTCCATCCACGGCCAGGACAACGGCCTCTGCCAGGCCGAGAGCGCCGAGCTGACAGCCGATCTTTATGAACAGGTGGCGCCGGGCCGCTACGCTTTCCGCGTGATCGCCGAGCACGGCCACCAGGACTGCCTGATCGGCCGCCACATCGAGCAGCGTGTCTTCCCCCACATCATCGGCTTCCTGAAGGAGGGCTTGTGATGCCCCAGCGTCTCACCCCCTCCGAAGCACAGAGGCTCGACCCAGAACTGCGCAGCGCCCATCCGCCCCTGCACCGCTTGGAGGTGCGCCACCGTGCAGCGCCAGCCGCCCTGCCCGATACCGATGCGCCGGCCGCGCAAGACCTGGCCCTGGTACTGACGGCCTTGCAGCCCGAGCTGGGCTGGCCACGGCTCTGGGCCTGGCTGCCGATGCGGCGAGTGAGTGCCGATGAATGGCAGCCGTTGCAGCCCGATGCGCCCCTGGCCAGCCAGGCGCGCTTGCAAGTGTTTGAGAAGCCGGCCGGCGACGGCACACGCGAGCCCCTTCCGGGCGAGCCGCTGCGCCACGCCATCCCCATGGACTTCTTCGAGGGCCTGCCGGTAGCAAGCGAAGTGGAAGACGCCGCCCTGCTCTGCCTTTTCGTCTACGCCGATGCGCGCACGCCGCGCCGCGAGGGCGAGCGGCCGCCGCCGGGCCTGGAAGACGCCCTGCGCGACGCCCTGGCCCAGCCCCCGCTGAGCTGGCGCCATGCCCTGTTGCGGCGGCCCGACGCCCAGCCCGAGCAGCTCATCCTCGGTCAGGCCCTGAGCCTGGTGCTGGCCGCCTGCCAGTACCCGCCCGGTGTGCTCGACCCCAGCCGTCCGGCCGACACCCCGCCCGAGCTGGCGGGCCCGGCGCAGGCCTCGCTGGCCCGCTTGCTGGCCTTCAGCCGAGGCCGCGCGCGCGGGGCCGAGCTGTCCCTGCTGCTGCTGGCCGGCGACCAGATCTATGCCGATGCCAGCGGCGGCCTGGCCGATGCGGGCACGCGAATCGAGCGTTATGCCAAGCCCTATCAGCATTTCAAGGCCGGCCTGGTGCGGCATCTGCCACCCAGCCTGGCGCGCATTGTCCACGCCCCCGACGACCACGAGATCGAAGACAACTGGGAGCCTGTCGCTGACCCTTCAGCGCCCGGCGGTCTGCGCCGCGGCCCCTTCTTCGACGCGGCGGTGGCCGCCGCCTGGGCGGCACGCTGGGAGCCCGGCGACGAGCACGAACGGCCGGGTCTGTTCGAGCATTTCTGGCACGACTTCGTCTGGCGCGGCGCGGCTTTTTTCATCGGCGACACCCGCACTGAGCGCGAGCCCCGGCACAGCGGCAACTGGCGCGAAGCCCGCATTTTCAGCCGGCAGCAGGAAGCGGCGTTCGCGCACTGGCTGCGCAGCCATCGCGAGCGCCCCCGCCTGGTCTTGACCGGATCCCTGCTGTTGCCGCGCCGCCGCGCCTGCCAGGAGCATGCGGCCAGCGCCCTGCACTCCGACGCCTGGTGCGGCTACCCGGCCAGCCTGAAGTCTCTGCTGGCCGAGCTCTGGGCCCAGCAGGCCGATGGAGTTGTGTTTCTCTCCGGTGACGAGCACCGCTCGGGCTTCGTCAGCGCCGAGATCTGCGCGCTGGACGAAGAAAGCGGCCAGCCCCAAGGCCAACCCATCCGCCTGCACAGCATCCACAGCTCGGCCCTCTACGCCCCCTGGCCGTTTGCCGTCACCGATGTCGAAGCCCTGGCCGAGCCCGACGAGTTCACCTTCGATGGCCCCGAGGGTCAGGTCTTGCGCTGCCGCGTCAGCGCCTGGACGGATTTCCCTGGCGACGGCTTCGCGCTCTTGCGCGTGGAAGGCAGCGAGCTGCAGCTCTGGTACGACCGGGCCGGGCGGCCGCTCCATCGCCTCGACGGGCCGGATCTGCCGGCGCCGGATGGGCGCTTCGATTTGGGCGTGTGAGCCAGGAAGCGGCGCGCCAAGGCCTGCCGCAATCAGGCCACGCCGAAGCGCAGGGCCAGGCCTTTCAGCATCTCAGGCACCTGGCTGGAAGGCACGGGCTTGCCGACCCACCAGCCCTGGATGGCGCTGACGCCGCACTGCGCCACGAAATCGCGCTCTGCCACCGTCTCCACACCCTCCGCCACCACGTCATAGCCCAGGCGATGGAGGATGCTGCAGACCTCGCGGTACAGCCGCTCGCCGCGCGGCTCGGAGGCCGCCAGCAAGAGCGAACGGTCCACCTTGACGACATCCACCTCGGCCACATGAAACAAGGCGAGGTTGGAGTAGCCGGTCCCGAAATCGTCCACAAACACCCGCACGCCGGCTTCACGCAACTGAACCAGCCGCTCCCGCACCAGGGACGACTCATCGATCAGGCTGCTCTCCAGCAATTCCACTTGCAAGCCACCGGCAGGCAGGCTGCGCAGCGCATTCATCAGGAGCGCAAAGGCCTCGGCATCGCACAAGGTGGCGGCGGTGAGGTTCACAGCCACCGGCAGATCCAGCCCCTGCGCGCGCCAGCCTCGCATGTCCTCCACCACCTGGCGCACCACCCACAAATCCAGCAGGTCACCAAAACCCACACGCTCCAGGGCCGGCAAGAAATGCGGCGGCGCCACAGGCCGGCCGTTGGCGTCCTGCAATCGCAACAGGGCCTCAAAGCCCACAACGCGGCCCGTCTGCACTTCGAGCTTGGGCTGGTAGTGCATGCTCAAGCCGCCCTCTCGCAGCAGCTTGAGCGCGGCCTGTGCCTGACGCCCCCACTCATGCTGGGCCTCCTGCCGCTTGACGAAGCGGGCCTCCGAATAGAGCTCCAGCTCCGGCCCCAAGTTCATGCGATTGGCCAGATCCCATGCGGGCTCGCCCAGCTGCTCTCTTTGCACCCATCGCTTGACGAAGGGGCGGTACAGCAGCAGGGTCAACAAGAACAGCAGCAGCTGCAGGGCCCAGACCTTGGCCACCGGCGCTGCCATCATCAGTGGCTTCAAGAAATGGGGGATCGTCCACATCACCTCCCACGACCCGCTGGCTGGAATCCACTGCCCTTGCACGACCACCGCGTAGGTCACCCAGGCACTGATCGTGGGCGCGAAGACAAAGGGAATGAAGAACAGCCAGTTGCCCACCACCGGCAAGGCAAAGGTCAACACCTCGTTGATGTTGAACAGATGCAGGGGCAAGGCCCAGCGCCACACCTTAGGGCCGGCTTTGTGGCGCTGGAACCAGACCAGCCAGACCAGCAGCGCCAGGGTCGAGCCCGAGCCCCCGATGTAATTGAAGCTGTTGTCCAGATCGAGCAGCGAGACCCCGGGGATGGCCTGCACACGGTGCAAGGCATTGCCCGTGGCCCAATCCATGATGCCGGCCCCGTTCATGCCCATCCACCAGGCCACATTGCTCAGCAGCGTCAGCAGCAACCAGGCCAGCCACTGCGGCATCCACTCAAAGATGCCCTCCAGTGGGCCCGAGCTGTGGGGCAGGAGCAGCGCTGGCCACGCCAGCAGGCACAGGGCCAAGGCGAAGTGCAGACCCTGGGTCAAGGTGCGCGCCATGGCTGGCGAGGCCTGTCCCAGCCCGCCAAACTCAAGCCGCGGCATCCAACGCGAAAGCCCATGCATGCAGGCCACCGAGGCACCAGGCAAAAGCACCGAGCCCAGCATCATCCAAGCCCAGTTCTGCTTCGACTCGCCCAGCCCCTGCGAGGACTGGAGCGCCAGCAACATCAGCGACAAGGTCAGAACCACGGTGTAGATCGGATCCTCCCCATAGGCTCTGGCCAAGTGAATGGCCGTGGACACCAACATGGCCACTGGCCAGAAAAACTGCTGAAAGCCCAGCACAGAGCTGAGCACATGCCGCAGAACGCTGGAGTTCGCCGCATCACTCAGCTCCAGGGCCGAAAGGCCCAGGCCCATGCCCTGCAGCAGGAGAAAGACCGGCAGCATGGCGAGAAAGCTCTCACGCAGCGCGAGGACAAACTTGCTTTTGGGCCAGCTCGAAACAAGGGATAAACGCATGGTGATCCAGTGGCCCGCTCGGTGCAGCGGCAGGGCGTGCACACCAGCCCCTGCACCGGAGCCCGGTCCATGGGGCCACCGGCGCACCGCCCGTGTTCATGTATGAGTGGGGGAACGATTGATTGACTGAATGAGTGAGTGAGTGAATGAGTGAGTGGATGAAAGAACCCAGAACCGCAGCGGTCCGTGCTCGCGCAAGGCCTGCAGGTCTTGTCTAAAGAATTGCTAAGAGGGCGCCGGGGCCCGCCGCCGGCGCTTCAGGATGCGCGGGCTCTGAAGCCTTGAAAGCCAAGGTCAACCGCAGCTGAGAGCGGTACGCGATCAAGCACCGAGCACTGACAAACAAGCCCTGCGCACGGACACAAGCGGGACCGTTGTCGGTTAGCCTTGCCCTTGCCCTTGCCCTTGCACTT
>NKIM01000006.1:28054-170790 GCA_002255955.1 Burkholderiales bacterium PBB2 | reverse complement strand
GCCGAGGTGGTGCAGGACAGCGAGGTGCTGGTGATGGGCCTGTCGGGCGCGGAGATCGCGGCGCAGGTGGCGGGCTTGGCGCGCGCCGACCAGGACCTGCTGGACCTGGTGAACCTGCCCAACAAGGCGGACTTCAAGGCCCGGGTGCAGGGGCTGTGCTGGTGAAATCGGGCGCGTCGCCCTGGTTGAGTGAAGGCCAGTGGCGCTGGGGCCAGCGCCTCGGCTGGCTGCTGGTCTTGCTGCCGCTGCTGATCCTGCTGCCGCAGGTGCTGGGCAGCACCGATCGGGTTCGCCTGCGCAACGCGCTGGTTCTGGATGAGTCGGTCAATCCGGCCATCGACTGGCCCGCGAGTGCGCCACCGCCCAGCTTCAAGCGTGAGCAGGCGCCGGCCTCGGCGGTGTTTGTGGAGCAGGTGCGCAAGCTCGGCCTGGCCGAATTGCCCGGTCCTTGGGAGCGCTCGCTGGCGATTGCCTCTCATTTGCTGAGCTCGGCGCCGGTGTTGACCGGCGGCCCGATCCAGAGCGATCTGCAGCGCACCTACCAGCGCATCGTCCAGGACGGCGAAGGCTATTGCGGCGATTTCGTCCGCAGCTTCATGGCCCTTGCCCATGCCGCAAAGATTCCCACGCGCAGCTGGGGTTTTGCCTTTGACGGCTTTGGCGGTCACGGCCACATCTGGGTGGAGATATGGAACGAGCCGCTGGGGCGCTGGCAGTTGCTCGATGTCTTCAATAACGTCTATTTCAGCCGGGGTCAGGGGCCGTTGTCGGCGCACGAGGTGCGCGCCGCCTTGCTTGCCCGTGATGCCGAGCTGCGCATGCTGCCCATCGCGCCCAAGGCCCGCCCGGGTTATGTCGAGGAGGCCAAGGCCTGGGAGTACTACCACCGCGGTGAGACCCAGTGGTTCCAGTGGCTGGGCGACAACCTCGAGAGCTACGACCGTGAACCGGCCGTGCGCATCACCGGCTCACTTTCGCGCAGCCTGGAGCAATTTGCCGCCATCGCCACGGGCGTTTATCCGGGCATGGCGATCTGGCCCATGGCCGAGAGCCAGGCGGCCCATGCGCACCTGCGTCGGCTGAAGACGGCCTTGCCCATGCTGGGCCTGAGCCTGCTTGCGGGCCTGGTCCTGCTGCTCCTCAGTGCTTTGCGCTTGCGCCGCCTGCGCCCGGCCTTGCGCGCTTGGTCTCGGGAAAACGGCCATGTGCTGCTGGTTGGGCCCCTGCCGCCGCCCGCCGGCGGCATGGCCAACCAATGCGAACAACTCCTGCGCCTGCTCAAGGCCGAGGGTGTGGAGGTTCGCCTGCTGCGCAACAATCCACCGTACCGGCCGGCCTGGACGGGCCGTGTGCCCGTGCTCCGTGCGGTTGTTCGTTTGCTGGCCTATGTGCTGGCCGCTCGTCGCGAGATTCGCGGTGCGCGCGTGGTCCACATCATGGCCAACTCAGGCTGGGCCTGGCATTTGTTCGTGCTGCCGGTGGCGCGCCTTGCGCTGGCCCGCGGGGTGCCCTTGATCATCAATTACCGGGGGGGGCTGGCCGACGAGTTCCTCAGCCAGGGGCCAGCCCATGTGCGGCGCCTGCTGTCACGCGCTGATTTGCGCATCACGCCCTCGGCCTTTTTGCAGCGCGTGTTTGCCAAGCATGGCCTGAGCGCCGAGATCATTCCCAACATCATCGACCTCTCGCGCTTCAAGGCCAAGACGCCTGCGGTGGCTGTGAGCGCACCGGTGCTGCTGGTGGCGCGCAATCTGGAGCCGATCTACGACAACGCCACGGCGATCCGCGCCTTTGCTCGCGTCCGCGAACAGTTCCCGGCGGCGCGGCTGATCGTGGCCGGGGAGGGGCCGGAGCGCGCCGCCCTGCAGCAGCTGTGCGAACAGCTGCAGATCGCCGCTGCGGTCGAATTTGCCGGTCGTGTCAACAATGCCGACATGCCTGCGCTCTACCAGCGCGCCGACTTGGCCCTCAATGCCAGCACCGTGGACAACATGCCCATCTCCATCTTGGAGGCCTTCGCCAGCGGGGTGCCGGTGGTGAGCACCGATGCTGGAGGCATCCCCGATCTGCTGGAGTCGGGCCGCACCGGCCTGCTGGTGCCCATTGGCGATGCCGAGGCGATGGCGGCCGCGGCCCTGACGATGCTGAACGATCTGCCCTTGGCCCAGCGGTTCAGCGCGGCCGGGCAGGCCGAAGCCCAGCGCTATGCCTGGGCGGCGGTCAAGCCTTTGTGGCTGACGGCGTATGCCAAGGCGGGCCAACCCTTTGCGGCATCTTCGGCATCTGCGGCGCCGGTGCCGTCTGCCACTGTTTGAGATCTTTGAATCGTGAATCTCTACACCGATCTTTGCGCCCAGCTTTTGTTTCCGCTGCACGAGGCCTTGAAAGGCCATGACAGCGTGGCCCGGCTGCGCCTGCTGGAGCGCAGCCAGTGGTTGGCACCGGCCGAGTTGCAGGCCCTGCAACTGGCTCGCTTGCGCGATTTCCTGTGCGATGTGGGGCGCCACGTGCCTTACTACCGCCAGCTTTTCAAGGAGCTCGGCTTCGACCCGGCAGCCCTGCAAAGCTTGGCCGATCTGGAAAAGCTGCCGCGCCTGGACAAGCCCTTGATCCGTGCCCATCAGGACGCGCTCAAGGCCGAAGACCACGGGGTGTTGAGCCGCTACAACACCGGTGGGTCCTCGGGCGAGCCCCTGATCTTTTACATGGGCAAGGCTCGCAAGAGCCATGATGTGGCGGCCAAATGGCGCGCCACGCGCTGGTGGAATGTCGACATCGGCGACCCCGAGATCGTGGTCTGGGGCAGCCCGATCGAGCTGGGCGCGCAGGACCGTGTGCGCCGCCTGCGAGACGGGCTGATGCGCAGCCATCTGCTGCCCGCTTTCGAGATGAGCGAGGCCAAGCTGGACGCTTTTGTTGCCGACATCCGCCGCATCCGTCCGGCCATGCTGTTTGGCTACCCGTCCAGCCTGTCCCTGATCGCGGCCCATGCCATGAAGCGCGGCGTGAGCATGCGCGATCTCGGCATCCGCGTGGCCTTTGTCACCTCGGAGCGGCTCTACGAAGAGCAGCGCCGCCTGATCTCGGAGGCCTTCGCCTGCCCGGTGGCCAATGGCTATGGTGCACGCGACGCCGGGTTCATCGCCCACCAATGCCCGGCCGGCAGCCTGCACATCAGCGCCGAAGACATGATTGTCGAGACCTTGGATCCTCAGGGTCAGCCGGTGGCCGAGGGCGAGATTGGCGAGATCGTCGTCACCCACATGGCCACGCGCGATTTCCCCTTCATCCGCTACCGCACCGGCGATATGGGCGTGCTGGGCAGCCAGGCTTGCAGCTGCGGCCGCGGCTTGCCGGTGTTGAAAGAGGTGCATGGTCGCAGCACCGATTTCGTGGTGGCGCAGAACGGCACCATCATGCACGGCCTGGCCTTGATCTACACGGTGCGCGATCTGCCCGGCGTCGAGAAGTTCCGCATCGAACAGCTGAGCCTGGATCACACCCAGGTGCAGGTGGTGCGTAACGCTGAATTTGATCCGGCTGGCGTGCAACGCATCGAGGACGACTTCCGGCGCCGGCTGGGTGCGGCGGTGCGCGTCGAGGTGCTGCTGGTGGACGACATCCCGGCCGAAGCTTCCGGAAAATTCCGCTACGTGATCAGCCGCGTCAAGGCTTTTGCATCTTGAGCTTGAGCCGACCACAAAGCCCAGGCCATTGGAACCACACTGACATGCTCACGAAACTGGCTTACAGCCTGCTCTCGCCCGCCGGCGCCCGCGGGCGATTGACCATCCTGACCTTGCACCGCGTGCTGCCGCAGGCGGACGACATCTTCCCGGGCGAGGTGGACGCTGCGCGTTTTCGCGAGATCCTGGGTTGGCTGAAGGACTGGGCCCATGTCATGCCGCTGGACGAAGCGGCCGAACGCCTGGCCCGTGGCAGCCTGCCGGCGCGAGCCTGCGTGCTGACGTTCGACGATGGCTATGAGGACAATGTCTCGGTGGCCCTGCCCATCTTGCAAGAGTTCCGCATGCCGGCCACCTTCTTCATCGCCACCGGCTTTCTCGGCCAGGGGCGCATGTGGAACGACCGCATCATCGAGGCGATCCGGCATGCGCCGGCGGGCGCCTTGGACCTGAGTACGGTCACCGGCGATGAGCGTTCCCGCTTTCAGATCGGCGATGCCAGCAGCCGACGTCAGGCCATTGATGCGCTGCTCGGCGTGATCAAGTACCGCGTGCCGGATGAGCGTGTGCAGTGCGTCGGCGCGATCGAGACCCTGTGCGGCGGTGCCCACGATCAGGCCTTGATGATGGGCGATGCCGGCATCCGCCAGCTGCGTGCCGCCGGCATGCAGATCGGCGCGCACACGGTCAACCACCCCATCCTGGCCACGCTCGATGCGGCCGGTATGCGGCGCGAGATCGGTGACAGCAAGGACTATCTCGAAGCGGTGCTGCGTGAGCCAGTGCGCCTGTTTGCCTATCCCAATGGCAAGCCGGGCCAGGACTACAACGCCGACAGTGTGACTCAGGTCAAGGATCTGGGCTTCCTGGCCGCGGTCAGCACGGTTTGGGGCGCGGCGCGCCAGGGCGACTCGATGTTCGAGCTGCCCCGTTTCACGCCCTGGGACACGAACCGATTCCGCTACCGCAGCCGCATCGTCGAAAACCTGATCCGCCACTGAGGCCCACATGATTGCCTTGCGCCGCAGCCAGCTTTCCAACGCGGCGCTTTGCGCTCTTGCCGCGTTTTCGCCTCGTGATCGCGCATCGCTCTGGCGCCTCTGGGCGCGCCCGGGCTTGTGTGCTGCCGTGCTGCTGCAGACATTGGTTTGGCCGAATCAGGCCGTGGCGCAGTTGCCAGCCAGTGCGGGGCCTGGCCTGGTGATCGGTGATGGCGAGGCGGGCCCGAGTTGCGCTTTTCTCACCGGCATGGGCGAGATCCGCTGGCAGCATCCGGGCGGCGACTGGATCGATGCCCAGGGCAAGCCGCAGGGCGATCGAGCCTTCTCGCAGATCAAGCTGCAGCGCGGCATGGGCCGGCCCTTTGTGGAGATGGACCTGAGCAGCCTGGTGCAGCGCTGGCAGGCGACGCCCAGCCTGCCTCGCGTGGTTCTGCTGCGCGCCCTGGGTGCGGCCGGGGCCGGTGACATCGTCGACTTCCACAGCAAGGAGTCACCCGACCGTGCGGCTCGCCCCATGCTCAAACTGGAGTTGGACGACGGCAGCCGTTTGCGACTGAGCCCGGCGGCCGACACCTTCACCGATTGCAGCAGCCTGAGCAGCCTGGGCCAGCGCCCGGAGCTCAAGCTGGGCGGCGGCCGGCATGTGCTGCTGCGCTTTGACATTCCCGAGGCGGCCAAGGTCAAGAAAGCCGTGCTCATGCTGACCTCGGACCAGCAATACGGCAGTGCCTTCATCGACATCGGCAGCTTTGCGCTCTATCCCAGCTATGCCCGGCCCGCGCAGGTGCAGGAAGGGCTGGCGACCAAGTACCTGGGCGATCAAGGCATCGCCTCCCACCCCGAAGTCTTGTTCAGCGCTGACTTCGAAGCTTCGGACTGGCTGCGCCAGTTTGGCGGCTGGGTGCTGCGAGGTGACGGCGGCGTGATCGGGCCGCAAGACACCGCCCCTGGGTTTCAAGCCCTGTCGGGCCGGGCCCTCAAGGTGCGCATCGCCAAGGGCGAGAACCTGGGCCTGGATCTGCGCTACAAGTTCAGTGCACGTGGGCAGGCGGAGCCGGAGGACGTCTATTTCCGTTACTACCTGCGCCTGGGCCGCGACTGGCAGCCGGTGCTCGATGGTGGCAAGCTGCCCGGCATCGCGGGCACCTACGGGAAGGCCGGCTGGGGCCGGCGCAAGGCCGATGGCAGCAATGGCTGGTCGCTGCGTGGTGGCTTCGCCAAGCGCCCGGTAGGCGACCGTTCTGTGGCTGAGCTCAATGCCTTGAACTTTTACGCCTATCACGCCGACATGAAAGACGAGACGGGTGATCCCTGGGACTGGTCACTGGGCCCAACCGGCCTGGTGCGCAATGAGCGCTGGTATTGCATCGAGCAGCGTGTGAAGCTCAACCAACCTGGCAAGTCGGATGGGATTGTTGAGGCCTGGATCGATGGTCAGCAGGTCATGAAGCGCAGCGGTGTGCGCCTGCGCGACACCAAGCGTCTGGCCATTGAAGAGGTCTGGTTCGATGTCTACCACGGCGGGGTGTCACCCGCGCCGCAGGACATGCACCTGTTCATCGACAACGTGGTGATCGCACGCAGCTACATCGGCCCCATGCGCCTGAATCCAGCGCCGCGCCCCTGAGGCCGCAAGGGTCTGCCTGCAATCAAGGTCAGCGGGCGGGCAGGGCGGCTGCTTCGTCTGTGGCAGCCGGAGCAGGGGGTTCTGCCTGGGCTTTCTTGACCATGTGGTCGGCCATCATCACGATGGCGCACAGATAGTAGGGCAGATCGAAGTGAACCAGGGTCAGGAAGGCACCGCCCACGGCGAAGCCGAGCAGGCTTGCTTGGGTCATGCGCATCAGCAGCGGCAGCCAGGACTGCAAGGACTCGATCTTGGAGGCTGCCACAGAGACTGCACCGGCCCGAACCCAGGTCACCACGCCCAGCAACAGGAAGAGTGCGAGGCCAGGGAATCCGTGTTCACCCAATGCTTGGAAGTAGATGCTGTGGGCCACCAGCACCTGGCCCCCGGCGAAGTCATAGCCACCCACTTCCATGGCCGGGCCGTAGAGCCGGAACACCAGCGGGTTGTCGGTGCGGAAGCCAGCGCCGACAAAGGGGCGATCGAGGGCGCAATTCCACAAGGTGGTCCAGGTATAGAGGCGCGACATGGCAGAGCCGTCAGCCTTGAAGTCCTGGATGGTGTTCATGCGCTGGTTCCAGCTGTCCGGCATGAAGATGATGGCCACGCTGAGCACCACACCGATGCCCATCAGGGTCAGGACAGGGCGACGGCTCTTCAAGCCCAGCATGCAGGCCATGGTGACGATGGCCAGCAAGGCGCCGCGTGATTGGGTGCCGAGCACGCACAACATGCTGATCAGGCCCGAGAACAGCAGGCCGCGGCGCAGCCAGCGGCGTTCGGTGATCTGGTACAGGTAGAACAGCAGGGGCAGGATGATGACCAGGGCCACACCGATCTCGTTGTTGCCCTCGATGATGCCGCCTGATGGGCCCCAGACCCGGCCGCTGCCACCGCTGGTGATGGTGAAGATACCCCCTTTGACGCCGTAGAACGCCAGGGAACCCACCAGGGTCCAGACCAGGGCTTCCAGCTGCTTGCGTTCGTGGATGAGGGCGATCGCCAGCATCACCATGAAATGGATCTTGAGCACCGTGATCAGTTGCTCCATCACCAGGGCCGAGCTGTTCAGGGCAAAGATCGAGGTGACGAACATCCACCCGATGAAGAGCAGGTAAACCGTCTTCACGCTGCTCTTGGGCCAGGCCATCTTGGGCCGCATCGCGACAATGCCGATCAGGGTGCAGATCGCCACAATCATGGCGAAGGGCAAGCCGCGCGCGAAGCCGTAGGCCAGGCGATACGGAATCATCATGGCCAGCCAGACCCAGACCACGGTGCCGGTCCAGGGGCGCTTGATCACCATGGGCAGCAAGCCCAGGATGATCGCGGTGATGATGATGTCTCTCATGGCAGTGGCCAGGCGCCCGTGGCGCGTGCGGGGTTCTTCAAGTTCGGCTCAAGCCCGCAAACTCAGGGCGCGCTGAGGCGGTAGTTGGGCTTGTGCTGCTCCAGCCATTGTTCCAGCATCATCAGGATCCAGACCATCTCGCCGTAGTAGCCCGGGTAGGCCGGCAACTGCTCGTTGAGCAGGGTGTGGATGTAATCGGCGCGCACCAGGCCGCGTTCGACCAGGGAATCGAGCGAGCGTCGCGCCAGTTTCTGCAGGCCCGGGTTCTTGACCGTCCAGACGCCAAAGGGCAGGCCAAAACCCTGCTTGCGCTTGGTGATGATCTCGTCCGGCAGGAAGCCGCGTAGGGCTTCCTTGAAGAACCAGCGCAGCTTCTGGCCACGCAGCTTGAAGTTGCTGGGCAGCTGCAGGGAGAAATCGAGCAAGCCTTGGTCCAGCATGGGGAAGCCGACCGACACGCCGGCCAAGCTGGTGGCGGCTCGCACTTTGGGCAGGTCGCTTTCACCGAGGGTGTAGCGCCAGTCGTAGGCCAGCTCGCGGTTGAGTTCGCTGCAGGGCTGCGGTGTGGCGCGCCAGGTCTGGCGCTGGTGTTCCAGCGGTGCGTTCAGGTCCAGCTGGGCCAGCAGGGCCGGGCTGAGCACCTGCTCCGGGCCGACACGGGTGATCAGGTTGTAGTTGCGCAGGCGGTCGGGCATGGGCTGCTTGGCCTGGCGCACATAGCTGCCGGCTTTGCGCACCAGGGGGATGCGGCTCAAGGCGCTGTTGGCCACGATGGGCTCGATCAGGCCGGATCGCAGGATGCTCGGCACCTGCTCGTAAAAGCCGAACAGGCGCTGGGTGGCATAACGCGAATTGCCACCGTATAGCTCGTCGCCGCCATCGCCGGCGAGCAGGCGGCTGACGCCGTCGTCCTTGGCCATCTTGGCGCAGTAGAAGGCCGGCAGCACCGAGGAGTTGCCGAAGGGCTGGTCAAGGTGCGCTGCCATGGCCGGAATGCTGCGCACCAGATCATCGGGGGTGACGTAGTACTCGTGGTGCTCGGTGCCGAAATGGCGCGCGGCAAGGCGGGCGTACTCCATCTCGTCATAGCCCTCGGCGTCAAAGCCGATGGAATAGCTGGCCGCGCCCGCGGGGCTGGCGCGCATCAGCATGCCGGCCACCGTGGAGCTGTCCGTGCCGCCACTCAGGAAGCAAGCGGCCTTGCTGCCGTCAAACTGGCGTTGCACCGATTGCTGCAAGAGGCGCAGAAACTCCTGCTTGCCCGCTTCAAAAGTCAGCGAAGCGTTTTCACGAAACTCGGGTTGCCAGAAGGACTTGATCTCCAGCCTGCCTTGATCGAACCAGGCGTAGTGCCCGGGCGGCAGGCGATGGATGCCCTTGTAAATAGTGCGCGGCGACGGGATGCAATGGAAGTACAGGTAATCGAACAGGGCCTGGGGATCGAGCTCGGTAGACTCGTCGGCGAGGGCGTCGGCGCGCTCTGCATAGCGCAGCTGGCCATCGACCACCCGGTAGCACAGGCCATAAGTGGCAAAGCGGTCCTGCGCCATGAAAGTTTGGCCTTGCTCGGTCTGCATGGCCACGGCAAAGTCACCTTCGGCACCCTGCGCCGCTGCTGCAGGGCCTTGCTTCAGCGCTTCCCGCCATGCCGATGCCAAACCGGTCGAGCTGTGGATGGCCTGAACGTTTGAATTTTTGAAACGGGGCTGGCCGAGCACAATGGGCTGAAGCGAAGAAGCAGTTGTTTCCATTGGTGACAAAAAGAGTGTGAGCGCGGCTCGGTTTCGGCCGAAAGGCGTGACTATAGTGGGCGGCCCTGGATACTCAACACCTCAATCAGGGCGTCCGGGGAAAAATGTGCGTCTGCACGGTCAATGGAAAGCATCGTTTTGAAGCCAGAGAATGAAGTTGTGACGAACGAGGACGGGGCCACATCTGGTTCTGAATCTGAGCGCGCCTGGGAAGAGCGCCGTGTGTTTCTGCGTTCTTCGCTGGCAGCTCTGGGTGGTATTTCCTTGACGGCATGCGGCGGCGGCGGTGGCGGTGGAAGTGGCGAGCCTGATGTGGCGCCCAAGCCCGCACCTGCTCCGGCACCGGCGCCCATCCCTGCGCCCAGCCCGGCACCGTCTCCGAACCCCGCTCCGTCACCAACGCCTGCCCCGACGCCCGCACCCACCCCCGCGCCCACCCCCGCGCCCACCCCCGCCCCTGCACCGGGTGAGCTGCCGCAGTTCCTGTCCTACGACGGTGGCAGCGGACCCAACAACACCTACTGGAGCGAGCGGCTCAAGCTGGGTTGGTTGAATTTCCGAGTGGGCGACTGGCTCGACGCCAAGCAAGTGGCGCAGGGCGCCGATCCCTATGCCACGGCGAGCGTGGCGGTCGGTTGGGTGAACCTGGATGTGGCGGCCTTGGTCAAGCGCTGGCTCTCCCAGGGCGTGAATCGCGGCTTTTACTTGCGCACCAATCAGGATTGGTCCTTCTATTTCGCGGGCCGGGATTATTCGGACGCCAGTTTGAAGCCCGTGCTCGAGGTCGTGACGGATACCGGCACCTTCGTCTTGCCCTGCATTTGCAATGCGGCCTGGAGCCCCTCGTCCTCAGCCAGTAAGAACACCCGCAGCAAGTTCGAGGTGTCCAAAACCAATTGGTTTGCTGCGGTTCAGTTTGATTTGAGTTCGATCAAGGGCCAGGTCAGCAAGGCCACGCTCAAAATGCATTGCCTGGAACTGAAGTATCCCGGCAACATCTATGCTTTCGAGTTGAATCCGCCGACCTTCCGCATCGGCGCTGGCAGCGGCACCGCACAGGCTGGCATCGCCGGCAAGTTCCCGGGTGACCAAGGCATCGAGAAGCATTCCTCGGTCCTGTTCGCCAGTGACTTCTCGGTCATCGATCGCACGCGTTGGCAAGCGGGCGACATGTCCCCTGGTTTCAGCCAGGTGCAGGAGTCGCGCACCACGGGCACTTATGTGCGCGGTGTGATTGCCAAGGGCATGCTCAAGGGCGGCGATTTGCAGCGCAACGTCGTGAGTGGCGGCGCGAAGGGCGTGCCGAATGTGGTGGAAACGCGCCTGTTCGCGCGCTACATGGTCTACCTGGAGCAAGACTGGGGATCCACGTTGCAGGCCAACAAGATGCCGGGCTGGGATGGACGCTTTGGTTGGTGGAACACCGCCGGGGGCGGTTATTGGCAATCCACCACCGGCAACGGAGGCTCGCCCGGCACCGGTCGCAAGGTGGCGAATTCGAGCACCGGCGGCTGGACCTATGAAGGCTGCTCCATGCGCGGCCTCGGAGGCATGGCCAGCAAGGATGGCAACCCCTACGACGGCCTGTTCACCATGGCCAACTACATGTACCACCTCGATCAAGCCTCCGCCTTTGGCGAGGATTGCTACTGGCCCGGTGTCGTGCTCAGCAAGGAGCGCTGGTTCTCGATCGAGCACGAGATCGTCATGAACACCATCAGCGGCCCCTTTGATGCGTTCGGCAACGGGGTGGCCAATCGCGACGGCGAGTACCGCGTCTGGGTTGACGGCGTGCTGGCCTGGGAGCGCAAGGATCTGCGCTGGCGGCGTCACCCTGAGATGGGCATCCAGGGCTTCTGGCTGGACTGGTACCACGGTGGGACCGAGGCTGCGGCCGCCGACATGCACTTCCGCATGAATTCGGTTGTGATCGCGCGCGAGTACATCGGCCCTCGCAGCGTCTGATGCTCAGCGGCGTCAGCCCCAAGGCTGGCGCCGCGATCTAGAGTGCCGCGCCCGCTCAGCCCAAACGCAGCACCTGCACGGGATCGGTGGTGCTGCTCAAGCGCAGCGCCACGTCGGTGCCACCCAAGCGCGCCAATCGGAAGCGCCCCCAGGTGCCGTGCGGGTGACCCAACAGGGCGGCGGGCCCAAGTTGTTTGCTCACCCGCCAGTTGTTGCCTTCCAGCCCGTCGATGCGGTAAAGCGCGCCATTTTCGGCATTGCTTTGCACCCACAAACAGCTGCGTGCAGCGTCGTAGTGCATGCCCGCGTTGGCCAGCTCGCCATCATCGGCCAGAGAGGTGGGGTTGAAGTCCAGGTGGGCGCCGTCGCTTGAGCTCAGACTCAGGCGGTCGTGGTAGCTCGTCCAGTTGCTGGCCTTGGCATCCAGGGCTTGGCCATGGCGCACGCGGATGCCGGTGGCGTTGCCGAACAGGGAGACTTGCTCGCGGCGCTCCCGCAGCAGGGTCCAGGCGCGGTTGGCATAGGGCAGGGCGGTGCTGGAGCTGAATGCGTTGAATTGGAGCTGCCCCTGGCTCTGCGGGCTCCAGTCGGTGGCCTCGGTGGCATTCAGGTCGAACTTGAAATGCGCGAAGCTGTCGTGCGGCCCGTAGATGGCGCTGCCGTCCAGAAATGCGGTGCAGTAAGACCAGTTGGCGCTGTCCTTGAGCGGGTTGAACCAGTGTGCGGCGGCGTATTGCGCCAGGTCGAGGTTGACGATCGCGCGGGCATTGCCGGGGTAGAACAAGCCGCCCGCGACAGGCCCAGCGCCGGGCAGGCCCGGGGGAATCCAGACCAGTCCATCGTAGGTGTGGACTGATGCCGGGACGCCATGGCGCAAAGGCATATTGCTCGAATTGCCCATCGACTGGGTCACGATCTTGCGCTGGGCAAAGTCCCAGCTTTGCACCATGTCCAGCGGGGCGCGATCCACCACCCGCTTGAACTGCAGCTGCGCTGCGTAGAGGGCATAGATGCCAGTTTCACATTCGTGGGCGTCGCCATGCCCGCCGCCGCTGATGTACATCACCTGATTTTGGTGATCCCAGGCCGCTCCGCCCCAGGCGGCAATGATGTTGGGGCTGCCGTCACCGCTGCTGGCCTTGGGTTTGGGGTAGCGCGGCCGTTCGATGACGCCGTCCATCACCACGTCGGCGACAAAGAGCCAGCGCAGGGGTGGCAGCTGAGCCCAGTCGCTGTGCAGCACCTGTCCGCTCGCGTCCCGGTTGGGGGTCCAGACCTGGCCCTGCAGTTTGAGGGCGGGCGCTGGTGCCGGTGGTGGTGAGGGTGCCGGTGTGGGGCTTGGTACCGGATCTGCTCCGCCTCCTCCGCCGCAGGCAACCAAACCAGTGGCACCTCCCAGGCTGACCATGGATTGGAGAAAGCGCCGGCGTGGCAGAGGAGTTTGCATCGTTGGGTCTTTCAAGCGGGCGCAAGACCTGCCGGGCCAGCTGCTGCCATCTAGGGGCGTGCCGGCTGCAGCGTGGCGGCGATGGCCTCGCTCCAGAGCAGGGCGGCTGCGTCCAGCCCTTGGCCGGAGAAATGGCAGCCGTCGCGGCGCTGCGTGCTTGCCACCAAGGTGTCGGTGTCCGGTCCCAGGCGCAACTGAGAATGTTGCTGTGTCAGGCGCTGAATTGCCTCACGGATGGTGCCGGCTTGCGCCACAAACCGCTGGTTGGTGTCGCCCTGGGCTGCATCACGCTGACAGTGGGTCGAGCGAGCCAAGAGCACCGGAGCTTGTACGCCCTCCGCCTGCAACTGCGCGAGCAGCCGTGTCCAGCCTCGGATGTAATCGCCGGCTGACGTGCCGGACAGGGCATCGGCCTCGCCCTGTTGCCACAACACCAGATCAGGCGTCCAGGCCGCGGCGCGCAGTGATCTCAACTCTTGCTGCAGGGCCTGGTTCAAGGGGCTGCTGGGTCGGCTCCAGTCGTCCAAGGTGGTCGATTGCAAAGCCAGAAGGGCAATTTGCGGCGAGCGCTGCACTCCGGACCCCGCTGGCGTTTCCTTCAATCTGGCTGGCAGGCGACTCCAGATGCTGCCGCCGTCGCCGCTGGCGCCAGGCAAGGGGTCATGGGCCAGGATGCACTGTTCGCCCGCTTGCATCTGCAGTGGTGGCGCTGCCTCGGCGCCGGCAGGGCGGGGGCCATGATTGCCTGCGTTGGATTGCCCCAGGATCAGCAGCCTGAGTGGTGGCTCGCCCTGCGCTCGCTCGGGGCTGCAGCGGGCGCTGGTCCTGGCGGGCTGGACCCTTTGCGCCAGCTCAAGCCGTAGCCAAGCATCGCGCCGAAATTGTTGGCGCAGTTGCAGACCTTGCCAGACGGCCAGGGCGCTCAGCAAGGTGGCCAGCAAGAACGCCGCCGCCCAGCGCTTGGCGCGGCGCCTGCCGGGCGCCTCACTGTTGCGGCCCGCCATCTTGTCCTCCAGCGCAGTCAAGCGGTATGGAGAGGCTTGCGCTGCAAGCCCTGTCGCTGCGCCCAGAGGCGCCGGATGGCTGCCATGGCCGGGCGTTCGACCATTTGTGTCACCAGGTGGGCCAGGGTCAGACTGAAAACCAGAGCCATGGCGATGGTCAGATCGATGGACAGGCCGCGCGCCAGCAGTTGGTTCATCAAGACCCAGCCGATGTTCTCGTGGAGCAAATACAGCGGGTAGGAAATGGTGCCCAGCCAGCCCAGCAGCTTGAGTCGCAGCGGCGGCAATCGGCCCATGGCGGCGGCATGCACCACGGTCGCAAGGATGGCCGCCAGCAGCGCCATCGGCCAACCCTCGCCCCAAGCAATGGTGATCAAGGCCAGCAGCACCGAGCCGGCGATGCGGCGTCGCAGAGTGGATATGGATGCTTGCGGCTCAGCCGACAACTGGGTGAGTTGGCGGACACAGATGCCCAGTGCGAACCAAGGTGCCGTGCTCAAGAACAAGGTGCGGTGCAAGATCCAGGGCAGGTCAATGCCCAGGAACTGTGCGCAGGCGAGATAGATCAGTTTGATCGACAGCAGCGCCGCGATGGCGCCGTGCACGGCCGTCAGGCGCCCAACCCGGTACAGCGTGAACATGGCGATGTAGAACAGCATCTCCACCTCCAGCGTCCAGTAGACCCCGTCGACATGCGGAATGTGCGCGAAGCCGTGAAGCATCACCAAATTGGCGGCGGCCTGCCAGGCGCTGACTTCCTTTCCCGGCAAGCCGAAGATGCTGACCACCGTGAAGGTCAGAGCAATCGCCAGCCAGTAGGACGGGAACAAGCGGCTGAAGCGCGAGACCACGAAATCCATGGGTTGCCGGCAGCGGTCCAGCGTCATGAAGATCACGAAGCCGCTGATGATGAAAAACAGGTTCACGCCCAGATGGCCCCAGGGTACGGAGAAGCTTGCGCTGCTGGCTGGCGCGAACAGCTTCTGGTGCTGGGTGGTGTAGTGAAAGAGAACG
Source organism: Burkholderiales bacterium PBB2 (assembly GCA_002255955.1). Classification (GTDB taxonomy): domain Bacteria; phylum Pseudomonadota; class Gammaproteobacteria; order Burkholderiales; family Burkholderiaceae_C; genus Paucibacter_A. Next base: position 155,944 of record NKIM01000006.1, on the reverse strand, counting down.
ACGGCCAAGGCCGCCAGGCCCCGCAGGGCATCGACCTGATCCAGTCGCATCGCAGCGCTGGTTGCCGAGGCAGAAGGCGTGGAGCTCATGCCGTACGCTTTCGCTGATTGATTTTCTGAGCCAGCGCTGAGCCCAGCGAACTGAACTCCAGCCACAAGGGGTGTTGGAGCGCCTTGATGGCCAGCAGCCAGACCGGGATGGACAGGGCCGCGGCTGCCATCAGCATGCGCACGAAATTGTCCGCATTGAGCGGAACGAACTGCAGCAGCAGCCAGGCGGGAATGAAGCTCAGCACGGCAACCACCGCGCTGCTGCGGCAGGCCGCGAACAAATGCTGCAAGCGGAAATCCACCACCTTGTGCAGCAAGGCATGGGACAGTGCTCCCGTGCCCAGGGCCGCCAGCAAGAGGCCCCAGCAGGCGCCGACCAGACCGAACGGAATCACCAAGGCCAAGGCCAGAAGGCGGAAGCACTGGGTGGCGAACTGCAGCTTGGTCGCCAGATCGATGCGGCCTTGCGCGATCAGCATTTCACCGGCCAAGTAGTAGGGCAGTTCGGCTGCGGCGACCAGGCAAAGGATCTGAGCCAAGGGCACGCTGTCCAGCCACTGCGAGCCGTAGAGGATGCGGATGGCCGAGTAGGCAAGCAGACCGATGAACAGGAAGAAGGGCCAGCCGATGCCGGTCAACAGGGCCAGGGCCTTGATGTAGCCGGTCTTGGCATCTTCACCGGCCCGTGCGGCCCGAGCGAAATAGGGCAGGCAGATCGGCATCACGGCGCGCAACACCGTGCGGTTGAAAATCTCCATCAAACCATTGGCGCGGCTGTAAAAAGCCACGGCGGCCATGTCCAGCACACGACCGATCACGGCTTCGGGGGCGCTGCGGCCGGCCTGCGAAAACAGGTAGATGCCGGTGGCCTGCTTGCCGAAGCGGATGACCTCGCCGATGCCTTTGAGCCCCGGCCAGCGCGGCATGGTGGCCGGACGCATGAAGTTGGCCAGGGCCACGGTCCAGACGATGGAAGCCAGCGAGGACCAGGCCATGCTCATATAGCCCAGCCCGCCCAAGGCGCAAGCCATCACAACGATAAAGCCGACGATGTTGGCGCTGATGTTGACCAGAAAGATCGGCCGGTAGTTCATGTCCCGCCGGAAGCAGGCCATGGTGACTGCACCGAAGGGCACGAGCAGGAAGTTCAGTGACAGCACGCGCAGCACATCGGTCACGCCGTCCTGACGGTAGAACTCTCCGACCCAGTTGCTGCCGAAGAAGAGCAGGGCAGCCATCAACCAGGACACACCGATATTGGCCGCCAATGAGGCCCGGATCTTTTCGTCGGTCAGCTCTTTTTCCTGGATCAGGTACTCAGCGACCCCGAAATCCCGGAAGGTCGAAGCGAGGCTGGACAGCACGGCCGCCACGGCAAAGATGCCGATCTCGGTCGGGTTCAGCAGGCGGGAGATGACCAGGGTGCTCAGCAGTTGCAGGACCACGCCCAGATAGTTGTCGGCCAGGGAATAGGCCAGGGAACGGCGGACTGTGGTCATGAGGACGGGGGCATCTCGGGCACAAACAAGGTCAAGGGCGGGTGGGGCCGGCTTCAGCGACTGCCAGTGGCGGCGCTGGCCGGTGCACTGGGTGCCGAAGCACCGGCAGCTGCGGCATTCGCCTCAGCGTCTGTCGAGCTCGATGCGGGCGGTGTGTGCGGAACCACCTTGGACGGGTCGCCTCCAAAGCGCCGGAAGGCGCTGCGCAGTTCGGGGGAATCGGGGGCGTGACGCAAACCCTCTTCGATCAACTCCCGGGCGGCGTCTCGTTGCCCGGCCTTGAAGAGAACGTCGGCCCAGCCGATGTAGGCCGGTGCGTAGCCCGGCTTGAGCTGGCGAGCGTTGTCATAGGCATCAAAGGCCTTGCTGAAGTCTTCCAGCTGCAATGCGGCATCGCCGATGCGGGCGTAGACCTCGGGCTTCAGTCGGAAATCGGCCGAGGCGTTGTTGATCACGTACTCAAGGTCGTTGATGGCCGTGGTCACCAGGTGTTTGCGCTTTTCCTTGTTGGGCGCCATGCTGGCGCGCCGCAGGCTGACCAGTGCCCAGCAGTAGTGGTGCACATGCTTGAAGGTCTCGCCCATGCGAGCGCCCCAATAGGCCCATTTGGGGTGAGAAAAAGAGTAGACCGGATAGTTCAGGCGATCCTGGCAGAAGTCTGGCAGCAGGGAGATTTCCCCGGCAGTGAAGTTGCCTTGCTCGGCCGCTCGTGCGGGCCCGACCAGAGCCAGACACAAGGCGGCCACCACCACCAGGGCGCGGTGGTGCAGGAACGAGCGAGGGGCGGCGGTGCTGGTGGAAAGCATGGCTTGCATGTCAGGCATTGTCCGCGACGTTCGGCGCTTGTGTTGCACCGCTTTCCGGTGATTTGCGTAGTCTTTGCAAGGCTTGGCTCAGGCGCGCCGCCACCGGTCTGAAGATCTCGGCCAGTCGATCTCGCACATGGAGGCGCAGGCCGGGCAAGGTCCTGGGGTTGTAAGCCACCCAGCCCCAGCGTTCGCGGCGTTGGCTGAGCCAGCGCTTTTTGTAGGGATCATCGCCGATCAGGTAGTCGACTTCCTTCACCTGATCGATGTCGATGACGTGCTTCATCACTTCGGCCGTCAGCACACTGCCCGGGGCGAAGCGTTTGTACTCCTCGTCGTAGGCCACCTTGTAGATGTCTGCCCGGCCATGCGACGAGAGCCAGAGCTGGGCGGCGATGGGCGTGTCGCCATGCCAAGCCAGGCCCAGGCGCAGCCAGCCACGTTGCGCGCATTTGCGCATCAGGTTGGGGATGAAGTCGGGGTAGGGCTCGGGCTTTTTCCAGCTGCGCGCATAGACAGAGGCGAAGGCCTCCAGGCCACGCTCCAGATCGGCCGGGTCGCATATCACCTCGAGCCGACCTTGCTCTTGCAGCAGCTTCTTGCGCATGCGACGGACCGTGCCGCGCAAGCTGGTGCTCAGCTGGTCGACAAAGGCCTCTCCACCGATGGTGATGGTCTGGAACCAATTGCCGAAACAGAAGTAGGGGTGGGTTTTCAAGCCAGCCTGGCGCATGCCTTCACCCAGCATGCGGTAGGCGTCGGAATCGTGATCCAGGGGCGCAAAGTAGAGGGCATAGGTCTCGGGTCGCTGGGCCAGGATCAGCCGGAACATCTGCGCGATATCGGCAACTTGAGTCTCTGGGGCCAGCACCGGTGCGTACAGTGCGGTGTAGTAGTTGCCCAGCGCCACCAGGCGACCGTGGTGCGGCGCGCGGTCCATCTCCATGCGAACGGGCAGCACGATCAGGGGCTTGCCATGGCGCCGCAGCACGTAAAAGCCCGGGTGGTCATCTGCCGTCATGACCGTGTCGAGCAGCACCTGGTACCAGTCCGAGCTGAATTGTGCCGATCGCTGCTCGGCTTGGGTCATCAAGGCTTTGACGTCTTCGGGAAACTCGCCCGGCTGTTTGTAGAGCTCCAAGGCGTCATCTGCTTGAGGCATGGTCGGGTCGAGCAAGGCGGGTGTGAAGAAACGCCGGGCTCGGCGTGCGGCGCTGAAGGTTCGTGCCATCAAGGCGTGGCGATACAGGCTGAAATGCAGGATCAGGCGAGTCTCGCTGCCCCAGGACAACAGATCCTGGTCGGCATTGGTGTAGAACTCAATGCGTCGGCCCGGGTAGCGTTGGTGCAGGTTCCTAATGACAAACATCAGCAGTATCCTTCCCGGAGCCAGTTTGGCATAAGCCTCTGCATAGGTGGTTTTGAGAAAAACCACCGATTCGTTGCGCAGAATCACCAGGCGTGAGGCGACCATTTCGGCCCCCAGCCACATCTCGAACACCAGTGCTTTGCCCAGCTGGGCGAACTCTCGCATGATGTCCCGGTAGAAGTGTCCCTGCTCGTTGTCGGCCGTCAAGGCCGTTCCGGAGCTGCCTTTCCAGCCGCGCGATTCCAATGCGGCATAGCGAAGCACGGCGGCATCAATCTCGAGTGCCTGATCCACGATCCGGAACTCGGGCTGCAGCCCCTCTTCCTGCATGCGGCGTTCATAACGCCGCATATTGCTGGTCAGCTTTTTGTGTCGGCTGGCCCAGTAGTGCTCAAAGCTGCCGATCATGGGGATGGCAATGGTGCGCGCATGTTCCAGCGTGCGGCTGGCCGCCCGCGGCGTGGCTTCGAGTCCACCGGTTTGCGTGAATCCCGTGTCGATGCACATCAGATCCAGCGCCCAGGCCGGCGAGGGCAGATGGCGCAACAGGTCTTGAGCGGCGGCCAGATCCGGCAGCAGGGCCGGGGCGATCTGCGCCTGGCTCGGCAAGAAGGTGGCCCAGGTGCCAAAGTCGCGTCGCCGCAGCACCAGCATGGCGTCGGCCTTGCCCTCAATGCGGCGCACGCAGAGCAGCTCGCTGCCGTTGGCGAAATGGCGCAGCAGCTGATTGACGAATCCACTCCAGAGCATGGGATGTGCGCGGAAGCTGCGGCTGTTCAGCTCATCCCATTCCGCACTGAACTCGCCGAGGCCGCGTTGCAGTGCATGGCAGCTCCAAACGCCGCTCACGCGACGGCTCCCGTGTGGCTCAGTCCTGCGCCGTTCAAGCAGGCGTGCAGTGTCCGCTCCATCCATTGCCATTGACTCTCACTCAAGCCTTGATGGCAGGGCAGGTGCAGCAGACTCAGACGGTAGCGGCTGGCGGTGTTGCATGGCGAGGCCAGCTCATCGTCCCAGCGCCAGATTGGCAGACCGGCATGCTTCAGTACCGCAAACTGCATTTCGGGAGCGTCTAGCAACACGGGGAACATATAGGGCACACATGCATCTGGCAGTGTTGCGTGCAGGGGCTGCAGTTGAGGCAGACCCTTGCACAGCGACAGCCAGCGCTGGAAGTTCTCGCGTCGGCGTTCGGTGACGAGCTTCAGCGGCGTGCGTTCGAGGATGAAATTCGAGATGGGCAGATGATGGCGACCCTCTTCGCTGGGCAGGTAATGCGAGGAAATGCCCACGCAGTCCTCCTCCCACTCGCGCGCGGGGGCGGCGCTGGTTGCGGACTTGGTGTTTGGCGCTTTCCAGGCGGGCGCTTGGCCCGGTTGAGCCGCCCATCCTCGCATCAGGGTTGCAGCCTGGCGCCAGCCTTGGCGTCCTGTGGCGGGCGGGGTGTCGGAAGCGTCCAGCGACCCACTGTGATTGGTCCAGAGCAAACCCATCTCAGGCACGGGGATGAATTTGTATGGGCTGGACACGGCAAAGTCGCCATGCGAGCCGATGCCCTCGGGCAAGCTGCTCGGCCCCAGCGCCAGGCAGTGCGAGCAGTCTTCGATCAGACGGAGCTGGTGCGCTGCGCACAGGGCTTGAAGCTCCTTGATGATCGCCAAAGGCTGCGCGATGCCGAAGAAGTGGGTCAGCAGCAGGCAGTCGCCGCTCTGCGGCTCGGCCTGGAGCAGGCGCTGCAGTGCCTGCACGTCGACGGTCAAATCAGCCTTCAGCGGATAGAGAACGATGTCCGCACCGAGCCGCAAGCCGGGGTCTGCCATGGTGGGGCAGTGATAGCTCGGAACCAACAGCCGTTTGCCGGGTCCGAGCCCTGCGCGCCGAAACGCTTCATGCAACCCGTAGCGGCCACGCAGAAAGACCTGTGTGCGCGTGGTATCCAGCGTCACACCATTTCGGCGCAGGAGGCTGAGTTGGCTGCGATCAACCGGCGCCAGCATCGGCACGGCGGCACGCGGGAAGTGGCAGGGGCTGGCGTCGAAGCGCAAGCGACGCAAACCAGTCACGGGCGCGTGGCTCATGATCGGGCAGTATCCCGCGGCGCTGGCGAGCTGAGGTGCTGACGCAGCCAGGCGGCGGTCGCTTGGGCCACTTGATCGCGCGCCTGCGCGTTCGAAAACGTGTGGTCTGCCTCGGGGAAGTCGGTTCGCGTTACATGTGGGGCCTGCAGCAAACCCTGCCATGCCGCGTCGGCCTGCGCATGCTCCAGAAATTCCTTGGCGGTCAGGTCCCGTCCGCTCAGGATCAGCAGCAGCGGGGCCTTCAGTTGCGCCCAGGCGAACGCCATTTCTTGCTGGAAGTTCATGGCAGCTGCGGAGCGCGTGCCGGCACCAGCCCCGCGAGCGCGGCGCAAATTGCCAATCAGGTCGCGCAGCGCTGCGCCGGCCACCCGTCCGCTGAGCAGCTTTTTCCAGAACTCTGGCTGCTTGAGGCGGTCCAGGTAGTAATGCTTGACGGTGGCCTTGGCGAGGCTGGCCTCGGAACGAACCCAGGGGTTGAGCAGGCACAGGCCCGCGATGCGTGGGTCGCGGCTGCGTTGCCAGTACATCAGCGCCGCTGAAGCCGCATCGCACAGGCCCCAGATGACCACCCGGCGCAGGCCGGGATGAGCACGTTGGAAGGCCTCAATCGCGGCGCCGATGTCGGGTGTGATCTGCTTGAAATCGTGCAAGAGGCCGCTGCTGTCGCCCATGCCCTGGTGGTCAAAACGCAGCACCGGGAAGCCCTGGCGCGCCAACTCACGCGCCAGCAATGTGAACTGGCGGTGGCTGCCGGCGCGGTACTGCGGGCCGCCCACCACCACCAGCACACCCAAATCATCCATCGTCGTGGAGGCAGGCGGCAGCGTCAGCACGGCCTGCAGGGTCTGGCCCTCGCAGTCGAAGCGCAAGCACTGCTGGCGGTATTCGCTTGTCTTCACCGCACTCATGCCATCAGCTCCAGGGTGATGGGCAGCAGATCCGGCGCGTCTTCGATTTCTGTCGTCTGCCAGAACGAGGGGCCCGCCACCACTGCGGTTTGCAGGTGGTAGCCGGCGTTCGCCCATTGCTGGCTCATGGTTTGTGAGGCGGGGCTTAGCTCTGGCGCCGTGCGCGAGATTTCGATCCATGCCAGCCGCGCTTCGCCATCGCCTTTGCGCTGTGGCGGTTTGAGGCTGGCGGCCTCCAGACCCTGGGCCAGGGCAGGGGGCAAGCGATAACCAGCGATTTCCACGCATTCGCCTTGGGCCAAGGCTTGGCGCACTTGCTCGGCCATGCCTTTTTGCTGGCCATCCATCATGGCGGCAGCGGTTTTCAAGCGAATGAACTGCTGAAGCACCAGCTTGCCCTGGGTGCTGGGTTGCCAGAAGAGGAAGTGGCAGGGCTCGTGCAACAGCTGGGCCAGGGCCGGCGCCAGCAGGCAGCCGGCACGCAGGCCCCAAAGCGTCAGGGGCGCTTCTGCGCCGACCTGGGCATTCAGATACTCGAGGCCGAGCAGGCAGTCCTGGATCCAGCCTTGCCAGGATGCGTCGGCAAAGTCGCCGTCGCTGTCGCCGCAGCCTTGTAGATCCAGCTGCAACACCGCGTAGCCGGCTTCGGCCATCGCCCGCGCTTGCAGGGCGGCCATGCGCCGGCTTTTGTTCATCTCCTCCGCGAAAGGCGGAAGGTAGAGCACGCGCCCGCGAAGCGGGCCCACAGGCCGGTGAAGCAGGGCATAGCGCTGGTCGGCGCTATGAGGGGCATCCAGGAATACGGCGTCCGGCGCGCTCATGCAGGCGTGGTTCAGCCAGCCAGCTTGGCGGCGACGAAGTCCACCAAGGAGCCGACGGTGGCGAAAGTCGCGCCGTCGATCTCATCGTCATCGGTGACGATGCCCAGTTGTTCTTCCAGTCCGGTGATGAGGCTGACCACGGCCATCGAATCGAGCTCCGGCACGGCGCCCAGCAAAGGCGTTTCGCGGGTGAAGGTGGCGCTGCGGCCATCCAGACTCAGGACCTCGTCCAGAATCCTCAGGACATGCTTTTCTGTGCTCATTCGGCTGCTTCGGTTGTAGGGCGCGGGGATTGCGCCAGCGGGCATCGCCAGTGGCGTTGCGGCGCGCGATCTTATCAGGCCGAAATGGCGTGATTTCCCTCTGTCAGCCCCCCTGCTCCTGGGGGGAAGAGGTAGTTTTCACGCGCTGCACGAAAGCGCGGCGCCCAATCGCGTGCACACTCCCGCCTGCTCGCACATGGCGCTGGGGCGGCTGGGTTCAGCCCAGGGGCCATGCGCTACATTTTGAGCTCTTGTTTTCTGGCCTGCCTATTTGCTTGGTGAAGCATGACTGAATCTAGTTCCGTGCCCGTTCGGGAAGCCCATTTGCTGCATGAGTTGATTCTGGTGAGCGCCGCGCGCACGCCTGACGCCCTGGCCTTGACGGCCGGCTCGACCCATTTGCGCTATGTAGAGCTGGCCGATCAGGTGCGCTCATTCAGCCAGGGGCTGATGGGCACGGGCCTGGCGCGTGCCAGCCGCGTGGGCATCTATCTGGACAAGCGCATCGAGACGGTGGTGGGCAGCTTCGGCGCACCGGCCGCCGGCATGGTGTTCGTGCCCATGAACCCCTTGCTCAAGCCCGAGCAGGTCGGTTTCATCATGGCCGACTGCGCCGTCAGCGTGCTGTTGACCTCGCCCGAGCGCTACGCCTTGCTGCAACCCACACTCGCGCAAGGCAGCAGCCTCAAGCACATCGTGCTGATCGAAGGCGCGGCCGTCACGCTGCCCCCGCCACCCGAGGGTGTGCGCCTGTACAGCTGGACCGAGTTCATGTCCGCCCCGGCCTGCGTCGGCCACCGCGTCATCGACACCGATATCGTCGCCATCCTCTACACCTCGGGCTCTACCGGCCGGCCCAAGGGCGTGGTGCTCTCGCACCGCAATATGGTTGCCGGCGCCAAGAGCGTGGCCAGCTATCTGGAGAACCGGGCGCAGGACACCTTGCTGGCCGCGTTGCCCTTGTCCTTCGATGCCGGTTTCAGCCAGCTGACCACGGCTTTCCACTCGGGTGCGCGCGTGGTGCTGCTGAATTACCTGATGCCGCGCGATGTGCTCAAGGCTATGGAGCGCGAGAAGGTCACCGGCCTGACCGCCGTGCCGCCGCTTTACATCCAGCTCTCGCAGCTGGAGTGGCCGGCCGCGATCAACGAGAACCTGCGCTATTTCGCCAACACCGGTGGGCGCATGCCGCGCGAAACCTTGGACCTGCTGCGCCAGCGCGTGTCGGCTGCCAAGCCTTTCCTGATGTACGGCCTGACCGAGGCCTTCCGCTCCACCTATTTGCCGCCGGAAGAGGTGGACCGCCGGCCCGACTCCATCGGCAAAGCCATCCCCAATGCCGAGATCCTGGTGCTGCGCGAGGACGGCAGCGAATGCGCGCCCGACGAGCCGGGCGAGCTGGTGCACCGCGGTGCCCTGGTGGGCCTGGGTTACTGGAACGATGCCGAGAAAACGGCCGAGCGCTACAAGCTGCTGCCGGCCGGCGTGGGCGGGCGCGAAGGCGGCCTGCAGCTGCCCGAATACGCTGTGTTCTCGGGCGACAACGTGCGCCGTGACGCCGAAGGTTTCCTCTACTTCATTGGCCGCCGCGACGAGATGATGAAGACATCGGGCTACCGCGTGAGCCCGACCGAGGTGGAAGAGATCCTTTACGCCACCAAGCTGGTCGGCGAGTGCGTGGCCTTCGGCGTGGACCACCCGACGCTGGGCCAGGCCATCCAGGTCATCGCCACGCCGCCGGCCGGAGCGGAAACGCTGGACCTGGCTGCGCTGCAAGCGCAGTGCCGCCTGCACATGCCCGCCTATATGGTGCCCGCAGGCATTGAAGCCCAGCCCGGCCCGCTGCCGCGCAACCCGAACGGCAAGATCGACCGCAAGCTGCTGTCCACCGCCTGGGTCGAGCGCCAGCAGACTTCGCCTAATTGACCGCTGAGTGACCGCTGAGCCGCCACCCATTCCAAGAAGACATTCCCGAATCCATCATGTCTGACGCCACGCCCACTCCCAAGCGCGCCCCGGTGCACGCGCCCATGAGCCAGTTTCCGCAGGCCGCCGATGGCTCGCTGCAGATCGGCGGCCAAAGCCTGAGCTTGCTGGCCGAGCGCGTGGGCCAGACGCCGTTCTACGCCTACGACCGCGGCCTGCTGCGCGATCGCGTGGCCCAGCTGCGCGCCGCCCTGCCCAAGCAGGTCAAGCTGCACTACGCGATGAAGGCCAACCCCTTACCGGCCGTGGTGGGCTGGATGGCCGGTCTTGTCGATGGCATCGATGTGGCCTCGGCCGGCGAGTTGCAAGTGGCGCTCAATGCCGGCGCCGATCCGGTCGAGATCAGCTTTGCGGGCCCCGGCAAGCGGGACATCGAGCTCCATCAAGCCGTGGCGGCTGGTGTGCTGGTCAATGTGGAGTCGGCACGAGAGCTGCCAGTGCTGGCCGCTGCGTCCAAGCGGTATGGCCTGCCGGCCCGCGTGGCCGTGCGCGTCAACCCCGACTTCGAGCTCAAGGGCTCGGGCATGAAGATGGGCGGCGGCCCCAAGCAGTTTGGCATCGACACCGAGCAGATGCCCGAGCTGCTGGCCGAGATCGGCCGTCTGGGCTTGGCCTTCGAGGGCTTTCATTTGTTTGCCGGTTCGCAGAATCTGAAGCCTGAGTCCATCTGCGAAGCGCAGCAGAAGTCCTACGAGCTGGCCCTGCGCCTGGCAGCCCTAGCGCCTTCGCCGGTCAAGTTCCTGAATTTGGGGGGTGGCTTCGGCATCACCTATTTCCCGGGCGAACATGCGCTGGACCTGGCCCCGATCGGCGCCAATCTGCAGCAGCTGGTCGAGCGCGCCGCGGTGGAAATGCCACAAGCGCATTTGGTCATCGAGCTGGGCCGTTATCTGGTCGGTGAGGCCGGCATTTACGTCACCCGCATCGTCGACCGCAAGGTCTCGCGCGGACAGACCTATCTGGTCACCGACGGTGGCTTGAACCACCACCTCTCGGCCTCGGGCAATTTCGGTCAGGTCATTCGCAAGAACTACCCGGTCACCATCGTGCGCCAGCACGGCGCAACGCCGGTGGCTGAGCGCGAGATTGCCTCGGTGGTGGGCCCACTGTGCACGCCGCTGGACCTGCTGGCTGATCGCATGGACCTACCGGTCGCCGAGATCGGTGATCTGGCCGTGGTGTTCCAGTCGGGCGCCTACGGCGCCAGCGCCAGCCCCGAGCATTTCCTCGGCCACCCGCGCTGCGTGGAAGTGCTGGTCTGAGTCTCGGTCTCGGACTTACGGCCCTGCTCAGGGGTTGATGCGCAGCCAGGTGGTTTTCAGCTCCGTGTACTTGTCAAAGGCATGGAGTGATTTGTCCCGCCCGTTGCCGCTTTGCTTGTAGCCGCCGAAGGGCACGGTCAGGTCGTCTTCGTCGTACTGGTTGACGTGCACCGTGCCGGCGCGCAGGGCGCGGGCCACGCGGTGGGCGCGGTCGATATGGCTGCTCCAGACGCTGGCTTGCAGGCCATAGGGGCTGTCATTGGCCAGGCGCACGGCCTCGGCTTCGTCCTTGAAACGCAGCACGCTCAGCACCGGGCCGAAGATCTCTTCGCGGGCGATCTTCATGCCTGGGCTCACGCCGTCGAAGATGGTGGGGGCGACAAAGTAACCGCCAGTTTCGACGCGTTGCTGTTCGCCGCCGACGACCGCACGCGCGCCCTCGCTGCGACCTGATTCGATATAGCCCATCACTGTGCCGAGTTGCCCGGCGTCGACCAGGGCGCCCATCACCGTGCGCGGGTCCAGCGGGTCGCCGGCCTGGTATTTGGGCGCTTCGGCGGCCAGCAGGGCCAGGAACTCATCGGCAATGCTGTCGTGCACAAGCACGCGTGAAGGGGCATTGCAGCTCTCGCCCTGGTTGAAGAACATGCTGCCGGCCACGGTTTTGGCGGCGCGCGGCAGATCGTCGAAGTCGGGGAAGACCAGGAAGGCCGATTTGCCGCCCAGCTCGTTGTAGACCCGCTTGAGATTGCTTCGGCCCGCGTATTCCAGCATCTTGCGGCCCACGCGGGTGGAGCCGGTGAAGCCGACCGCGTCCACATCCATGTGCAAGGCCAGGGCCTCGCCGGCCTCATGGCCGTAGCCGGGCACCACATTGAAGACCCCCGGTGGCAGGCCGGCTTCCAGCGCCAGTTCGGCCAGGCGCAGCGCGGTCAGTGGCGACTTTTCGCTGGGTTTGAGCACCACCGAGTTGCCCGCGGCCAGGGCCGGCCCCAGCTTCCAGGCGGCCATGATCATGGGGTAGTTCCAGGGCACGATGGCGCCGATCACACCCATGGCTTCGCGCTGGATCAGGGCCAGGGCATTGGGGCCGGTGGGCGCGATCTCGTCGTAGATCTTGTCGATGGCTTCGGCATACCAGGCGATGCAGCGTGCCGTGGAGGGCACATCGACGGCCAACGAATACTGGATGGGCTTGCCCATGTCCAGGGTCTCCAGCAGGGCCAACTCCTCCTTGGCCGCCAGGATTTTCTCGGAGAAGGCTTGCAGCACCCGCTTGCGCGCGGCCGGCGCGCGGCGGGCCCAGCGGCCGTCGTCAAAGGCGGCGCGGGCCGAGGCCACGGCGGCGTCAATGTCAGCGGCCTGGCCACGCGACACAGCGCCGAGGCTGCGGCCGTTCAGGGGCGAGATGCAGTCGAACTGCAGGCCCGCCTGGGTGTCGATGCGCCGGCCTTCGATGACGGGGCGGCCGTCGATCTGCACGGCCGCGGCGCGCGCGGCCCAGTCGATGCTGGGGCGTGTGGAGGAGGAACTGCTCATGAAAGTCCTGTCGAGGTTGCAGCAACTCAGAAACTGACCACCACGGACGAGCCCAGCAGGTGGTTGCGCTTGGCCCATTGTCCGTTGCTCGGGTTGCCGAACACGGCGCGGTTGGCGCCGTCGAGGCGGTACTCGAACTTGAAGATGGTGTTCTGGTTGAAGAGATAGTTCAGCCCTACGGTCAGGGCATAACGGTTGGCGCCCTTGGAGGCCGTGTCGGGGTCCGGGTTGGCCTCGTCCCAGGCGAAGCCGCTGCCGCGGCCCAGGCCGTTGCGGCTGTCATCGCTGCTGTAGCCGAACAGGCCGCCGCCGTTCTTGGCGTTGCGCAGATAGTCCATGCGTGCCACCGCTTCCCAGCGCGGGATGAATTTGTAGCCGACCAGGGTGGACAGCCCGGTCCAGCTGGCGTCGCGCAGTTGGCCATCTTCGTTGAAGATGGCGCTGCCGCGCTGGCGGCCCCAGCTGATCTGGCCCTGGACCGTCCAGTCGCCGCGGATGAAGTAGGCATCGGCCTCGAGCAGGTCAACCCGGGTGTCTCGTCCCTTCACATCGGCAAAACTCAGGTCGCCGTTGGCGTCCACACCATCGGCGGCGTAGTTGTAGGCCTTGCCATGCAGGCCGGTGAAGCCAAAGCCCTGGAACTCGCCCTTGGCGTAGTCGACGCGGTAGATGAAGGCCGGAGTCTTGTTGCCCGGCGACTTGCGGGCATTGTTGACATTGGCCAGGCCGGCCCGGATCAGCCATTTGCCGCTGGTCAGGTCCAGCACTGCGCCGGTGTAGGCGGTGGGGGCGGTGAAGTCAAACAGCAGGTTGTGGGTGATCAGCTTGTTGAGCGGCGGCAGGGTCAGCTCATAGCCGGTCCAGTCGGGGATCTGGCCCAGCCAGAGCCGGGTCTGCAGGTCGCCCAGCGGGATGTTGACGCTGGCCTCGTGGACGATGGAGCCGGTGTTGAAGGTAGCGCCCACGCCGCGCTCGGGCGCCAGGGTCAGATGCCACTTGGTGCCGCCTTCCATTTCCTTCTGGAAATCGATCAAGGCCATGCCGAAGTAGCCGCTGTCGTAGGCGTAGGCATCCTTGTTGAGCAGCTGGAAGCTGCTGCTGTTGTTCTGGCGGTTGTAGATGTAGGTGGGGTCGATGAAGCCGCTGATCTTGAGGTTCTTGGTGCCCATGGCCTCGGCCGAGTCTTCCAGGGCCTCGGTCTTGACGGCGATGCGGTTGAATTCCTGAGCCTGGGCCGGCGTCATGCCCCACTGGGCGCTGCTGGGGGCGGCAGCTTTCTGCTCGGCGGCCTTGAGTTTTTCTTCCAGCTGGCCGACGCGGTCTTTCAGCGCGCGCAGTTCCTTGAGCAGCTCTTCATTGCTCTGCGCCAGAGCTACGCCCGGGTAGGCCGAGGCCAGCGCCAGGCTCAGGGCGGCCAGCAAGGGGGCGGCCGTCTTCGCGTTCGGGGTGGGCTTCATCGCATCTGCTCCTTGGCTTGATTGGGGGGGTATGGGAAGGAAGTAAGCAAGAAAGAAAGAAAAGGGAATTCGGCTTCGGGAAAATGAGTGGGGCCTCAGGCGGCCCGTTGTGCGGCCGCCATGTCCATGCTGCGCCGGCGCTCGGCCCTGGCGATCAGGTAACTGGCCAGCACCACGCCCAGGGCCACCAGGACGATGATGACCGTGGCCACGGCATTGATGCTGGGGCTGACGCCCAGCCGCGCGCGCGAGAAGATCACCAGGGGCAGGGTGGTGGAGCCCGGCCCGCTCAGAAAGGCCGACAGCACCACATCGTCCAGCGAGAGGGTGAAGGTCAGCAGCCAGGCCGACATCAGGGACTGCGTGATCATGGGCAGGGTCACCAGGCCGAAGACCTGCAGCGGCCGCGCGCCCAGGTCCATGGCGGCTTCTTCCAGCTGCGGGTTCAGTTCGGACAGGCGCGCCTGGATCACCACCGTGGCATAGGCCATGCCCAGCAGCAGGTGACCGAGCCAGATGGTCATGGCGCCGCGCTCCGGGAAGCCCAGGGCCCGCTGCAGCGACACCAGCATCAGCAGCAGGGACAGGCCGACGATGACCTCGGGCATCACCAGGGGCGCATTGACCATGCCGGCGAACAAGGTGCGGCCGGTGAAGCGCTTGTACTTGACCAGGGCGAAGGCGGCAAAAGTGCCCAGCAGCACCGAGGCGCAGGCGGTGGCAAAAGCGATCTGCAGCGAAAGCTTGAGGCCGTTCAACAACTCACCGTCCTGCAGCAGCTCGGTGTACCAGCGCGTGGTAAATCCGCCCCAGACCGAGGGCAGTTTGGAGTCGTTGAAGGAGTAAAGAATCAGCGTGAATATCGGCAGGTAGAGGAAGGCGAACACCGCCACCAGCCAGCTGCGCGCAAACCAGCGCGTGGCCTGGGGGCCGAGCAGGGCACGGCGGCTCATGGCTGGCCTCCTTTGCGCGCCGCGGCCGGGCCGGCCTGGCTTTCCGCCTGGTAGCGGTTGAACAAGGCCAGGGGCACGATGATGAGCAGAATCATCACCACGGCCACACTGGAGGCCATGGGCCAGTCGTTGTTGGAGAAGAACTCGTCCCAGAGTACGCGGCCGATCATCAGGGTCTGAGGCCCGCCCAGCAGCTCCGGGATGACGAACTCGCCCACGCAGGGGATGAAGACCAGCATGGAGCCGGCGATGATGCCGGCCTTGGACAGCGGCACGGTGATGCGCCAGAAGGCCTGCCAGGGTGTGGCGCCCAGGTCGCTGGCGGCCTCCAGCAGGCGCAGGTCCATCTTGGCCAGATTGGCGTAAAGCGGCAGCACCATGAAGGGCAGGTAGGTGTAGACCATGCCCACCACCAGGGAGAAGGGCGTGTTCAAGAGCTTGCCCAGGGCCGGGATCATGCCTGCCGAATAGAGCAGCTGGTCCAGGCCCAGGCCCTCGATGGCCACGGCCACCCAGCCGTGCTCGCCCAGCAGGCCTTTCCAGGCATAGACGCGCAGCAAAAAGCTGGTCCAGAAGGGCAGCATCACCAGCATCAGCAAGGCCGGTTGCAGGCTGGCCCGGGCTCTGGCCATGAAATAGGCAAAGGGGTAGCCGATCAAAAGGCAGCCCACGGTGGTGATGGCCGCGTACTTGAGGCTGGCCAGATAGGCCTTGAAATAGAGCTCGTCCTCGGTGATGAAGAGGTAGTTGCTGAGCTTGATCGCCACGCGCAGCACGCCGTCCGCATAACTGAGCAGATCCTTGAAGTGCACGGTCTCCATCTCGGAGACGCTGATCTTCAGCACGATCAAAAAAGGGAGCGCAAAGAACAGCAGCAGCCAGGCATAGGGAAGGGCGATGACGGCGCTGCGCCCCGTGGGCAGGCGCAGGCGGCGGAGCGGGTTCTTCATGGCGGCCGCGGTCATTGCGTCAGCACCACCTGGGCCGTGGGCGACCAGTGCGCCCAGACCTGCTGGTCCCAGCTCAGCGGGTCGGCGCGGTGGCGCTCCAGATTGCTCTCGCTGACCTTGAGCACCTGGCCGCTGGGCAGCTGCAGGTGGTAGACGGTGAAGGCGCCGAAATAGGACAGGTCGCGCACGGTGGCCCGCACCTGGTTGAACTCGCCCTCGGGCTTCTCGCTGCTGAGGCGGATCTTCTCGGGCCGCAAGGCCACGCTGACCGCCATGCCGGCGGTGCCGGTGATGCCGTGGCCTACATAGTGCTGGCAGTCGGCGCAAGCGATGACCACATGGTCGGGCTCGTCGACGCTGAGCTGGCCATCCATCAAATTGACGTTGCCGATGAAGTCGGCCACGAAGCGGGTGGCCGGGGTTTCGTAGATGTCGGCCGGTGCGCCCACCTGCAGGATGCGGCCCTCGCTCATCACAGCGATGCGGGTGGCCATGGTCATGGCCTCCTCCTGGTCGTGCGTCACCATCACGCAGGTCACGCCCACGCTTTCGATGATGTTGACCAGCTCGATCTGGGTCTGCTCGCGCAGTTTCTTGTCGAGGGCACCGAGTGGCTCGTCGAGCAGCAGCAACTGCGGCTTCTTGGCCAGGCTGCGCGCCAGTGCCACGCGCTGCTGCTGGCCGCCGGAGAGCTGATGCGGCTTGCGCTTGGCGTATTTGCCCAGCTGCACCAGCTTGAGCATGGCTTCGACACGGTTGGCGATCTCGTCCTTGGGCAGCCCGTCGCGGCGCAGGCCGAAGGCGATGTTGTCCCAGACGCTCAGGTGCGGGAACAGCGCATAGCTCTGGAACATCATATTGATGGGCCGGGCATAGGGCGGCAGGCCCGCCAGGTCCTGACCGTTCAGGATGATGCGGCCGCTGGTCGGTGTCTCGAAGCCGGCCAGCATGCGCAGCAAGGTGGTCTTGCCGCAGCCCGAGGAGCCGAGCAGGGCGAAGATCTCGCCCTTGGCAATGTCGATGGACACACGGTCCACCGCGACGGCGCCGCCGCCAAAATCCTTGACCACGTTCTCGATGCGCAGGTAGTTGGTGGACATGGGGTTTGAGAGGTGAATAGGTGAACGGGTGAACAGGGTGATTCGTGAGTTCTGGTGCAGCTGGGTGAGGCTGTAGTTCACCCATTCACGCGTTCACCTGTTCACTGCCAAGTACTTACAGTCCCGTCTTGAAGCTCGTGTAGATGCGCGTCATCTGGCGTCGCACATCGTTGTTGATGGCGTCGGGCGCAGCCATCTTCTTGAGGTCGCTGTCGCTCAAGAAGACGCTGGGGTTGTTGGCCACATCGGGCTTGACGAACTTCTTGGCCTCTTTGTTGGGGTTGGCGTAGAAGACCTTGTTGGTCAGGCCGGCGTGTACCTCGGGGCGCAGGATGTAGTTGATGAATTTGTGGGCATTGCCGGGGCGTGGCGCATCGGCCGGGATGACCATCACGTCCATGAAGATGATGCCGCCGCTCTTGGGGATCAGGGCCTCGATCTTCTGGCCGGTCTTGCCGTCGATGGCGCGCTGGCGGGCGATATTGATGTCGCCCGAGTAGCCCATGGCCACGCACAGCGAGCCGTTGGCCAGGTCGTTGATATAGCCCGAGGAGCTGAACAGGCTGACGTAGGGCCGCACGCTCTTCAGCAAGGCCGGCACATTGGCGAAGTCGCCGATGCTCTTGGTGTAGGGCGGTTTGCCCAGGTAGTGCAGGGCGGCGGGCACCACCTCGGTGGCCGAGTCGAGGAAGCTCACGCCGCAGCTCTTGAGCTTGGCCATGTACTCGGGCTTGAAGATCAGGTCCCAGGCGTTCTCGGGCATGGGCATGCCGCCCAGCGCCGCCTTGACCTTGTCGACATTGATGCCGACCGTGGAAAAGCCCCAGAGCCAGTTGACGAAGAACTCATTGCCCGGGTCCAGCTTGGCCAGGGTGGCCTGCACCTCGGGGTCAAGGTTCTTGTAGTTGGGGATCAGGCTTTTGTCGATCTTGCGCAGCAGGCCGCCATCGGCCTGCATCTTGGCCCAGTAGCTCGAGGGCACGACGATGTCGTAGCCGGTCTTGCCGGCCACCAGCTTGGCATGGACGATTTCGTTGTTGTCGAAATTGTCATAACGCACCTTGATGCCGGTTTCCTTCTCGAAGTTCTTGATCGTGTCTTCGGCGATGTAGTCGGACCAGTTGTAGACGTTCAGGACCTTCTCTTCCTCTTGCGCTCGGGCCGGGCCGGCCGTGGCCAGCAGGGCGAGCACCGGGGTGAGTGCACAGGCAAGACGACGCAGGGCAGGCGACAGCTTCATGGTGGGGTTCCCGAAAGTTCAGTCAGACAAAGGGGTGAAGGGAAAAGGGGTGAAGGAAAAGGTTCCGCCCCAGTCTAGGCATTGGCCGGGCTACGCCCATTGGCCAAAACCCGGGGCTGTGGCGCGGGCCCCGCTCAGAGCCAGCCGCGCTTGCGCAGGTCCTCCAGGGTCAGGTCGAGGCAGCGGCGGATCAGGCCCATCATTTCGTCGACCTGGGCGCGCGTCATCACCAGCGGCGGCGCCACGATCATGCGGTCGCCCACGGCGCGCATGATCAGGCCGTTGCCGAAGCAATGGCCGCGGCAGACCATGCCCACTTCGAGCGCCTCGTCAAAGGGCGTGGCAGTGGTCTTGTCCTTGACCAGCTGCACCGCGGCCATCATTCCGCAGCTCTGGGTTTCGCCCACCAGCGGGTGATCGTTCAACTCAGCAAAGCGCTGGGCCAGGTAGGGCCCCACATCCTCGCGCACATGGCGCACCACATCCAGCTCGCGCAGCAGGCGGATATTGGCCAGGGCCACGGCGCAGGCGGTCGGGTGGCCGGAGTAGGTGAAGCCGTGGTTGAACTCGCCGCCCTGCTCGATCAGCACCCGCGCCACGCGCTCGCCCACCATCACCCCGCCGAGCGGGATGTAGCCCGAGCTCACACCCTTGGCAAAGGTCATCAGGTCGGGCTTGGTGCCCATGGTCTCGCAGCCAAACCACTGGCCGGTGCGGCCGAAACCGCAGATCACCTCATCGCTGACCAAAAGGATGCCGTACTTGTCGCAGATGCGCTGGATCTCGGGCCAGTAGCTGGCTGGCGGCACGATCACGCCGCCCGCGCCCTGCACCGGCTCGCCGATGAAGGCGGCCACCTTGTCGGCGCCCAGCTCCAGGATCTTGGCCTCCAGCCAGCCTGCGGCCTTGAGGCCAAAGGCTTCAGGCGTCAGCCCGGCCGTTTCGCCGCGCAGGCCAGCACCATGCTCGAACCAATGCGGCTGGTCGATGTGGGTGATATTGGGAATCGGCAGGCCGCCCTGGGCATGCATGCCGCTCATGCCGCCCAGCGAGGCACCCGCCATGGTGGAGCCGTGGTAACCGTTCTTGCGGCCGATGATGACCTGGCGCTCGGGCTGGCCCAGCACATCCCAGTAGCGCCGCACCATGCGCACAATCGTGTCGTTACCTTCCGAGCCCGAGCTGGTGAAGAAGACATGCTGGAACTGCGGCGGGCTGATCTCGGCCAGCACCTCGGCCAGCTCGATGGCCGGCGTGGTGGCGGTCTGGAAAAAGGCGTTGTAGAAGGGCAGCTCCTTCATCTGCGCCGCGGCGGCGTCGATCAGGCTTTGCTGGCCATAGCCGACGTTGACGCACCAGAGGCCGCTCATGGCATCGAGGATTTTGTGACCCTCGCTGTCCCAGAGGTAGATGTTCTCGGCGCGGGTGATGATGCGCGCGCCCTTGCGCGCCAGGCCCTGGAAATCGGTGAAGGGGTGGAGGAAATGCCGGCTGTCGGCAGCTTGCCAGTCTTGGGTGTTACGGCTGGGAGTGGCTTGAGGGGCGACGGTGGAGATGGCGTTCATGATGTAGATCCTTGGCTCAGTTCAGCGATGCGATGGCGCTCACACATGCAGCAGCAGATGCTCCCGCTCCCAGGGCGAGATCACCTTCATGAACTCGGCGTACTCGATCTCCTTGATCTCCGAATACACGGTGACGAAGGATTCACCGAGCACCGCGGCCAGCTCTTTCTCGGCGCGCAGCAGATTGAGCGCCTCACCGAGGCTGCGGGGCAGCTGGAAGTCGCCGAGGTAGGCATCGCCCTTGCACTCGGGCGTGGGCTCGATGCGGTTCTTGATGCCCAGATAGCCACAGGCCAGGGTGGCCGCCAGCGCCACATAGGGGTTGGCATCGGCACCGATCACGCGGTTCTCGATGCGGCGCGCCGCCGGCTCGGCCAGGGGCGAGCGGATGCCCACGGTGCGGTTGTCCGTGCCCCACTGGATGTTGATCGGCGCGGCCGTGTGGCGGGCCAGGCGGCGGTAGCTGTTCACATAGGGCGCGAACAAGGCCATGGCCGCCGGGATGTACTTCTGCAGGCCGCCGATGTACCAGTAGAACTCGGGGCTGGGCGAGCCGTCCTCATTGCTGAAGAGGTTGCGGCCGGTGGCCTGGTTCACCACGCTTTGGTGGATGTGCATGGCGCTGCCGGGCTCGCCGGCGATCGGCTTGGCCATGAAGGTGGCGAACATGTCATGGCGCAGCGCCGCTTCGCGCACCGTGCGTTTGAAGAAGAACACCTCGTCCGCCAGGCCCATGGGGTGGGCATGGAAGAAGTTGATTTCCATCTGCCCGGCGCCCACCTCGTGAATCAAGGTGTCGACATTGAGCTCCATCTTCTCGCAGTATTCGTAGACGTCCTCGAACAGCGGGTCGAACTCATTCACCGCGTCGATGGAGTAGGCCTGGCGCGAGGTCTCGGCCCGGCCCGATCGGCCGATGGGCGGCTTGAGCGGCATGTCGGGGTCGCTGTTGCGGGCGACCAGGTAGAACTCCAGCTCCGGGGCCACCACCGGCTCCCAGCCTTCGGCCGCAAACAGACCGCAGACGCGGCGCAGCACCGAGCGCGGCGCGAAGGGCACCAGCTGGCCATCGCGGTCAAAGCAGTCGTGGATGATTTGCGCCGTCGGGTCGATGGCCCATGGCACCAGGCGCGCCGTCGTCGGGTCGGCACGCAAATGCATGTCGCGGTCGTTGGGGCTGATGACGTCGTAGTAAGGGCCTTCTTCCGGGAACTCGCCCGTCACGCCCATGGCCACCACCGCCTCGGGCAAGCGCATGCCGCGGTCTTCGGTGAACTTTTCGCGCGGCAGGATCTTGCCGCGGGCGACACCGGTCAGATCGGGCACCAGGCACTCGATCTCGGTCACACGTTGCGCCTTGAGCCAGGTCTCCAGCTCGCTGAATGTGAAATTGCTGCGATCAACCATCTTGAATCTCCGTGGGTCTTGAGCCCCCGGCCGGCCGCGGCTGCGGCCCGGGTGCCGGGGCATGGGGTCTTGGGAGTTCAGCCGATGGGACCTAGGTCTCGGGGTCGCGCAGTGAGTCGTGTCGGGGTTGGTGGATCTGGTCGCGGTAATCGCGGCAGGCCTGGCCAAAGGCCTGCAGCAAAGCCATGGAATGCGGGTTGTGCGCGGCCTGCCACTCGGGGTGCCACTGCACACAGAGCGAGAAGCCGGGGGCCTCGGCCATGCTGAAGGCTTCGATCAAGCCATCGGGCGCCAGTGCCTCGATGCGCAAGCCCGGCGCCAGGCGCTTGACGCCCTGTCCGTGCAGCGAGTTCACACGGATGCGCGCCTGGCCCAGCAAGGACTGCAGGCGGCCGCCGGGCTGGATGGCGATCTCGTGCTGGTCGGCATAGGCGATCTCGGGCGGCTGGCCCTCGGGGGCGCGGTGGTCGTGCAAGCCGGGCTGTTCCTGCACGGCCTGGTGCAAGCTGCCGCCCAGTGCCACATTGGCCTCCTGAAAGCCACGGCAGATGGCGAACAAGGGCATGCCGCGCGCCAAGGCCTTGGGGATCAGGGGCAGGGTCCAGGCATCGCGGTCCGGATCCAGGGGCAGGGCAGGGTTGTGTACCGCCTCGTTGAAATGGCTGGGGTGCACATTCGAGGGTGAGCCGGTCAGCAGCACACCGTCGGCCTGGTCCAGCAAGGCATCGAGGTCTTGCAGCTCCAGAGGCGGCACGATCAGGGGCAGGCAGCCGGCCAGACGGACCGCGTCGACGTACTTCTTGCCGGCGATGTGGTTGGGGTAGTCGCCCACCATGCGTTGGCAGGCGGGCACCAGCACCACGGGTTTGCGTGGCGCTGATTGCGGTGCTTCCGCTTGGGGCTTCTTGACCTGTGTCACAGCAGATCCTTCAGTCGGTAGTACGCCATGCCCAGCACCAGGGCCGGCATGCGCATCAGTGTGCCACCGGGGAAGGGCCGGTGGCGCAAGGCAGCAAAACAATCAAAGCGGTTGGCGTCGCCCGCGATCGCCTCGGCCACCAGCTGGCCCGCCAGCCCCGTCAGGGCCAGGCCATGGCCGGAGAAGCCCTGCAGGTAATAGATATTCTGAGCGGCGCCCAGGCGGCCGAAATCGGGGGCGCGGTTCATGCTGATGTCCACAAAGCCACCCCATGCATAGTCCATGCCAATGTCGGCCAGTTGCGGGAAGGTGGCATGCATGCGCGCGGCCATGCTGGCCTTGAGATCGCGCGGCGTGCGGGTGCTGTAGCTGACCCGGCCGCCGTACAGCAGGCGCTGGTCGGCCGTGGGCCGGAAATAGTCGAGCACGAAATTGTTGTCGCACACCGCGCTGCGCGAGGGGATCAGGGCGTTCAGGCGCTCGGCTTCGATCGGCGCGCTGCAGCCGATGTAGGTGCCAACCGGCATGATGCGCTGTGTCAGCTGGGGTGCAAGCTCGGGCGCCAGTTCGGGCAGGTAGACATTGCCGGCCAGCAGCGCAAAGCGGGCCCGCAGCTGGCCCTGGCTGCTGCGCAGCGTGAGCCCCGCTTGAGCGCTTGTGCCCTGTTCCAGTGCCAGGGCCGGGCTGTGTTCGAACAGCTGCACCGGGGCGGTGCCTGGGCGGCGCGCGGGCTCGCTCAGCAGCTGAGCCAGGCCGCGGCAATACTTCAGCGGATGCAAGTGACCCGAGGCCGGGTCGTGCACGCCGGCCTGGTAGCGCGGGCTGGCGATCCAGTTGGCCAATTCGTTCTTGGGAATCCAGCGTTGCTCGTAGCCATAGACCTCGGCCATGCCCTGCTGCCAGGCCCGCAGGTCAGCGGCTTTGCGCTTGCTGGTGGCCACGCTCAGAAAGCCGTCCTGCCATTCGCAGTCAATGCCGTAGCGCTTGCTGCGCTGACGGATCATCTCGACGGCTTCCAGGCTCATGGCCCAGATGCTGCGTGCCTCGGCGAGGCCCAGCTGGCGCTCGATCTCGGCCATATCGCAGGCCAGGCCGGCCAGGGCCTGGCCGCCGTTGCGACCAGAGGCACCGCCGCCGATTTCGCCTGCTTCCATCAGCGCGACGCTGAAGCCTCGCTCGCTCAGCTCCAGGGCGGCCGACAGGCCCGCCAATCCACCGCCGACGATGGCCACATCGGCCTGCGCCGTGCCTTGCAGCGGCGCAAAGGCTGGGCCTTGCGGCGCGGTGGCCGCGTAGTAGCTGTCACGCGCGAGTTGGCGGTCGATCTGCAGCAAAGGCATGCGCGCGTTGGCTGGTTGCGGATTCAGGCGGCGCGTTGCAAGGCGCCGCGCACGGTGTCGATCAGGCGATCGATGTGGTGCTTCTCGATGATCAGCGGCGGGCTGAAGGCAATGGTGTCGCCGGTGGTGCGGATCAAGACACCTTGCTCCCAGCAATCGAGGAAGATCGAGAACGCCCGCTTGGCCGGCTCGCCCGGCAGCGGCGCCAATTCGACGCCACCGACCAGGCCCAGATTGCGGATGTCGATCACATGGGGCGCGCCCTTGAGCGAATGCAGGGCTTCGGCGAAGTAGGTCTGCATGTCTGCAGCGCGGGTCAGCAGGCCGTCCTCGGCGTAGGTGTCCAAGGTCCCCAGGGCCGCCGCGCAGGCCAGGGGGTGGGCCGAGTAGGTGTAGCCGTGGAAGAACTCGATCAGGTGCTCGGGGCCCTGCATGAAGGTGTCGTAGATGGACTGCTTGGCGAACACCGCGCCCATGGGCACGGCGCCATTGGTCAGGCCCTTGGCCACCGTCATCAGATCGGGCGTAACGCCGAAGGTCTGGGCGCCGAAGGGCTGGCCGGTGCGGCCGAAGCCGGTGATAACCTCGTCGAAAATCAGCAGGATGCCGTGCTTGTCGCAAATCTCGCGCAGGCGCTGCAGATAGCCCTGGGGCGGGATCAGCACGCCGGTAGAGCCGGCAATCGGCTCGACGATGACGGCGGCAATGGTGCTGGCGTCATGCAGGGCGACCATGCGCTCGAGATCGTCCGCCAGCTCGGCGCCGTGCAAGGGCTGGCCCATGGCGTAGGCATTGCGCGCCGGGTCGTGGGTGTGGCGCAGATGGTCCACGCCGCTGAGCAGGGTGCCGAACATCTTGCGGTTGGCCACCATGCCGCCGACCGAGATGCCGCCGAAGTTCACGCCGTGGTAGCCGCGTTCGCGGCCGATCAAGCGCGTGCGCGAGCCTTCACCGCGCACGCGGTGATAGGCCAGGGCCATCTTCAGCGCGGTCTCCACCGACTCGGAACCCGAGTTGGTGAAAAAGGCCTTGTTCAGGCCGGCCGGCGTCAGCTCGACCAGACGCTCGGCCAGCTCGAAGGCCTTGGGGTGGGCCATCTGGAAGGGCGGCGCGAAATCGAGCTCGGCCGCCTGCTTCTGGATGGCCTCGACGATGCGCGGCCGGTTGTGGCCGGCGTTGACGCACCAAAGCCCGGCAATGCCGTCCAGCACCTGGCGGCCTTTGTCATCGGTGAAGTACATGCCGTCCGCGCGCGTCAGCAGGCGCGGCGACTTCTTGAACTGCCGGTTGGCGGTGAACGGCATCCAGTAGGCGTCCCGCTTCGGGTCCGCACTGGCGGTGGTGCTGGGGGCCGAATCGGGTGCGATGTTCTGGCTCATGACGGGCTCTCCTCAAGTCAACAACTGAGGGTCAGTCTAGAGAGCCTTGCGCGCAATGTGCGAGCGCATTCGCCCCGGTGCTTACCCGAGGTTCTGCACGTTTGTGCCATCATTCAGTGAACGATTCGCACAAAATTCGAAATATGAGTTCAGAAGTGACTTTGGATGCGATTGACCGCAGCATTCTGGCGGCGCTGCAGCGCGACGGCCGCATCAGCAATGTGGAGCTGGCCAAGCAGGTCCATCTCTCGCCCTCGGCCTGTCTGCGGCGGGTCAAGCAGCTGGAAGATGCCGGCGTGATCGCCGGCTATGTGGCCTTGCTGAACCCCAAGGCCATCGGCCAACCGGGCACCAGCTTCACCATCATCAATTTGGAGCGGATGACGCCGCAGGCGCTGGGCGCTTTCGAGCAGGCGGTGCGGGACATCCCGGAGATCCTGGACTGCTTCTATGTGGCGGGCACCAACGACTACCTGATGCGCTTTGCCTACAAAGATGCGGAAGACCTGGAGCGCCTGCACAGCGATGTGCTGATGCATCTGCCCGGTGTGGCGCGCAGCAACTCAATGCTGGTGCTGCGCACGGTCAAGAAGACCACGGCGTTTGAGCTTTGAACCCTGACTTTTGAGCCCGGGCCGAGTGGTTTCCGGGCTGTGCGGCGGATCGCGGCAGCGATTCCGCCGGTCTTACATGGCCAGGCCCATCATCAGGGCGGTCAGGCCAAAGCAGCTCAGGGTGGCGGCCAGGCCCAGGGTCTCGGCGACCAGGTTCACTTGCTTGCCGAAGCGGAAGGTGCCGGCCAGCGAGGGTTGATCTTGCTCAGCGTTCAGCAGGTACTGTTGCGATTGAGCGAGGAAGGCGGGAGTTGCAGTCATGATGATGTTTTGTCTCTGTAGCGACACCCCTGTGGGTGACTTCGAGCACAATTATCAGTAACATCCGTGAAAACCCTATGACAAAAATCAGGGTTTCTACTTAATTGGTAAAACTTCACTTGAAGTCTTGGCCGGCTGGAGCAGAGGCAGCAACTGCACCACCAGCAGGCTGCCCAGGATCAAGGCGCAGCCGGCGAGGCCCGCCGGGGCCAGGCGGTCCCCCATCAGCCAGTAGCCAAACAGCGCGGCAAACAAGGTCTCCGAGGACAGCACGATGGCGGCGTCGGCCGCGTGGGCATAGCGCTGCGCCACCACCTGGGCGGTGAAGGCCACGCCGACCGACAGAATGCCGGTGTACAGAATCGGTGTGGCAGCGGCCTGGATGCCGGCGCCGCTGAACGGCTCGAACAGCAGCCCCCAGATCAAAGCGAGCAGGCCGCAGACGAAAAACTGGCCGCAGGCCACGAGAAAGGGCGCTGCCATGCGGTCCGCCACGCGGCCGATCAGCAGCACATGCAGGCCCCAGGGCAGGGCCGAGGCGATCACCCAGCTGTCGCCAAGGCCAATCTCCAGGCTTTTTGCACCCGAGA
The DNA here is from genome assembly GCA_002255955.1 of Burkholderiales bacterium PBB2. Taxonomy (GTDB): domain Bacteria; phylum Pseudomonadota; class Gammaproteobacteria; order Burkholderiales; family Burkholderiaceae_C; genus Paucibacter_A. The sequence continues at coordinate 129,588 of NKIM01000006.1, read as the reverse complement.
GCAGAAAAGCGCCGACCAGGCAGGCCAGCGCGCCGGGCCAGACCGACCAATGCGGCAGCTGGCGCAGCAGCAACCAGCCCAGCACCGGCACCAGGGGCACGTAGAGCGCGGTCAAAAAGCCGGCATTGGTCACCGTGGTGTACTTGATGCCAATCTGCTGCATGGCTGCACCCAAGCTCAGCAGCACGCCCAGGCCCAGGATCTTCAGGCCGTCATCGCGGTTCAGCGCCAGCTGCCGCCCGGCCAGGTAGTTCCACTCGCGCCAGGCCAGCGGCAGCACCACCAGGGCGCCGACCAGAAAGCGCAGGCCGGTGAACATCATCGGCCCCAGCTCCTGCATGCCGTGGCTTTGCGCCACAAAGGCCGAACCCCAGATCAGGGCGATGAGGGTCAGCAGGAGATTGGCTTGGATGCGGCTCAAGAGATCAGGCTTTCAGTTCGAGGAGTGGTGTTGTGCAGGCCGATGCGCTTTACAAAGCGCGGAGGCCAAAAAGAAGCGGCGCCGATTATCGCGGCGCCGCTCCAAGCCAGAGCTGAGCTCAAGCCCAAACTGGGGTCAGAGTGACTTTCGGCGCATGGCCGAAAGTCACTCCGCTCAGCTCATTCAGCCATCTTCATCATTCCTCACGGCCACCAAAAATGCCCAGCAGCGACAGCAGCGACTGGAACACGTTGTACAGGCTCAGGTACACGCTCAGCGTGGCGGTGATGTAGTTGGTTTCTTCGCCGTCTTGCACGCGCTTGAGGTCGTACAGGATGAAGGCCGAGAAGATGCCAATCGCCAGCACCGACAGCGTGATCATCAGGGCGCTGGACTGCAGGAAGATATTGGCAATGCCTGCCACCAGCATGAGGATCATGCCGATGAAGAGGAATTTGCCCATGCTGCTCAGGTCACGCTTGATCACCGTGGACAGCGAGGCCATGCCCAGGAAGATGGCACCCGTGCCCGCGAAGGCCGTCATGATCAGCTCGGCGCCATTGCCCAGGCCCAGCACCGCGCCCACCAGGCGCGACAGCATCAGGCCCATGAAGAAGGTGAAGCCCAGCAGCACCGGCACGCCAGCGGCCGAGTTCTTGGTCTTCTCGATGGCGAACATGAAGCCGAACGCGCCGGCCATGAAGACGATCAGGCCGACCATGGGCGACATGGCCTTGGACAGGCCGGTGGCCACGCCCAGCCAGGCGCCCAGCACCGTCGGCACCATGGACAGGGCCAGCAGCCAGTAGGTATTGCGCAGCACGCGGTTGCGTTCGCGGCGCAGCGCGCCCTCGTTGAGGCCGGTGGAGACGGCAGAGAAAGATCCAAAGTTCGGGTTCATGACAGCAACTCCTGTGAGAGTGAGTGAATGAATGGGTTGAAAGAAGAAGGGAAGACTGGGTTGTGAATTTGTTCGACCTAGATCTCGGGCGAGCGAGTTCCGGCCTCAGCCCTTGTCGCTGGCCGCCGCAGCGGCCAAGCGCTTGCCGCGGGCGCGGATGTTGAGGGCCTCGACCGCCAGCGAGAAGCACATCGCGGCGTAGAGGTAGCCCTTGGGCACATGTTGGTCGAAGGCTTCGGCCGTCAGCGCCATGCCCACCATCACCAGGAAGGCCAGGGCCAGCACCTTGACCGAAGGATGGCGGTCCACAAACTCGCCGATCGGCTTGGCCGCGATCAGCATCACGCCGACCGAGGTCACCACGGCCGCCACCATCACGCCGATGCGGTCCACCATGCCGACCGCGGTGATCACCGAATCGAGCGAGAACACGATGTCGACCACGGCGATCTGGCCGATCACCATCCAGAACAGCTTGCGCCCGGCGGCTTTCAGCGCGGCGGCATCAGCCGTCGGCGGGCCGTCCTGCTCATGGGCTTCCACTTCGACAAAGATCTCGTGCGAGGCCTTGTACAGCAGGAACAGGCCGCCCAGCAGCAAGACCAGATCGCGGCCGCTGATGCCTTGGCCGAAGACATGGAAGAGATCGGCCGTCAGGCCCATGACCCAGCTCAGCGAGAACAACAGCAGCAGGCGCGACACCATCGCAAAACCCAGGCCCAGGCGCCGCGCCTGATCGCGCTGCTCCGGCGGCAGGCGGCCGACCAGAATGGAGATGAAGATGATGTTGTCGATGCCCAGGACGATTTCCAGGGCGGTCAGCATCGCAAAGGCGAGCCAGAGATTGGGGTCGAAAAGAAAGTCCATGCGGGCGAAAAAAAGGGCCGAGTCAGTGAGACGGGCGGCAGCACAGAGGCTGCGAGCTGCCAGCGGCAGAAGAGGAGAAGAGCGGGGAGGAAGGACGGTGCCGAATGGAACCGCTCGCAAGTGGGGCCATTCAGGCCATGGGCGAGCGCGGCAGCTGCGGGCGATCAGCCCCCGCGCGGGCGTGGCGGCCGCTGCAGGCCTTCGAGCCAGGGAGCGCTCAGCAGGCGCGGCACCTTGGCGCCCGGCGGCGACAGGCTTGTGGCACTGAGCTGCAAGCCCGAAGGCGGCAGGCCCAGCTCGGGCGCTTCCAGCCCGTCGCCGACCTCGGCGCTGGTCACCGGGGTGTCGACCGCTGGTTCTGCTGTGACATCGAGCCAGGATGTGAAACCACCTGCGGCGCTCAAGTCCGTTGCGCAAGCGGTCGCGGATTCCTGAGCCTCGGTCTGCATCCAAGCTTTCGCCTGTGCGCTGCCCATCACGAGCAGGCCCAGGGCCAGGCAGAGCGCCAGCCCGAGCTGGAACCCGCGTGCGCGGCGAAGGATGAAGGTGGAGAACAGGGTCACAGGTAGCAGTTTAGCTGGCCGGCCCGTCGACCGCCTGAGCGGCGTCGGGCGCGCCCCTTCGATCATTCGAGAAATCCGCCTGAAGGTAGGCCAATTCTTCTTCGCTGAAGCCGGCAGCGCCGCGAGCGCTCAGGTTGAAGGGCGGGCGCAGCCGCGGCGCCTGGTAGTGCTGCACCAGGCCAGGATAAATCGCCACGGGGTCCAGGCCACGCAAACGGCAGCAGTGGCGGTACCAGCGGTTGCCGATCTCCACATGGCCAATCTCCTCGCGCAGGATGATGTCCAGAATGGCCACCGCCCGTGCGTCACCGGCGCGGGCCAGCTTGGCCTGCAGCGGCGGCGTGGCATCCAGGCCGCGCGCCTCCAGGGTGCGCGGCACCAGGGCCATTCGGGCCAGCACGTCCTCGGCCGTGCGCTCGGCCATGGTCCAGAGGCCGTCGTGGGCGTCGAAGTCGCCGTAGCGGTGGCCCAGGCTTTGCAGATGCTCGTGCAGCAGGCTGAAATGCTGCGCCTCCTCGGCGGCCACACGCAGCCAGTCGAGGTAGAACTCACGCGGCATGCCGGCAAAGCGCCAGACCGCATCCAGGGCCAGATTGATGGCGTTGAACTCGATATGGGCGATGGCGTGGATCAGCGCCGCCCGGCCTTCCCGCGTGAAGGGCGAGCGGTTCGGCACTTGCAGGGCGGACAGCAAACGCGGCCGCTCCGGTCGGCCCGGCACGCCCTCGGGGCGCTGCAGTTGGGCTTCGGTGTCGAGGGCAAGCCCGTTCTGGGCCTCCAGGTAGAGGGCCTGAGCCGCATCGGCCTTGTCGGCGGGGGAGATCAGGCAGAGAACGTGCAGGGCACGGGCGCGGCAGTCCAGAGGCATCATGGCCCAATTATCCCGCCAGGGCTTGCCAGGTTCAGGCCGGCAAAGCCCCGGTCGCGCCGTGCCGCCGAGCGGCCCGCTTAAAATAACGGGTTTTGCCGCGGCCAGAAGCCGTCCGGGAGCACGAGATGGCGATATTCCAGTTGGACGAACACCGGCCCGAAGTCGCCGCCAGCGCCTGGGTGGCCGACAGCGCTCAGGTCATCGGCCGGGTGCATCTCGACGAAGACGTCAGCATTTGGTTCAACGCCGTGCTGCGCGGTGACAGCGAACACCTGCACATCGGCCCCGGCTGCAATATCCAGGACGGCTCCGTGCTGCATGCCGACCATGGCTTTCCGCTGCGTCTGGAGGCCGGCGTGACGGTCGGCCACCAGGTGATGCTGCATGGCTGCACGGTGGGCGAGAACTCCTTGATCGGCATTGGCGCCGTGGTCCTCAACGGTGCCCGCATCGGCCGCGACAGCATCGTCGGCGCCGGTGCACTGGTGACCGAGGGCAAAGCGTTCCCGGACGGCAGCCTGATCGTGGGCAGCCCGGCCAAGGTCGTGCGTGAGCTGACGCCCGCGCAGATCGAAGGCCTGCGTGCCAGCGCCCGCCACTACATCGCCAATGGCCAGCGTTACGCCAGCGGCTTGCAAGACATCAGCGGCGACTATCCCCAGAATTCCAAAGCCAAACCATGAGTGAACTGCATAAATTCCTGTTCGAAGGCCTGCCCGTGCGCGGCATGCTGGTGCGCCTGACCGGCAGCTGGCAAGAGGTGCTGAAGCGACGCGAGGCGGTGGGCGCCCACCCGCCCGAACTGCGCGCCCTGCTGGGCGAGATGTCGGCCGCGGCCGTGCTGATGCAGTCCAACATCAAGTTCAACGGTGCCTTGGTGCTGCAGGTGTTTGGCGACGGCCCGGTCAAGCTGGCCGTGGCCGAGGTGCAGCCCGACCTGAGCTTCCGCGCCACGGCCAAGCTGGTCGGAGAGGTGCCCGAGGGCGCCCAGCTCGAAGCCATGCTCAATGTTCATGGCCAGGGCCGCTGCGCCATCACCCTGGATCCCAAGGACAAGTTCCCCGGCCAGCAGCCCTACCAGGGCGTGGTGCCGCTGCACGGTGACCAGCGCGAGCCGCTGCAAAAGCTTTCGGAGGTGCTGGAGCACTACATGCTGCAGTCCGAGCAGCTGGACACGAAACTGGTGCTGTTCGCCAACGACGAGATCGCCGCCGGTCTCTTGATCCAGCGCCTGCCGGTCGAGGGTGAGGCCAATCTGGAAGGGCAGGGCGCCACCCTGCGCAACGAGGACGAGATCGGCCTGTCCGACGCCTTCAACCGCATCAGCATGCTGGCTTCCACCCTGACCCGCGATGAGCTGCTGGGCCTGGATGCCGAGACCATTCTGCGTCGCCTGTTCTGGGAAGAAAGCGTGCGCCGCTTCGAGCCGCTGGCGCCGCGTTTCGCCTGCAACTGCTCGCGCGAGCGCGTCAGCCAGATGCTCAAGGGCCTGGGCCGCGACGAAGTCGAAGACGTGCTGGCCGAGCGCGGCAATGTCGAGATCGGCTGCGAGTTCTGCGGCCTGCAGTACCACTTCGACGCGGTCGATGTGGGCCAGATCTTTGCCCAGGACCTCGCACAAGCCGGGGGCAGCGGTACGGTGCAATGACCAAGGGCTGCATGCATGCATGCCCGGCCGTCCTGGCGCCACGTTGGCGTGGCGTGGCCGCTGCGCCACCGTGGCAATAAAACCTGAGGGATTGACGCTCCCGCCCTGATCCTCGACCTTGTCCTCTGATGCCGCGCTGCAAGCGGCTGCAAGGCCGTTGGCGGCCTGAAAGGGCGAGGATGGACAACAAGGGCGGTGGATTTCCCTGGACCAGCTTGGCGGTGCTGGTCGCCTTCATCACCAGCACTCAGCTGGTGCCTCATGCGTTTGACCAGCTGCGCCCGGCCGAAAAGGAGCGGGCGCAAGCCGTGACGGCGGCCGATCTCGAGGTCGAGGCCCGGCTCTGGGAAGACCCCTTTGTGGCCGTGCGCCGCCACGAGTCCGAGCGCCTGGAGCGCTGCGACAAGCTCTACAAGGACGCGGCCAAGGCCACCGATTGCAAGCTCAAGTCGGTGGCGAGCTTGCGCACGCCCAGCGAGCTGTCGCGCCGGTTGGTGGGCGACGATGAGCTGGATTCCAAGGAAACCCTGGTTCTGGTGGTGCTGGTGCCCGGCAATGCCTTTGTCGGCGCCGAAGAAGGTCGGCGGCGCACCCGTTATGCCGTGTTGGCCGGTCTGCAGGCCAAGGGTTATGTGCCGGACAACGCCGAGCGCCTGGGCTTGCTGCAGCTCGAAGGCGCCAAGCTCAGCCCTGAGACCGCCCCGGCTGGCGACGGCGCCCGACCGGGCCTGTTGGTGCCCTACGAACTGCTGTCCGCCAGTGCGCTGAGTGCGGCTGTGGCCACGTCTTCGCCGGCACGTCCTTCGCAAGCCGCCTCCGATGTGGCCGACATCGCCGGGGCCTCTCGCTACAAGCAGGTAGCCCTGCTCTGGGTCGACGAGACGGCCTTGCCTTCGCGCAAGCTGGATTCTCTGGCCTTGGTGCTGCACACCTTGTTCGAGCCCTGGGTCGCTGCCGATCTGGCGCCGCCGCAACTGGCCTTGATCGGCCCGTCCACCACCGATGCGCTGCGTGTGGCTCTTGCCGATCTGCGCAGTGCCGCCTGGCGCCTGGGGCCCGGCCGAGCCTCTCGCGAGCATTGCGTCGGACCTGCGGGCCAACGCCCGCTGGCTCGGAAACCCGACCCCCAGCAGCCCTGGCTTGATGGTTACTGGCACCTCTCCCGTGCCTTGCTCCTGAGCCCTTTCTCGACCGCCAGTGATGCCATGCTCAGTGAGCTGGACGGCAGCAGCCTGGAGGACTATGTGGCTTGGCGCTTTTGTCGCTTGCAAGGCGGGCGCCAGGATCCCCCGGTGCGCTTGATCCGCAAGATCAGCAGCGACAAGGAACTGCTGGCCCAGCTGACGGGCGAGCTGGGCTTGCGCTTGGCGGCCACTGAGAAGTCGCCGCAGCGGGTGGTCTTGATTGGCGAGCGGGATTCGCTGTACGCCCAGGCTCTGGTTGGCCAGTTGCGCGCCAAGCTCTCACAGAATCCGGCGCTGCAGCTGGAAGAGCTTTATTTTTTCCGCGGCCTGGACGGCGTCACCACGCGAGATGCCGGTCGAGAAGAGGCGCGGGCCGGTGCTGGCAAGGGCGATGCACAGGCACGCATCGAATGGCCCGAAGCGCGCGATCAGCTCGATTACCTGCGTCGCTTGGCCCAGCAGCTGCAGCGCAGCGAGGCCAAGGTGGGCGCCTTGCCCATCGGTGCCATCGGCCTGATGGCCAGCGATGTGCATGACAAGCTCCTGCTGCTCCAGGCCTTGCACGAGAGCTTTGCCGACAAGGTGTTTTTCACCACCGACATGGATGCACGCTTTCTTCATCCACGTACCCAGACCTTCACCCGCAATTTGCTGGTGGCCTCCAGCCTGCCTTTGGAGTTTCCGCGCCAAGCCTCTGCGCGCTGCCAGTCGGTGGCCCAACGGGTCGGTTTGCCAGCGCCTGATCTGGCGGCAGGCAATCCGCCTTGGCGTGATGTCTACCAGTCCTCGGTCTATCTCGCGGCCCGACATGCCGGCTGCCGCAGCAAGGGCTGCCGCGCCCTGGAGGCGTGCGCGGCCGAGGAGGCGCTGGATCTTCCTTCCATCTATGAGGTGGGCCGCAGCGGTGCCGTGGCTTTGAGTGGTTATGCCTTTGAGCGTCGTCCGCCGAGCAAGCCGTATTCGGTGCGCTTGGCCGCCGTGGCCGTGCCGGTGCTGATGCTGCTGGGTCTGCTGGTCTGGCCGGGCACCCCCGTGTTGCGTGCGCTCAAACGGCGCTGGGCTGAAGCGGGCGCGATGCGTGGCGTCGCGCAGGCCCCGGATGCGGGGGCGCCCTGCATGTCTCTGCCCGAGTTGGGTTTTGTCGCGCTGTATGCCTGGTTGTTCTTCTTCACACTGGTCACGCTGGGTGAGATGCTCTGGCCCGGGCGCCTGAGCTTTGCGCCTGGCATGCTGGGCCTGAGCTTGGGCAGCACCGTGCTGCTGCTTTTGTCGCTGACGCCCGAGCACCGTTTCGGGCGCAGCAGCGCCAAGGCCATGGCGCCCACGGCGCGACGCATCCTGCGCGGCCTGTGTTGGCTGGGTTTGCTGCTGCTGTGGGCGCTCGCGCTGCAACAGGCCAGCCCCAAGCCCTGTCAGGACTGTGAGCCCCTGGCCTGGCTGGAGGGCATCAGTGCTTGGCCCTCGCAGCTGATTCATCTGCTGGCCTTGCTGGCCATCGTGGATACCTTGGACGCCACCTGGTCGCGCAGCACGCTGGGCATGGACGAGGAGAGCCACTGGTTGCGTCTGCCCATGCGGGTACGCAAGCGCGCCCGCCTGGTGGAGGGCGAGCGCAGCCTGCGCTTCACGCGCCGGATCTGGTCTCGGCACTTGAGTGTGGCGGGCTGGCATGCCTTGGCGGGCCCGAGCGTGGACTTTCGCATTCTTTGGCATCAGTACCGCCGGCGCGGCAGCCGCGTGCCGCGGGCGCTGCGCATCCTGCTCGGCTATGGCTTGACCCTGGCCGTGGTGTTGGGCTTGTTTTTCGGGTTCAGTGACGGTGCGGGGCCGGCGGTGCCGGTGCGCGGCGAGGACCATCGCGCCCTGATCCGCTTCACGCTCGATGCCATTCTGGTGCTGCTGCCGCTGCTGGTGGTGGCGGTGGGTGACGCCACCATGCTGGCCTGCCGATTCATCCGCTTGCTCACGGCCGCGCGCACGGTCTACCCGGCGAGCACGCTGGCGCATTTCGCCGCCAGCCTGGGCAGCGCGCATGAGGCACTGTGGCTGCGCCCCATCGCCGCCGATCCGGCCCAGCGCGCCGTGGCGCCACCCGAACTGCGCCGCCACAGCCTGCTGGACGACTGGATCGATGTGCAAATCGTCGTGCGGCGCAGCGCGCGCATCGGGCCCTTGGTGATGGGGCCCTTCGTGGTACTGGCGCTCTTGATCGTCGGGCGCAGCCGCTTGTTCGACAACTGGTCGCTGACCCTGCCGGTGGCCATGGCTGCCAGTGCCTACCTGCTGGGTCTGCTGGCCCTCGCCGTGCTGCTCAAGCAGGCGGCCGAACAGGCGCGCAGCCGGGCCTTGCGCCGCATGGAGGCCGATCTGCGCTGGTTGATGGGGGGTGACGAGGAGCAGCGCAAGCTGATCGAGCCCTTCAAGCGGCTGATGGCTTCGGTGCAGGAGGAGCGCGGCGGTGCGCTGGCGCCGATTTTTGAGCAGCCCTTGGTCAAGGCCCTCTTGGTGCCCTTGGGTGGGGCGGGTGGCGCCCAGCTGTTCGAGTATTTCCTGCTGGCGCGCTGACCCATAATCGCCGCGATCACGACGACCTTTGCAGCCCTTCCATGCACATAGCCATCCTCACCGGCGGCGGCGACTGCCCCGGCCTCAATGCGGTGATCCGTGCCGTCAGCCTGGCCCTGATTCAGCAGTGCGGGGCGCGTGTCAGCGGCGTGGAGCGCGGCTTCCTCGGTCTGATCGAGCAGCGCCTGCGGCCCTTGGCTCTGGCCGATGTGCGGGACATCCTGGCCCATGGCGGCACCATCCTCGGCACGCACAACCGCTGTGATCCTTTCCACTACTTTGCCGAGGGCGGGGCGGATGTTTCTGCCCGTGTGCTCGATTTCGTGCGGGCCCAAGGTATTGACGCGTTGGTGGCTATCGGCGGCGACGGCACCATGGCGATTGCCGAGCAATTCAGCCGTTTGGGCCTGCCGGTGGTGGGGGTGCCCAAGACCATCGACAACGACCTCTACCTGACCGAACGCAGCTTCGGCTTCGACAGCGCCGTGGCCGTGGTGTCTGAGGCGCTTGACCGGCTGGAAACCACGGCGCGCAGCCATGGTCGGGTCATGATTGCCGAAACCATGGGCCGGCATGCCGGCTGGATTGCGCTGGAAGGGGGATTGGCCGGTGGGGCGGATGCCATCCTGCTGCCCGAGCTGCCCTACCGGCTGGAGGCCGTGATCGAGCATTGCCGACGCCGGACAGAGGGCGGCGGCCATGCCTTGATTTGCGTGGCCGAAGGGGCGCATGCCCAGGCACAAAGCCAGGTGGTGCGCGCCCTGTTGGCCGACAGCCCGGACCCGGTGCGCCTGGGCGGCATTGGTGCGCTGCTGGCCCAGCAACTGCAGCAGGCTTTGGGTGAGCACAGCGAGGTGGAGGTGCGCTCGACCTTGCTCGGCCATGTGCAGCGCGGTGGCACGCCCACGGCCTTTGATCGCGTGCTGGCCACACAGTTTGGCTGGGCCGCGGCCCAGCTGGTGCGCGAGGGCCGCTTCGGCCGCATGGTGGCCTTGCAAGGGGCGGAGTTCACCAGCGTGGCCCTGGCCGAAGTGGCGGGGCGCAACCGCCTCGTGCCCCTGGATCACCCCTTGCTGCAAGCAGCCCGGGGGCTGGGCCTCTGCCTCGGTCAGTGAGCTGGGCCGGGCGCGTTCAGCGGCGCCGGGTCAAGAGGTGCTCGCACTCGGGTACATCGCAGTTGTCGCAGGCCCAGCGCCACTCGGGCAGGGCGTCCTGGCGGGCCTGCAGGCGGCTGAACAGGCCCGTTGCCGGCAGGGGCGCGGTCTTTCGGGCCAGCAGCAAGGGCGTGATGGCATTGAGGGCGGCCTCCAGGCGCTGCGCGCCGCTGCCGGCCACCACCGACCAACCGAGGCCCGCGCCCATCAGCGCTCGCCGCATGGCCGCATCCACCGGCGCCCGCACATGGGCGCCGTCGCGTTGCAGGCCGTCCGCCACCCAGGGTAGGTCCAGCGCGGTCAGCAAGGTCAGGGCGCAGCGGCGGTGGAAAGCCAGGCCGGTATCCAGCAAGGAGCGGTCGTCAAACAGCAGCTCGCTGTAGACCGCTGTCATCAGGGGCGTGGTGTCGCAGAGCACCAGATCGGCGCTGAGCGCCAGGTCCTCGCAGCGCGCCGCCTGGGCAGCGGCGATGGCGGCCTGTTCTTCGGGGCGCGGTGTGCGGCCGGCACGATCGCACCATTCGCGCAGCAGCTCGGGCGCCCAGGCGCAGCGCAGGCCAGTGGCCTCGCTCAAGCGCTGCTGAAGGCCTTGGGCCAGGGTCGATTTGCCGGTGCTCTCCGCACCGACGATGGCGATCAGCAGGCCGGGCACGGCTGGGTCTGCCAGGTCTTCATCAAGCCAGTGCCTGGCGGGAACCGCCGCTCGCGTGGCTGAGCTTGAGCTGCTGCGCCCAGGCGCGCCAGCCGGCCACCGACATGGGGATGAAGACCGCGTAGAGCAGCACGGTCAGCCAATAGCCCTTGTAGGCGAACAAGGCGACGCTGACACCATTGACCAGCACCCAGACGCCCCAGTTCTCCTGGTACTTACGCGCCAGCAACCACTGGCCGAGCAGGCTGGCCACGGTAGGGAAGGCATCCCAGAAGGGCACCGGTGAATCGGTCTGGTGCTGCAGAAACAGGCCCAGCAGCGGCCAGGCCAGCAGGGTGGCAAGCAGCGAGGCCCACAGGCCCCCGGTGCTCAGGCGACGCACGCGCAGGGCCTGGCCATCATCGCCTTTGCCACGCAGCCATTGCCACCAGCCCCAGAGCGAGAGGCTCACAAACAGCAGCTGCAAGCTGGCTTCACCGTACAGCTTGCCGCTCCAGAACAGCAGGAAATACAGCAGCGAGCTGAGGATGGCCAGCGGCCAGGCCAGGGCGTGCACACGCATATTGCAGACCACCATCCACAAGGCCAGCACAAAGGCGATCAACTCGGTCCAGGTGATGGGGCTGCCCAGCAACTCGAAGGCCGGGGCAAACAGGGGTTGCAGTTGCAGCAGCAAAGCGTCCATGCGGAACGGCGTGTCCTCGAATCGGGGGTGGGGTCAGGGCAGGGCAGGGCCGGGCGGGGCAAGGCTGTCAGCGCGGCGGCGCTCAGCGGCGCACCTGCACGTAGATCTCGTCGGGCTTGATCATGCCGAGCTCGAAGCGCGCTTTTTCTTCGACCATCTCCAGGCCTTCGCGCAGATCGCGCAGCTCGGCTTCGAGCTGGGCATTGCGGGCGCGGGCCTGTTCATTGGCCTGCTGCGCCTGGGCCAGCTCGGCGCGCAGCTGCACGCCGCGAGGCAGGCTGCCCTTGCCCAGCCAGAGCTGGTACTGGATCAGCAGCAAGAAGGCCGCGAGGATGACGCCAAGTGTTTTCACGCGCGCAGTTTAGCCGAGCCGCGCGGCAATAAAAAACGCCGCCGGACCGGAGGGTCGGGCGGCGTTGGCAGATCAGGGCCACTCAAGACAGAGTGGCAACCCGCATCACTTCAGGTTGTAGAAGGCAGCGCGGCCGGGGTAGACGGCCACATCGCCCAGGTCTTCCTCGATGCGCAGCAGCTGGTTGTACTTGGCCATGCGGTCCGAGCGCGACAGCGAGCCGGTCTTGATCTGGCCGGCGTTCAGGCCGACGGCGATGTCGGAGATGGTCGAGTCTTCGGTTTCGCCCGAGCGGTGCGAGATCACAGCGGTGTAGCCGGCGCGCTTGGCCATCTCGATGGCGGCGAAGGTTTCGGTCAGGGTGCCGATCTGGTTGATCTTGATCAGGATCGAGTTGGCGATTCCCTTGTCGATGCCTTCCTTCAGGATCTTGGTGTTGGTGACGAAGAGGTCGTCGCCCACCAGCTGCACCTTCTGGCCCAGCACTTCGGTGATGTGCTTCCAGCCGTCCCAGTCGCCTTCGGCCATGCCGTCTTCGATCGAGATGATGGGGTACTTGTCCACCCAGGTGGCCAGCATGGAGGTCCATTCCTGGGCCGTCAGCTGAATGCCGCCTTCGCCTTCCAGCACGTACTTGCCGTCCTTGTAGAACTCGCTGGCGGCGCAGTCCAGGCCCAGGGCGATCTGCTCACCGGCGGTGTAGCCGGCGGCGTCGATGGCTTGCAGGATCAGCTGGATGGCAGCCTCATGGCTTTCCACGCTGGGCGCAAAACCACCTTCATCGCCCACGGCGGTGGAGATGCCTTTGTCGTGCAGGATCTTCTTCAGGGCGTGGAACACCTCGGCGCCCCAGCGCAGGGCTTCGCGGAAGCTCGGTGCGCCCACGGGAATGATCATCAGCTCTTGCAGGTCGAGGCTGTTGTTGGCGTGCGCGCCGCCGTTGATGACGTTCATCATCGGCACCGGCAGCTGGTTGCCGCCCATGCCGCCGAAGTAACGGTACAGGGGCAGGCCAGACTCTTCAGCCGCAGCGCGAGCCACGGCCATGGACACGGCCAGCATGGCGTTGGCGCCCAGGCGGCTCTTGTTCTCGGTGCCGTCCAGGTCGATCAGGGTGCGGTCCAGGAAGGCTTGCTCGGAGGCATCCAGGCCCAGCACGGCCTCGGAGATCTCGGTGTTGATGTGCTCAACCGCCTTCAGAACGCCCTTGCCCAGATAACGGCTCTTGTCACCGTCACGCAGTTCGATCGCTTCGCGCGAGCCGGTCGAGGCGCCCGAGGGCACGGCAGCACGGCCCATCACGCCGGATTCCAGCAAGACATCGCATTCGACGGTCGGGTTGCCGCGGCTGTCCAGAATTTCGCGGCCGACGATATCAACAATGGCACTCATTCAAGCTCTCCAAAAGGTCAAAAATTCGGGTTCGGCGCGCATCTTGCCAGCTGGCAGTTACCGGCGCTGAACAATCTTGCACGGGGTCCGACCGCCAAGGCGGGCGATCCAATTCAGGCCGAGAAGTCGTTCTCGAGCAGGGGCTGGCTCTTGACCACGCGGTCCAGAGCCACCAGCTGTTCCAGCAAGGCGCGCATGCGCTGCAGGGGCACGGCATTGGGGCCGTCCGACCAGGCCTCGGCCGGGCGCGGATGGGTTTCCATGAAGAGGCCGGCCACACCCGCGGCCACGCCGGCGCGGGCCAGCACCGGCACCATCTCGCGGGCGCCGCCGCTGCTGGTGCCTTGGCCACCGGGCTTCTGCACCGAGTGGGTCACATCGAACACCACCGGCGCGCCGGTCTTGCGCATCTCGGCCAGGCTGCTCATGTCGGCGACGAGGTTGTTGTAGCCGAAACTCACGCCGCGTTCGCAGGCCAGGAAGCGGTCTTCCGACAAGCCGGCTTCGCGCGCGGCGTCGCGGGCCTTGTCGATGACGTTCTTCATGTCCCAAGGGGCCAGGAACTGGCCTTTCTTGATATTGACCGGCTTGCCCGACTTGGCCACCGCGCGGATGAAATCCGTCTGGCGGCAGAGGAAGGCCGGGGTCTGCAGCACGTCGACGACGCTGGCGACCTCGGCCACCTGCGATTCATCGTGCACGTCGGTGATGATGGGCAGCTGCAGCTGGCGGCGCACTTCATCGAGGATCTTCAGGCCGGCATCGATGCCGACGCCGCGCTTGGTCGAACCCGAGGAGCGGTTGGCCTTGTCGAAGGAACCCTTGTAAATCAGCGGAATGCCCAGAGCCGTGCAGGCTTCCTTGAGCTGACCAGCCACTTCGAGCGACATTTCCAGGCCCTCGATCGAGCAGGTGCCGGCGATCAGGAAGAAAGGTCGGTCGATGCCGACCTCAAAACCGCAAAGCTTCATGGGCAGGATTCCTTCAGGCCTGTTTGTGGTTCAGCGCCGCCTTGATGAAGGCGGTGAACAGAGGGTGGCCGTCCCAGGGGGTGGACTTGAACTCGGGGTGGAATTGCACGCCCACATACCAGGGGTGCACCTCGCGCGGCAGCTCCACCATCTCGGTCAGCTTTTCACGCTGGGTGATGGCCGAGATGACCAGGCCGGCGTTCTGGAGCTTGTCCAGGTAATGGGTGTTGGCTTCGAAGCGATGGCGGTGACGCTCGCTGACCACCGGGCCGTAGATGTCGAAGGCCAGGGTGCCGGCCTTGACGTCCGAGCTCTGCGCACCGAGGCGCATGGTGCCGCCGAGGTCGCTCTTCTCGTCACGCTTCTGGATCGAACCGTCGGCGTCCTGCCACTCGTCGATCAGGGCGATCACCGGATGCGGGGTCTCGGGTTCGAACTCTGTCGAGTTGGCACCGCTGAGGCCCGCCATATTGCGGGCGTACTCGATGGTGGCGACCTGCATGCCCAGGCAGATGCCCAGGTAGGGCACCTTGTGCTCACGCGCGTACTGGGCGGCAAGGATCTTGCCTTCCACGCCGCGCTTGCCGAAGCCGCCGGGCACCAGGATGGCGTCGAACTGCTGCAGCTGCGAGATGTTCTCGGCGTTCAGCATTTCGGAGTCCACGTACTCGATGTTGACGCGTGCGTGGTTGTGGATGCCGGCGTGGCGCAGGGCCTCGTTCAGCGACTTGTAGGAATCGCTCAAGTCGGTGTACTTGCCGCACATGGCAATGGTCACGTCCTTGGCGGGGTTCTCGACCTCGCTGACCAGGGTGTCCCAGCGCTTCAAGTCGGCCGACTTGGTGTTCAGCTGCAGCTTGGTGCAGATCAGCTGGTCCAGGCCCTGCTCGTGCAGCATGCGCGGCACTTTGTAGATGGTGTTGACGTCCCACATGGAGATCACACCGTACTCGGGCACATTGGTGAAGAGCGAGATCTTCTCGCGCTCGTCATCAGGGATGCGGCGGTCGGCGCGGCACAGCAGTGCGTCCGGCTGGATGCCGATTTCGCGCAGCTTCTGCACCGTGTGCTGGGTCGGCTTGGTCTTCAGCTCGCCGGCCGCAGCAATCCAGGGCACATAGGTCAGGTGCACGAAGGCGACATTGTTCGGGCCTGCCTTCAGGCTCATCTGGCGCGCCGCTTCGAGGAAGGGCAGGGACTCGATGTCACCGACCGTGCCGCCGATTTCCACAATGGCCACGTCGACCGCATCGGGCGTTCCGGCACCGGCGCCGCGGCGGACGAAGTCCTGGATTTCGTTGGTGATGTGCGGAATCACCTGCACCGTCTTGCCGAGGTAATCACCGCGGCGTTCCTTCTCCAGCACGGACATGTAGATCTGTCCGGTGGTGAAGTTGTTGGCGCGCTTCATGCGCGTGGTGATGAAGCGCTCGTAGTGACCCAGATCCAAGTCCGTCTCGGCGCCGTCTTCAGTCACGAAGACTTCGCCATGCTGGAACGGGGACATCGTGCCCGGATCGACGTTGATGTACGGATCCAGTTTGATGAGGGTGACCTTGAGGCCGCGCGATTCGAGGATGGCAGCCAGTGAGGCCGATGCGATGCCCTTGCCGAGGGAGGACACCACACCGCCTGTGACGTAGACGTACTTGGTCATGTCGTGCAGCGTTCTCGTGAAAAACGCTGTGGTGGTAAAGCGCGATTATAGCGAGGCCCGACGGACCGCTCGGACACCGGCCCGGGAATCAGTCCGGGGACGGTGTGGAAAGCTGCATGGCCTCGAGCAACTGCAGCACGAGGCCGGCCGTGTCGTCCGGGCGCTCGAAAGGAAAGAGGTGGCTGCCCTCCATCCAGACGAAGTGGGGCCCGGCCAGGGCCTTGCTGGCGGCGGCGCCCGCCTGGCGCAGTTCCTCGGACTGGGTGCCCGCCACAAAGGCCACCGGGCAGCGCAGCGGATGCCGGCGCAGCAGGCTCGGCAGGTGATGGGGCAGGGTGTCGTAGATGCGGGTCTCGATCTCGCGGCGAAAGCGCAGGCGGCTGCGCCCATCCTGTTCTTCAAAACCACCGTCCACATAGTCCTGCAGCACCCGTGGGTCCCAGCGCGCGAATTTGTGCTTGCTGGCGAAGTGGCTCATCACCGCCTCGCGATCCGGCCATTCGTAGCGGCGCTGGCGGGACACCTTGCCTGGCGAGACCCGGTGGATCAGCCTTGTGGCCTTGGCCACCCGCACGCTCTGGGCACGCCAACCGCTGACCACCGGCGAGTCCAGCATCACCAGGCTTTGCACCAGTTCCGGCTGCTGGCAGGCGACCAGCAGGCTCAGCATGCCGCCCAGGGAATGGCCGACCAGGCTGACCGGCCCGCTGGATTTCACCTCCGTGCGGATGAAATCGATCAGCTCGTCGCGTAGATGCGGCCAGTTGCTGCTGACGGGATAGGCCGGGTTGTGGCCGATCTGCGGCAAGGCATGGACCTGCCAGCCGGCGCGCCGCCAGGCCTCGAAATGCAGGCGGTAGCAGGCGGCACCAAAGCCGTTGGCGTGGGAGAAGACGAGAGTCCGGTTCATTCCTGGGAGCGCCGGGCGGCGGGGCTACTCGGCCTGGCTCAGCTTCTTGAGCCGGTAGACCAGATCCAGCGCTTCGCGCGGCGTGAGCGTGTCGGGGTCCACATCATTGATGGCTTGGCTCAGCGCGCTTGTCGCTTGCGAGACAGGCGGCGGCTCGGGCGCGGCCGGCGGTGGCGCAAACAAGTCGATCTGCGCCTGGCCCTCGCCGGCCTTGGCCTCCAGGGCTTCCAGCGTGGCCCGCGCCTGGCGCACCAGGGAGGCCGGCATGCCGGCCAAACGCGCCACCTGCACGCCATAGCTGCGGCTGGCCGGGCCGGGCTGGATCTCGTGCAGGAAGACGATGTCGTCGCCGCTTTCGACCGCGCCGACATGGCAGTTGATGGCCTGCGGGTGCTTGCTGGGGAACTCAGTCAGCTCGAAATAATGGGTGGCAAAGAGCGTGAAGGCGCGGCTCTTGTCATGCAGATGGCTGGCGATGGCGCCGGCCAGGGCTAGGCCATCAAAGGTCGAGGTGCCGCGGCCGATCTCGTCCATCAGCACCAAGGACTGCTCGGTGGCGCTGTGCAGAATCGCCGCGCCCTCGGTCATCTCCAGCATGAAGGTGGACTGGGCATTGGCCAGGTCGTCGGCCGCGCCGATGCGGGTGTGGATGGCATCCATAGGCCCGAGCCGGCAGGCGCTGGCTGGCACATAGCTGCCGATGGCCGCCAGCAGGCTGATCAGGGCCACCTGACGCATGAAGGTGCTCTTGCCGCCCATATTCGGGCCGGTGATCACGGCCATGCGGGTGCGCGCGTCGAGCCGGCAGTCATTGGCCATGAACTCGCCGGCACCGGTTTCGCGCAGGCGCGACTCCACCACCGGGTGGCGGCCCTGGCTGATGTCGATGCAGGGCTGGTTGACGAACTCCGGCCGGCACCAGTTGAGCGTGGCGGCGCGCTCGGCCAGGGCCGCCAGGGCGTCCAGGCTGGCCAGGGCGCGGCCCAGGGCCGAGAGCGGCTGCAGCGATTCGATCAGCCAATCGATGAGTTGCTCGAACAGCAGCTTCTCGCGCGTCAGCGAGCGCTCCTGCGCCGACAAGGCTTTGTCCTCGAAGGTTTTGAGCTCGGGCGTGATGTAGCGCTCGGCGTTCTTCAAGGTCTGGCGGCGCTGGTAGTCGCTCGGCACCTTGTCCACCTGGCCTTGCGTCACCTCGATGTAGAAGCCGTGGACCTTGTTGAACTGCACGCGCAGATTGGGGATGCCGGTGCGCGCGCGCTCGCGGGTTTCCAGGTCCAGCAGGAAGGCGTCGCAGTTGTTCTGGATGGCGCGCAGCTCGTCCAGTTCGGCATCAAAGCCACTGGCGATCACGCCGCCGTCGCGCACCAGAACGGCCGGCTCTTCGGCAATCGCACGGCTCAGCATCTGCTCCAGCTCGGGTGAGGCGAGCAGGCCCTGGGCCAGCTGATCCAGCAGTTCGCTGCTGCCGGCGGGCACGGTCTGTTGCAGCTCGGGCAGGATGTGCAGGGTGGCGCGCAATCCGGCCAGCTCGCGCGGGCGCACCTGGCGCAGGGCGATGCGGGCGGCGATGCGCTCGACATCCGAGACTTGGCGCAGCGCCTCGCGCAGGGGCTCGGGCCGGGCCTGCAGCAGGGCGGCGATGGCGCCATGGCGTGCCAGGGCCTCGGCACGTTCGCGCTTGGGGTGCAGCAGCCAGTGGCGCAGGGCGCGGCTGCCCATGCCGGTGCGGCAGCTGTCCAGCAGGGAGAGCAGGGTGGGGCTGGTCTCTCCGCGCAGGGTCTGCGTCAGTTCCAGATTGCGCTGGGTGGCGGGCGGCAGGTCCAGCAGCTCGCTGCTGCGCTGGACGCTGAGCGCGCGCACATGGGCCAGGGCCCGGCCCTGGGTGTGCTCGGCATAGCTGAGCAGGGCCGCCGCGGCCGCTTGCGCTGCCGTCATCTGCTGGGCGTTGTAGCCGGCCAGGCTGGCCACGCCGAGCTGCTCGCAGAGCTTGCGTGCACCCAGGGCGGTGTCGAACTGCCAGCTCGGGCGGTTGGTGATGGGTGCGCGCGCGGCCAGCACGGCGGCGGGCTGGCGCTCGCGGTCCACCAGCACCTCGGCCGGGCTCAGGCGGGCCAGCCAGGAGGGCAGCTCTCGCTCGGTGCATTCGGCCAGGCCCAGCTGGCCCTGAGTCAGCGAGAGCCAGGCCAGGCCGTGGGTCTTGCCTTGCTGAACGACCGAGAGCAGCACAGAATCCTGCTTGTCGGCCAGCAACTCGCTGTCGGTGACCGTGCCGGGCGTGACCACGCGCACCACCTTGCGCTCCACCGGGCCTTTGGAGGTGGCTACATCGCCCACCTGTTCGGCAATCGCCACCGCCTCGCCCAGCTTGATCAGCTTGGCCAGATAACTCTCCAGCGCATGGACCGGCACGCCGGCCATCACCACTGGCTCGCCAGCGCTCTGGCCGCGGGTGGTCAGGGTGATGTCGAGCAACTGGTTGCACTTGCGGGCGTCGTCGAAGAAGACCTCGTAAAAGTCGCCCATGCGGAAGAACACCAGCTCCTCGGGGTGCTCGTGCTTGATGCGCAGGTACTGCGCCATCACCGGCGTGTGGGCAGAGAAATCCGGGGCGTGGCTCATGGTTGGGATGCGGGCGTCGGTGATGCAGGCGTCAGAAATGAACAAAGCCCTCGGGCGGAGGGCTTTGTCGGTCAGGGGTGCTGAGACAGCTCAGCGCGCAGTTTAAGCGCCTTCGCCACCCAGTTCATCCTTGCGGATGCGCACCGCGGCGCGCTTCTTCGGTGCGGCGGCAGCGTCCGCGGCCACAACGCCCGCAGCGTCTGCGGTCTTCTTCTTGCCGGCGGCCTTGGCGTCTGCCGGCTTGGCATCGCCCTCGGCCTCTTCCGCCGTGATCACGCGGGTGTAGGGCGCCAGGATCTGCACAAGCTGCCCGTAGATCTTGGGGCTGCCGGCCACCACTTCGCGCTGGTGCAGGAAGTCGGCTTCGCCGGTGAAGTTGCCGATCAGGCCACCGGCTTCGGTGATGATCAGCGAGCCCGCGGCCACATCCCAGGGCTGCAGGCCGGTCTCGAAGAAGGCGTCGTAGTAGCCGGCGGCCACATAGCAGAGGTCCAGGGCGGCGGCACCCGGGCGGCGCAGGCCGGCGCACTCGACCATCACCGCTTCGAACATCTTCATATAGCGCTTGAAGTTGTCGCCGCGGCGGAAGGGGAAGCCGGTGCCGATCAGGGCGTCGCTCAAGCGGGTGCGCTTGGAGACGCGCAGGCGGCGGTCGTTCAGGAAGGCGCCACGGCCCTTGGTGGCGTAGAACAGGTCGTTGCGGGTCGGGTCGTAGACAACCGCCTGCTGCACCACGCCGCGGTGTGCCAGCGCGATCGACACGCAGTACATGGGCAGGCCGTGGATGAAGTTGGTGGTGCCGTCCAGGGGATCGATGATCCAGACGAATTCGGAATGCTTGGCGCCGTACTCGCGACCCGACTCTTCGGCGAGGATGCCGTGGTCAGGGTAGGCCTGGAGCAGGGTTTCGATGATGACTTTTTCTGCCGCTTGGTCCACCTCGGTCACGAAGTCATTGGGCGACTTGGTGTTGATCTTCAGGATATCGAGGTCCATCGAGGCGCGGTTGATGATGGCGCCAGCTGCGCGTGCCGCTTTGATGGCGACATTGAGCATGGGATGGAGTGAAGCTTGCTGCGACATGCGTGAAACCTTGCCTGAAGAAGGAGGGTTGAGGTGGACTGGCGAAGAAAAAGAGCGTCTCTAGTGCCGCGGCCGGTCTGAAACTGTTCGGGTTCAGGCCGGGGAGCCTAGGATAATCCCGCATTTTAACCGAGGCGCGGGTTTTGCCTAGCGATTCCTTGGCCGATCTTTCTCGATTCTGCCCGGCTGACCCCGGTGACCCGCGTTGATATGACACGTTTTGTCTTGATTCAGACCAGCCACCCCGGCAATGTGGGCGCCACCGCCCGGGCCATGAAGGTGATGGGATTTTCCGAGCTGGTGCTGGTGCGGCCGCGCTTTGCCGATGTGCTGAGCCAGGAAGAAACGGTGGCCATGGCCAGCGGTGCCGCCGACATCCTCACCCGGGCGCGCATCGTCGACAGCCTGGAAGAAGCGCTCGACGGCGTCACCTTTGCCTGCGCCACGGCCATGACGCCGCGCGACTTCGGCCCGCCGGTGCGCGAGCCGCGCGCCTTGTTCGCCGAGCTGGCGGCCTCCGCGCACAAGCTGGGCCTGGTGTTCGGCTCAGAGCGCTACGGCATGAGCAATGAAGACGTGTACCGCTGCCACGCGGTGCTGTCGATTCCCACCCACCCGGACTACGGCTCCTTGAACCTGGCCCAGGCCGTGCAGCTGCTGGCCTACGACTGGCGCCAGGCGCTGGGTGGCTTCAGCGTGGCCGCGCGCACGCCCGACCCGAATCTGGCCGATGCGCGGGCGGTGCAGGGCTTGCTCACGCATCTGCAGGCCTCGCTGGAGCAGATCGGCTTTCTGGACCCGGCCGCGCCGCGCAAGCTGATGCCGCGCCTGAACCAGCTCTTCAACCGCGCACAGTTGAGCACCGAGGAAGTCCACATCCTGCGCGGCATTGCGCGGGCCATGGTGGAGCCGCATCAACGTGACGCGTGACACCTGAGGCGCGCCGCTTGAAGCGCCGCTCCTGGCGCATCAGCCGCTCTTGAACGGGCTTTTGCTGCCACCGCTAAACTGGCCGACCCCTGTTTCTTTTGACGCCCCATGTTCCAGCGCCTCCGCGAAGACATCGCCTGCATCCTTGAGCGCGACCCGGCTGCCCGGTCGACCTGGGAGGTGCTGACCTGTTATCCGGGCCTGCATGCGCTGTGGATGCATCGCCGCGCGCACTGGTGCTGGCGCCACGGCCTGCGCTGGACCGGGCGGTTCATCTCGCATCTGAGCCGCTTCCTCACCGGCATCGAGATCCACCCGGGCGCCACCATCGCCCGCCGTGTGTTCATCGACCACGGCATGGGCGTGGTGATCGGCGAGATGGCCGAGATCGGCGAAGGCTGCACGATTTACCAGGGCGTGACCCTGGGCGGCACCTCGCTGGTCAAGGGCGCCAAGCGCCACCCGACGCTGGAGGCGGGTGTCATCGTTGGTGCCCATGCCTGCGTGCTGGGCGGCTTCACGGTGGGGGCGGGCGCGCGCATCGGTTCGGGCGCGGTGGTCACGCGCCCGGTGCCGGCCAATGCCACGGCGGTGGGCAACCCGGCCCGCATCATCGAAGCCAAGGCCGATGCCCGCCGTGAAGAGCAGGCGGCCAAGATGGGCTTCTCGGCCTACGGGGTCAGCCAGGGTGATGACCCGGTGGCGCAAGCCATGCGGGGCCTGATCGACAGCGCCGCCGGCCATGAGCATCAGATCGCCTTGCTGTGGCAAGCGGTGTGCAAGTTGTCGGCCGCGTCGCAGGCCCAGGTGGGCAACTGCGTGCCGGCGGATGCTCGGCAGAGCGAAGACTTTGACGCGGCTTCCCTGAACCAGTTGGTCAAGTGAAGGCCCTGAAATTCAGGGCTTGGGGCTGACGCCGCTCTGTCGGCTCAAGTCCGCTGGCGGATCGCCGTTTTGGGCCGGAAGGCCTTGCACTTGGCCTCGCGCGTTTCCAGATACGGCGCGCCGATCAGGTCCAGGCAGTAAGGCACGGCCGCAAAAATGCCGGGCACCAGGCTCTGGCCCTCGGCGTCGCGCAGGCCTTCCAGCGTCTCGGCGATGGCTTTGGGCTGCCCCGGCAGATTGATGATCAAGGCCTGGCCGCGGATCACCGCCACCTGGCGCGAGAGGATGGCCGTGGGCACAAAGCGCAGGGAGATCTGGCGCATCTGCTCACCAAAGCCAGGCATTTCCTTGTCGGCCACGTCCAGCGTGGCTTCGGGCGTGACGTCGCGCAGCGCCGGGCCGGTGCCGCCGGTGGTCAGCACCAGGTGGCAGCCTGTCTCGTCAACCAGTTCGCGCAGGGTTTGCGCAATCAAGGGCCGCTCGTCGGGAATCAGGCGCGGCACGAACTCGATCGGGTTGTGCAGGGCCTCGCTCAGCCAGCTCTGCAGGGCCGGCAGGCCCTTGTCTTCGTAGACGCCGCTGGATGCACGGTCACTGATGGAAACAATGCCGATGCGCACCGGCTCGGGTGTGGCTGGCAGGGGCGCCAGCGCGGTCTCGCTCATGCCTGCTCGTCCTCGTCCGCGTCTTCTGCCGATTCGCCTTCGGCAGTCGGGTTGACGCGCAGGCGCTCGGTCTTGATGAACTGGAACAGCTCCCGGAAGGCGCGGCCGCTGCGCTTCTCCGGCTCGTTGGCGGCGTCCTTACGGGCGGCGCGCACGAGGCTGCGCAGCTGCTGCACATCGATCCCGGCATGCTCGGCGATGAAGCTCTGCAGCGCGTTGTCGTCGGCCAGCAGGCGCTCACGCCAGGCTTCGCTCTCGTGCAGGGCGAGGCTGTCCTTGGCATGGCCCAGCTTGTAGGCGGCCACGGCCTGGCGGATGGGCTCGGGGTCGACACGGCGCATCAGCTTGCCGATGTACTGCATCTGGCGGCGGCGGCCTTCGTGCGAGGTGATCTTCTTGGCCATGCGCAGGGCATCGAGCAAGATCTCCGGCAGGTTCAGCGGCTCGAGGCGGCTGGCCGGCAGGGTCAGCAGATCTTCGCCCAGGCTCTGCAGGACGTGGCTTTCGCGCTTGAGCTGGCTTTTGCTGGGGCGGTCGAAATCGTCGTCTTCGTCGTGCAGATCTTCTTGTGTTCTCATGATGCGGCGTCGGGATAGGGGAGAAGGCAATGGGCGCATGGGCCCGGCCCCGGCAGCAGGGCGCTGCGACTCGTATGATTGTCCCCCAGTTCTGAATCTCCGCGCGTGCGCCTGTGTGCGGCGCGCGCGGCGTTCGGGTCGGTGCGCTTGGCGCTCGGGCCCTTTTCCCTCACGTTTGCTCGCCCTCCATGACCTCTACATCGAAGCCTGTCTCCTCGTCTGCCATGTCTGCATCGTCCGCGAATGGCAGTGGATTTGCGTACAAGGTGGAGCAGTTCCAGCAGTTGATCGAGGATGTGCTGGCCGAGGCCAAGCGCCTGGGCGCCAGCGACGCCGGCGCCGAGGTGTCCGAGGGCTGCGGCCTGTCGGTGTCCACCCGCCTGGGCCAGTTGGAGAACGTCGAGCGCAACCGCGACAAGTCGTTGGGCATCTCGGTCTATCTGGGCCAGCGCCGCGGCAATGCCAGCACCTCGGATTTCTCGCCCAAGGCCCTGCAAGACACGGTGCGCGCGGCGTTTGACATCGCCCGCTTCACGGCCGAGGACCCGGTGGCCGGTCTGCCCGACGAGCAAGACCTGTCCCTGGATGCGGCCAGCCGCCCGGACCTGGACCTGTTCCACCCCTGGGCCATCGACGCGCAGGCCGCCGCGGCCATCGCCCTGCATTGTGAAGAAGCGGCTTTTGCCACCGACAAGCGCATCGCCAACAGCGAGGGCGCGGCCGTGTCGGCCCAGCAGTCGCATTTCTACATGGGCAACAGCCGCGGCTTTCGCGGTGGCTATGCCAGCTCGCGTCATTCGATCTCGGTGGCGCCGATTGCGGGCCGTGGCGCGCAGATGCAGCGCGACGCCTGGTACAGCTCGATGCGCGATGCGCAGGAACTGGCGGCGCCCGAGGCCATTGGCCGTTATGCCGCCGAGCGGGCCCTGTCGCGCCTGAAGGCTCGCAAGGTCGGCACGGCCGAGGTGCCGGTCTTGTTCGAGAACACGGCCGCCGCCGGCTTGCTGGGTGCCTTGGTGCAGGCGGTCAGCGGGGGGGCGCTGTACCGACGTGCCAGCTTCCTGCTCGACAGCCTGGGCCAGAGCGTGCTGGCCTCGCACATCGACATCTATGAGGATCCGCACGAGCCCAAAGGCAAGGCCAGCTCGCCCTTCGATGACGAAGGCGTCACCACCCGCGCGCGCAGCGTGGTGGAGGCCGGTGTGCTGCAGGGTTACTTCCTCTCCACCTATTCCGCGCGCAAGCTGGGCATGCGCACCACCGGCCATGCCGGCGGCTCGCACAATCTGAGCATGAGCAGCCGTCTGACGGCGCCTGGCGATGATTTGCGCACCATGCTGCGACGCCTGGGCACCGGCCTCTTCGTGACGGAACTGATGGGGCAGGGCGTCAACTCGGTCACGGGTGACTATTCGCGCGGTGCCAGCGGCTACTGGGTCGAGAACGGTGAGATTGCCTTCCCGGTTCATGAAGTGACCATTGCCGGCAATCTGAAGACCATGTTCCAGGACATCGTCGGCCTCGGCATCGACCGCTACACCTTGGGCGGCAAGACGGTCGGTTCGCTGCTGATCTCGCGCATGAAGCTGGCGGGTAGCTGAGGTATTTCACCCCTGTTGTTTCGCGTGCGCTTCACAGGGGTTTGCCCCGGTCGAGGCCCCATGTCTGCATCCTAGAATTCAGCGGCAATTCACAGTGCGGACAGCACCACAGGAGACAGAGATGGAGCGTCGTTCCTTTGTTCGACAAGCCGGTCTGGCCGGCGTTTTGGCAGCCGGCGCCGCGCCGGCCGTGGTCCATGCGCAGACCACGATTCGCTGGCGCATGGCCTCGAGCTTTCCCAAGTCCTTGGACACGATTTTTGGCGCGGCCGATGTGTTCGCCAAAAAGGTCAGCGAGATGACCGGCGGCAAGTTCCAGATTTCCGTCCATGCCGGCGGTGAGCTGATGCCGCCTTTCGGCGTGGTGGATGCGGTCAAGGACGGCACGGTGGAGATCGCGCACACGGCGCCGTATTACTTCCACGGCAAGGACGAGGTGTTCGCGCTGGGTTGCGCCATTCCGTTCGGCCTCAACAGCCGGCAGATGACCGCCTGGATGGTCGAGGGCAATGGCCTCAAGCTGATGCGCGAGTTCTACCGCGGCTACAACATCATCAATTTCCCCGGCGGTAACACCGGTGCCCAGATGGGCGGCTGGTACCGCAAGGAAGTGAAGGGCCTGGCTGACATCAAGGGCATGAAGATCCGCATCGGCGGCTTTGCTGGCCGGGTGCTGGAGCGCATGGGCGGTGTGCCGCAGAACATCCCCGGCGGCGAGATCTACCAGGCGCTGGAAAAAGGCACGATTGATGCGGCCGAATGGGTGGGGCCCTACGACGACCAAAAGCTGGGCTTCAACAAAGTGGCGCCCAACTACTACTACCCGGGCTGGTGGGAGGGCGGTCCGCAGCTGGACTTCTACATCAACACCAAGGCGTTTGAGGCCCTGACTCCCGAGTACAAGGCCATCGTCGAAAGCGCCGCCGCCGTGGCCCATGTCGACATGCAGGCCAAGTACGACGCCAAGAACCCGGGTGCCTTGCGCGAGCTGGTCAAGGGCGGCACCAAGCTGTTCCGCTTCCCCAAGGATGTGATGGACGCGGCGTTCAAGGAGTCCATGGCCATCTATGCCGAGCTCAGCGGCAAGAATCCACACTGGAAGAAGATCTACGAGGACTACTCGGTCTTCCGTCGCGAGCAAAACCTCTGGTTCCGTTTTTCGGAGGCCGGTTTTGACGACTTCATGCAGTCGCAAAAGCTCTGAGTCGCTTCGCACGGCTTCAAAAAGAAAACCCGGCCAAGGCCGGGTTTTTTCATGCGCCAGTCTTTGAGGAGCTGGCGCGTGAACGGGGCGTTATGGTTTGCGGCTAGCCTCAGCGGCGGCTTCGAGCGGGTCGACCTCCGCGGCGGCCTTCTGTGCTGACGAAGCCGCTCCCGAAGCCGCCGAGGCGGGATCATCCTCCGGGCCGAAGAGCTTGTTGGCATCCATCTCGATGGCGCTGTCGCTGTCGGCCTGTGGCTGGGCTTCGATCACCACTGCGCTGTTGTCCGTGCTGGTGGCCGTCTGGCCCATCCCGCCCGAGACCAGGTTCGGGAAGGCGATGATCAGGCCCACCATCAGGATCTGGATCAACACAAAGGGTACGGCGCCCCAGTAGATCTGGCCGGTGGTGACGGGCGCGATGCGGCGCTGGGTCAGCTTGTCGATGTACTCGGTCAGGGGCGCCACGCTGCGCAGGTAGAAGAGCGCAAAGCCGAAGGGCGGGTGCATGAAGGAGGTCTGCATATTGACGCCCAGCAGCACGCCGAACCAGATCAGATCGATGCCCAGCTTCTCGGCCACCGGGCCCAGCAGGGGCACGACGATGAAGGACAGCTCGAAGAAATCCAGGAAGAAGGCCAGCACGAAGATCAGCACGTTGACGAAGATCAGGAAGCCGATCTGGCCGCCAGGCAGGCCGCTGAGCAGATGCTCCACCCACTTCGGCCCGTCCACGCCCTGGAAGCTCAGGCTGAAGACGGTGGAGCCCACCAGAATGAAGACCACGAAGCAGGACAGTTTGGTGGTGCTGTTCAGGGCCTGGCGCAGCAGGCTGGCCGACATGCGGTTGCGCAGGGCCGCCATCAGCAGCGCACCCATGGCGCCCATGGCGCCGCCCTCAGTGGGCGTGGCGATGCCCAGAAAGATGGTGCCCAGCACCAGAAAGATCAGCGCCAGTGGCGGGATCAGCACAAAGGTCACCCGCTCGGCCATGCGTGACAGCAGCTTCAGGCCCAGGGCCTTGTTCAGCAGCGAGGCGATGAAGGCCACGCCCACGCCGACCGACATGGCCACGACGATGGTTTCGTCGGTGGGCACGCTGGCCACGGCCTCGCCTTTGAGGTGCTCGGTGATCTCGCGGTAGTGCTGGCCGAAAAACACGGCCAGGCCGGTCGATACCGCAGCCAGGATGCCCAGGGACTTCAGGCCGCTCTGACCGTTGTCCTCGCGGATGGAGCGCGCTTCCAGCGGCAAAGCCGGCACCCAGTGCGGCTTGAAGACGGCCAGGCCGACGATGTAGAGGGTGTAGAGCCCGGTCAGGATGAAGCCGGGTAGGAATGCGCCCTTGTACATATCGCCCACGCTCTTGCCCAGCTGGTCGGCCAGGATGATGAGCACCAGCGAGGGCGGGATGATCTGGGCCAGCGTGCCCGAGGCCGCGATCACGCCCGAGGCCACGCGCCGGTCATAGCCGTAGCGCAGCATGATGGGCAGCGAGATCAGGCCCATCGAGATCACGGACGCGGCCACCACGCCGGTGGTGGCGGCCAGCAGGGCGCCCACGAAGATCACCGCGAACGCCAGGCCGCCGCGGATGGGGCCGAAGAGCTGGCCGATGGTGTCCAGCAGATCCTCGGCCATGCCGGAGCGCTCCAGAATCAGCCCCATCAAGGTGAAGAAGGGGATGGCCAGCAGCGTGTCGTTCTTCATGATGCCGAAGATGCGCAGCGGCAGGGCTTGCATCAGCGAGGCGGGCAGCACATTCAGCTCGATGCCTACAAAGCCGAAGAACAGACCGCAGGCACCGAGGCTGAAGGCCACCGGGAAGCCCATGAGCAGGAAAACGATCAGCCCCGCGAACATGATGGGGGCCAGGTTGTTGGCAATGAATTCCATGGTGGGCGTGTCCTCAGGCCTTCTTGTGGGTCGTCGTGCCTTGTGCCTGGGCCTGGGCCTGCGCTTGTGCCGCCTGCTGCTCCGCGGCCAGGCGGATGGCCTCGGCCAGCTCCTCCTCCGGGCTGCGCTGTTGCTGCTTGATGCCGGGGTCGGGCGCGCGGCCCTGCAAGAAAGCGAAGCGCTTGATCAGCTCACTCAGGCCTTGCAGCATCAGCAGGCCAAAACCCAGAGGAATCAGGGCATAGACCGGCCAAATGATCAGGCCGCCGGCGTTGGAGGAAATCTCGCCCGAAAGCCAGGCCTGCAGAAAGTAGGGGGTGCTCAAAAGCAGCACCGTCACGCACATGGGCATCAGGAAGGCCAGCAGGCCGAAGATGTCGATCCAGGTCTGCACACGACGCGAGAAGCGCCCCACCACCACATCGATGCGCACATGCTCGTTGTTCAGCAGGGTGTAGCCGGCGGCCAGCAGGAAGGAGGCTGCGAACAAATACCACTGCAGCTCAAGAAAGGCGTTCGAGCTGTAGTTGAAGGCTTTGCGGATGATGGCGTTGACCGCGCTGATCACCGTGGAGGCCAGCACCAGCCAGATGACCCAACGGCCAATGAAGCGGCTCAGGCCGTCGATCAGGCCCGAGAGTTTGAGAAGGGAATTCACGGCGGTCTCCGGTGCGCGTCCTGCGGGCCCTTGGGCTCGCGTGCAGTTCTATGGAGCTCGCTGGTCGATCCGCCCTCGGGGCGAGTGACTCAGCGGCAAGCCTGCAATGTAAGAGCTGGGAGGGGGCTTTCAGCCCCGTGCGGGCCCTGTCCTAGGGCAAGTCCTAGGCTGAAGCCTCAGCGCATCCGGGGCCGGGCCGGGTCGCGATTCACGCGGGCTGCGGTTTGCCATGAAAAAAGGGCCTGCATTCCTGCAGACCCTTGTGCATCAGGCGAGGGAAATCACAGCACCGAGGCGGCCGTGTACAGGCGGGTCGAGCGTGCGCCCGAACGGCAGAAAGCCAGGATGGGCTTGGGCAGGCTGCTCAGCAGCTGATGGAACTGAACGATCTCCTCCGGCGACTGGTAGCTGCCGCTGACCGGCAGATGGCGGTACTCCAGACCGGCGGCCCGTGCTGCTGCTTCCATCTGCGCCGTGGTCGGCTGATCCGGGCCGCCTTCGAAGTCGGGGCGATTGTTGATCACGCTGCGGAAACCGGCTTGTGCCGCCAAGGCCATGGCCTCGGGTTGCAGCTGCGGCGAGACGCAGAAATCGGGGGCGATGGTTTGCGCGGGCAGGCTCATGGCGGGTGGCAGCTCCGGCATCACTGGCTCAGGGCTTGCTTGACCGCGGCCGAGACCAGGCCCATATCGGCCTTGCCTGCCAGCTGCGCCTTGACGGCGCCCATGACCTTGCCCATATCGCCCGGTCCCTTGGCGCCCAGTTCGGCGACGATGGCTTGAACGGCCGCGGCCACTTCCTCCGCCGACATGCGTTGCGGCAGGTAGGGCTCCAGCACTTGCAGCTCTGCCTGCTCCTTTTCCGCCAGGTCAGGGCGGCCGCCAGCGTTGAACTGGCTGATCGAATCCTTGCGTTGCTTGATCAGCTTGTCGACGATGGCGATCACGCCGGCTTCGTCCAGTTCCACGCGCTCATCGACTTCTTTTTGCTTGATGGCGGCGAGCAGACCCCGAATGGTGGTCAGACGCTCGCTGTCCTTGGCGCGCATGGCGGCCTTCATGTCGTCGGTGATGCGGTCTTTCAAGCTCATGGCGAATCCTGGGTGTCTTGGAATGGGTGGGTGCAGTGCACGTGGGACCAGCGTGCTCGGCGCGCAGTGTGCCTGCGTTTTTGCGGGTTCGAGATCAAAAAAAACCCGCTACAGCGTCCTGTGCGGGTTTTTTCGGCCGTTTGGCGGTTCCTTGGGGAACTGCCGAGGCGATCAGGCGATCAGTACAGCTTCTTCGGCAGCTGCATGCTGCGGACGCGCTTGTAGTGACGCTTGACGGCGGCTGCCTTCTTGCGCTTACGCTCAGCCGTGGGCTTCTCGTAAAACTCGCGGGCGCGCAGGTCAGTCAGCAGGCCCAGTTTTTCGATGGTGCGCTTGAAACGGCGCAGGGCCACATCAAACGGCTCGTTCTCTTTGACGCGAATCGTGGTCATGAAAAGGTAGTTCCTTCAATATGCGCTCGGTGTTCGCCAAGTACTTCATTCAAGACATTTTGAATTCAGTGTCTGAAACGGCTTATCCGGATTCCGCTTCAGAAGCGTTGCGAATCGACGCGCAGGTTTGCCAGCAAAGACGAAGATTGTAGCCTGATTTTCAAGCGATTGCTGTATTTGCATGCAGAGAGCGTGCACAGGCCGCTGCGCTGGCCCAGGCCCATTGGAAGTTGTAACCCCCCAGCCAGCCAGTGACGTCCACCACCTCGCCGATGAAATACAGGCCCGGCACTCGTTTGCTCTCCATGTTTTGCGAGCTCAGCTCGCGCGTGTCGACACCGCCACGCATCACCTCGGCCTTGCGCCAACCCTCGCTGCCGTTGGGAATCAACTGCCAAGCTTGCAGCTGTTGCGCCAGATTCTGCAGGTCTTTGTCCTTGCATTCCGCCATCGGGCGCTGGCTGGCGAGGCCCAGGCGTTCCAGCCAGGCTTGGGCCAGGCGTTGCGGGAACAGGCTGGCCAGCTCGTTGCCCAGCTGCCGCTTGGATTCCTGCTTGGCGCTTTGCAGCAGGGCGAGCAGCTTGTGCTCGGGCGCCAGATCGATCTGCAGGGCCTGGCCCTCGGTCCAGAAGCTGGAGATTTGCAGGATGGCCGGGCCGCTCAGGCCGCGGTGGGTGAAGAGCAGGTCTTCCAGAAAACGCGCCTTGCCCTTGCCCTGGCCGGTGCTGACCGCCACCGGCAGTGACAGGCCCGCCAACGCCGAGAAAGGTGCCCACACCTGCTCGTCAAAGGTCAACGGCACCAGGGCCGGGCGGGGCTCGACGATGGCATGACCGAAGCGCTTGGCCAGGCGCAAGCCCCAATCGGTGGCGCCAATCTTGGGCACGGGCAGGCCGCCTGTGGCCACCACCACCGAGTGCGCGCGCACCGGCCCGCGCGAGGTGTGCAACTCGAATCGGGCCGCCGCGGCCTCTGTCGATTCGGCGCTCAGGGTCTGCAGCTCCTGCACGCTGCATGGCTGCCAGCGCTCCACGCCGCCGGCCGCACATTCTTTGAGCAGCATCTGGATGATCTGGTCGCTAGAGTCGTCGCAGAACAGCTGGCCCTTGTGCTTTTCGTGGAAGGCGATGCCGTGTTTCTGCACCAGGGAGATGAAGTCCTGGCTGCTGTAGCGCGCCAGGGCAGAGCGGCAGAAGGCGGGGTTGTCGGAGAGGAAATTGGCCGGGCCGACGTCGCGGTTGGTGAAGTTGCAGCGGCCGCCGCCTGAAATGCGAATCTTTTCCGCCACGCGCTCGGCATGGTCGATCAGCAAGACCTTGAGGCCACGTTGACCGGCTTGGCTGGCGCAGAACAGACCGGCGGCGCCGGCGCCAATGATGACGAGATCGAAATGCATGTATGGGGTGCGTGGGTTCAGGGCGAGGCCGATCGGCGGGCGATCGAGTGTGACTGCGGGCATTTGTTGCTTTGGCGCAGCGCACCTGCCCGTGAGTCGGGGCAAGTTCTGCAACTTCATGCAACGCCAATCAAAGAGGACGTGATTGTCCCGCACTGTGTGGCCAGGGCTTGAGATGACGACAAATGCGTCGATATGGCTTGAATCATGCCTTGTGTGTGATCTTGGGCCGAAGCGTGAAGAATTTTGCACTTCTGACGCACGGTCACTGACCCGCACTTCGCTAGGATGCAAGCTGTTGCCAAGTTAGGGGGAGAACCCCGGGCCTGTGCACACCTGCTTGATTCGCGGGCGCGAAGCCATCTACAGTGCCCAAAAAGCTTGCGTCCTTGCCAGCCTGTGGGGCGTGAGGGAGCCAGGGCTGTATTGCTCGGGCTGTCGAGCTTGTCGTTGTGTGCCGACCCTGATTGATTGAACGACTGAGACCTCATGAACAATCCAGCCGCCTCTGACCACGCCGTGCCTCCTGCTCAGGGCAGTTTGGCTCATTGGTTGGCCGGACATGGGGCGGTGGCCAGTGACATGGGGGCGACACTGCTCAGCTTGATCGAGCCGCTGAACTTGCTGGCCGCCATCAAATCCCTGGCCACGGGCCGCTATGTGTTTGCCAGCCCGGGCCTGGATCGCTTGTTCGAGCGCAGCGAAAGCTCGGTCGTGGGCAGTGTCGACAACGACCTGATGCGAGCCGAGGAGGTGGTGGCCATGCGCCGGGTCGAGCAGGCGGTGATGGCGCAGCGCTCGGTCACTGTGAGCGAGCATCGTCTGGAGTTGGGTGGGCGCCGGCGCGAGTTCACCGTCACCCGTGCCGCCTTGGGCACCGAATTTGTGCTGTCAGTCTGGCAAGAACGCACCGAAGAGCGTCACCGCGAAAGCCATTTGCAGCGTGCCCTGCAGCAGCTGGAGCAGCAGCAAAAGGCCCTGGAGCAGATCCGCCGAGAGCTGCAGCAGGGCAGCGGCCGCGACGAGGTCTCGGGCCTCTACTTGCAGGCGCAGTTCGACGACGCGCTGCTGCGTGAAATCGACCTCTCGACCCGTGAGCATCGCGAATTCGCTCTGGTCATCATTGCGCTGGACCCGGCGCCCGCGGCCATCCAGGCCTTGGGCGAAGAGGCCAATCAGCGATTGCTCGAAGGCATGGGTCGCATGCTGCGCGCCAACACCCGCGCCATGGATGCGGCCTGCCGTGTCGGCCACAGCCGCTTCGCCGTCTTGCTGTCGGGTGTTGGCCTGGCCACGGCGCATGCACGCATGGAGCAGCTGCGTCGCCAGTGCATGGCGCAGATCATCGTGCTGAACGGCCAGGACATGGGCTTGTCTCTGTCTATGGGAGTGTGCAGTTTCCCCCACACGGCTTCCAAGCAGGACGAACTCTGGTCCGCCAGCGAGGCAGCGGTGCATGAGGCGCAACGCCGTGGCGGCAACCAGGTTGTGCTGGCTTCGATTCCTTTTGGCGGCTGAATCAGGGGCTGAGTCGGCAGGCTTCAGCCCAGCAGAGACAGAATCGCCGACCACTCCTCCGGCGTGACCGGCGTGATTGACAAGCGGCTGCCAGGCTGCAGCAATCGCATGCTGGCCAGGCGCGGCTCGGCGCGCAGCTCGGCCAGGCTCAGCAGCCTCGTCTTGCGCTCGAAGCGCACATCCACATGCAGCCAGCGCGGTGACTCGGCCGTGGCTTTGGCATCGAAGTAGGGGCTGGCCGGATCGAACTGCGTGGCATCGGGGTAGGCCGGGCTGGCGATGCGAGCCAGGCCGGCAATGCCGATCTGCTCTGGCTTCGGGCAGGACGAGTGATAGAACAGCACGCCATCACCCAGCCGCATCTGATCGCGCATGAAGTTGCGTGCCTGGTAGTTGCGCACGCCCACCCAGGGCAGTTGCTGACCCGGCGCCTGCGCCAGATCATCGATGGAGCATTCCGAAGGTTCGGACTTCATCAACCAGTAGGTCATGGGCGGGCTCATGGTCAATCGGCAGCTGGCAGCAGGGCGGTCAAGCCAGCGGAACACAAACACAAACGGCCCGTGAGGGGCCGTTTGCCTGCAGGAAAAAGGTGTCCACCGCGAACCGTGAGCCGCATTCCTGAACCCAGGGGGATTCAGGTGGGCGAGGTCAACCGAACTTCGGGTTCATCTGACGCGAGACGATCACACCAGCTGGGCAATGTTCCAAGCCCTTGCTCATAGAGCATCGGTTCAAGGAAATATAGAGCTCACGCGAATGCGATGGACGCTTGCATTCTACGGCGAGCCGGCTGCTTGCCGACGGAGTTCAGAGCAATTGTCCGTCGTGGCCCAGGGCTTCATCGAGGCGGCGAATCAGACCATCGAGATCGGGCAGGTCGGCGCCGTTGGACGCGGTGACCGCGCTGCGCGCAGCCGGCGCACTGGCCGGCTTCTCCTCTACCAGTTGATAGGCCAGGTTCAGCGCCGCCAGCACGGCGATGCGTTCGCGCGCCTTGACGCGGCCGGCGTCACGGATGGCGCTCATTTCCTTGTCGACCTGGCTGACGGCCTTGCTCAGCGCCGCTTCTCCACCCTCGGGGCAGCCCAGCAGATAACTCTGCCCCATGATGGTCACTTCCATTTGTTTCATGGACTATTCTTTCCGGATTCACTTTCGACGGGCAGGCGTTCCAGCAAGGCATCGATGCGCGCACGCGCGGCATTCAGGCGCGAGCGCTGGCTGTCGCGCTCCTGGCTCAGCGCCTGAACCTGCTCCTGAAGCAGCGCATTGGTGCGCTTCAACTCTTCGTGGCGCAACAGCAACCGCTCGACGCGGTCGATCAAGTCGTTGAGGCTTGGCATGGTTTCCCGTGGCTCCCTAGGGCTTTTTCGGAACAGTTCCTACTCTGGCAAGCCGGGATTGTAGGCGGCGGCCCTCGTCACAAAATGTAGCGACGCTGCAGCTCTCACACATGGGCGCGCGGGCCTTGCAGACGTAGCGGCCATGCAGGATCAGCCAGTGGTGCGCATCGACCAGAAACTCCTCGGGAATGCGCTTGAGCAGGCCTTGCTCCACCGCCAGCGGTGTCTTGCCGGGCGCGAGGCCGGTGCGGTTGCCGAGGCGGAACAAATGCGTGTCCACCGCCATGGTCGGCTCGCCGAAGGCGACGTTGAGCACCACATTGGCGGTCTTGCGGCCGACGCCGGGCAGGGCTTCCAGTGCCTCGCGGGTGCGTGGAACCTGGCCGTCATGTTGTTCGACCAGGATCTGGCAGGTGGCGATCAGGTGCCGCGCCTTGCTGCGGTACAGGCCGATGGTGCGGATGTACTCGCTCAGGCCGTCTTCGCCCAGGGCCAGGATCTTCTGCGGCGTGTTGGCCACCGGGAACAGGCGCCGCGTGGCCTTGTTGACGCCGACATCGGTGGCCTGGGCCGAGAGCAGCACCGCCGCCAGCAGCTCGAACACGCTGCTGTACTCCAGCTCGGTCTGCGGGCTGGGGTTGGCGGCGCGCAGCGTGGAGAAAAAACCGTGGATCTGTTGCGCGTTCATGGGGCGCGATTGTGCCCGTGGCTCGGCCTCGCAGCCGAGCCTGGTTCAGCTTTGGCGTTGCGCTCGCGCACGGGCCAGGGCGGCCTGGATCACGGCGCGCTTGCGCTCAAGATCATCGGGTGCGGTCAGCTTGGAGGCGGCGGCCAGATCGGCCAGCTTGGCTTCGGCCTTGGCTTGCAGGCGGGCGGCGTTGTCGCGCAGCTCGCGCTCGGCCTTGAACTGGTGAAAGCCGTAGCGATCCCGCGCGGCATCGGCTTGCGCCGGGCTCCAGGCCGACCAGCCGGTCTGCTCACCCGTGACCGGGCGCATGGAAATGCAATCCACCGGGCAGGCTGGCACGCAGAGTTCGCAGCCTGTGCATTGCTCGGCCACGATCAGGTGCATCTGCTTGGGTGCGCCGACGATGCAATCGACCGGGCAGGCCTTGATGCACAGCGTGCAGCCAATGCACCAGGCTTCGTCGATCACGGCCAGCGCTCGCGGCCCCTCCTGGCCATGCTCGGCGCTCAAGGGCAGCACGGGGCGGCCGGTCAGGGCGGCCAAGCGCGCCACGCCCTCGCTGCCGCCGGGCGGGCATTGGTTGATGCCGGCGTCGCCGTGGGCCACGGCCTCGGCGTAGGCGCGGCAGTCCACATAGCCGCAGCGAGTGCACTGGGTCTGGGGCAGGGCAGCGTCGATGCGCGCCGTTAGCTCGGCCAGCCGGGTGCTGGCCTCGGTCTTCTCGATCAGGCTCAAGGTTTGGCGCGGCTTTCTCGGGGCTTGCGCGCCTTGCTAACGGTGGCCTGGGCTTGCGCTTCGGCGGCGGCTTCACCGTGGTCGTATTTGGCGATGAAGTTGCGCACCTCGGGGTAGACCTTCTCGCGCCAGCGGCGGCCGGAGAAGATGCCGTAGTGGCCGGCGCCGATGGCGTCGTAGTGGTACTGGTGCTCGGGCGGGATGCCGGCGCACAGGGCATGGGCGGCGCGGGTCTGGCCGGCACCGGAGATGTCGTCCAGCTCGCCTTCCACGGTCAGCAAGGCGGTGCCTTGAATGTCCTGGGGGCGCACGAACTGCCCGTTGACCTTCCAGGTGCCGTTGACCAGGGCGAAATCCTGGAACACGGTTTTGATGGTGTCCAGGTAGTACTCGGCCGGCATGTCCAGCACGGCGTTGTACTCGTCGTAGAACTTGCGATGCGAATCCGCGCCATCATCGTCGCCACGGACGAGGTCCAGGAAATAGTCGTAGTGCGAGCTCAGGTGGCGGTCCGGGTTCATGGCCACAAAGCCGGTGTGCTGCAGGAAGCCCGGGTAGACGGCGCGGCCGGCACCAGGGAAATTGGTCGGCACGCGATAAATCACGTTCGATTCGAACCAGCTGAAGCTGCGGTTCATGGCCAAGTTGTTGACGGCGGTGGGGCTCTTGCGGGCGTCGATGGGGCCGCCCATCATGGTCATGCTGCGCGGCGTGGTTTCGCCATTGCTGGCCATCAGGGAGATGGCCGCCAATACCGGCACGGTGGGCTGGCAGACCGAGATCACATGGCAATCGGGGCCCAGGTGGCGGATGAACTCCTGCACGTAGGCGATGTAGTCGTCGAGGTGGAAGGGGCCTTCCTCCAGCGAGACCATGCGTGCATCGGTCCAGTCGGTGATGTAGACCTTGTGCTCTTTCAGCAGCTGCTTGACGGTGTCTCGCAGCAAGGTGCTGTGATGGCCCGAGAGCGGCGCCACGACCAGCACGGTGGGCTGGTCCTTCATCTCAGTCAGCACCTGCAGATTGTCTGTGTAGCGCTTGAAACGCAGCAGGCGGCAGAAGGGCTTGGTGATGGGTACCAGCTCCTGCACCGCCACCTCGGTCCCGCTGACCTCGACGCTGCGGATGTCGAACTCCGGCTTTTCGTAATCCTTGGCCAGGCGGTGCATCAGGTCGAGGCCGGCCGACACCCGTTGCGCCATGGGCGTGTGCGCGAACGGCGACAGCGGGTGGCTGTAAAGCTTGGCGGAGGCGGCGGCGAACTCCGAGAACGGGCTCATCAGCGCGCGCTGGGTTTCAAAAAGCTGGTACAGCATGGGTGGGCCTCGGGGTCATGGCGCACAGCATCGCGGGGGAGGGCGGGGCTGCGCTGGGTTGCTGAAGCTCGATCTTGCCTGAAATTTTTTGTGCAGTGCAGCATTTTACCGCGCACGCCACAGCGGCATGGTCGGCTATTAGCGGTGAAAAGCGTGTCAGCTCGCAGCGAACAAACCCGAAATTGTGCGCAGGACGCCCGAAAACGGGGCATCCTGCGAGCGTCTTGCCTGAGATCCGGGCCTCAGCCGCGCAGCACCGCCGCCATGGCCGCGGCCACGGCCGGC
Organism: Burkholderiales bacterium PBB2; assembly: GCA_002255955.1. Classification (GTDB taxonomy): domain Bacteria; phylum Pseudomonadota; class Gammaproteobacteria; order Burkholderiales; family Burkholderiaceae_C; genus Paucibacter_A. Next base: position 91,913 of record NKIM01000006.1, on the reverse strand, counting down.
AGGTTCTTCTCGTTCAGCGCGGCCACGCAGATGCGGCCCGAATCCACGCCGTAAATGCCGAACTCGCTGCGCAGGCGCTGCATTTGAGCAGCGCTAAGGCCCGAGTAGCTGAACATCCCCTTTTGTCGGGTGACAAAGCTCAAGTCCTGGCTGATGCCAGCAGCCTGCAAGGCGCTGACCAGGGCCGAGCGCATGGCGCGGATGCGCAGGCGCATGCCGGCCAGTTCTTCTTCCCACAGGGCACGCAGGGCCGGGCTGGACAGCACGGTGGCCACCACCTGGGCGCCATGCGTCGGCGGATTGGAGTAGTTGGTGCGGATGACAATCTTGAGTTGGCTCAGCACGCGGCCGGCTTCTTCGCCCGACGCGCAGACCACGCTCAGCGCACCGACGCGCTCGCCGTAGAGCGAGAAGCTCTTGGAAAAACTGGTCGAGACAAAGAAATCCAGGCCGGAAGCCAGGAACTGCTGGATGACGGCGCCGTCTTCGGCAATGCCCTCGCCAAAGCCTTGGTAGGCCATGTCCAGGAAAGCGACCAGGCCGCGGGCCTTCACCACCTCGACCACCTGGCTCCACTGGGCCGGGCTCAGGTCGTAGCCGGTGGGGTTGTGGCAGCAGGCGTGCAGCACGACGACCGTGCCGGCTGCGGCGCTGTTCAGCGCGGCCAGCATGCCCTCAAAGTTGATGCCCAGATTGGCGGCGTCGAAGTAGGGGTAGGTCTCGACCTGGAAGCCGGCGTTCGTGAACAAGGCGCGGTGGTTTTCCCAGGATGGGTCGGAGATCAGCACGCGGGCGCCGGGGTTCAGGCGCTTGAGGAAATCGGCGCCGATCTTGAGGCCGCCGGTGCCGCCAATGGCTTGCACGGTGGCCACGCGCTTGTCGGCCAGCACGGCGTTGTCGGCGCCGAAGACCAGGCCTTGCACGGCCTTGTCGTAGGCCGCGATGCCGTCGATGGGCAGGTAGCCGCGGGCCTTGGGGTCGGCCAGCATGGCGCGCTCTGCCTCGGCCACGCATTTCAACAGGGGCAGCTTGCCGTTTTCGTCGAAGTAGACACCGACACCCAGGTTCACTTTGGCCGGATTCGGATCGGCATTGAATTGTTCGTTGAGGCCCAGGATGGGGTCACGGGGGGCCATTTCGACGGCGGCAAACAAGGACATGGAAGCTTCCTGACAGGACGGTGGCATGAACAAACGGGCGCGTTTGCTGGGGCTTGCTGCGGCGCGGCTCGGCCTGCGCTACCCTTGCGGGTTGCCCAGCCTTGCGATTTTAGGTGGGCAAACCCTCGGTACTCGGCGCCTGCGCCCCTTGCTTTTCTCTCCCGACCCGGTCCCCACCCATGCAAGATTCAGACAGCCTCACTGACAACGCCCTCGATGCTGCGCAAGCGCCCAAGGGTGGGTTCGTGTCTTTCGAAGGCTCGCCGTTCCAGCTGTTTCAGCCCTTTCCGCCGGCCGGAGACCAGCCCACGGCGATTGCGCAGCTGGTAGAGGGCATCAATGACGGCCTGAGCTACCAGACCCTGCTGGGCGTGACCGGTTCGGGCAAGACCTTCACCATGGCCAATGTGATCGCCCGCCTGGGGCGGCCGGCCATCATCTTTGCCCCTAACAAAACCCTCGCGGCCCAGCTCTACAGCGAGTTCCGCGATTTCTTTCCGAATAATGCGGTCGAGTACTTCGTCAGCTACTACGACTACTACCAGCCCGAAGCCTATGTGCCGCAGCGCGACCTGTTCATCGAGAAGGACAGCGCCATCAACGAACACATCGAGCAACTGCGTCTCTCGGCCACCAAGAGCCTGATGGAGCGGCGTGATGTGGTCATCGTCGCCTCGGTGTCGGCCATTTACGGCATCGGCAACCCCAGCGACTACCACCAGATGGTGATGACCCTGCGCAACGGCGACAAGCTGGGTCAGCGCGATGTGATCGCCCAACTGATCCGCATGCAGTACACCCGCAACGAGCTGGAATTCACACGTGGCGCCTTCCGCGTGCGCGGCGACACCATCGATGTTTTCCCGGCCGAGCATTCGGAGCTGGCCCTGCGCATTGAGCTCTTCGATGACGAAATCGAGACCCTGCAGCTCTTCGATCCGCTGACCGGAAAGATTCGCCAGAAGATTCCTCGCTTCACCGTCTACCCGAGCAGCCATTACGTCACGCCGCGCGAGAAAGTGCTGGGCGCGATGGAGACCATCAAGGAGGAGCTGCGCGAGCGCCTGGGTTTCTTCGTCAAGGAAGGCAAGCTGGTCGAGGCGCAACGCCTGGAGCAGCGCACCCGTTTCGACCTGGAAATGCTGCAGGAGGTGGGGCACTGCAAGGGGATCGAAAACTACACGCGGCATTTGTCCGGTGCCGCGCCGGGCGAGCCGCCGCCTACCCTGGTGGACTACCTGCCCAGCGATGCCCTGATGTTTCTGGACGAAAGCCATGTGCTGATCGGCCAGTTCGGCGGCATGTACAACGGCGACCGGGCGCGCAAGACCACGCTGGTGGAGTATGGCTTCCGCCTGCCTTCGGCCCTGGACAACCGGCCGCTCAAGTTCGATGAGTTCGAGCGCAAGATGCGCCAGGCCGTGTTCGTCTCGGCCACGCCGGCGGCCTATGAGCAGCAGAACGCTGGCCAGGTGGTCGAGCAGGTGGTGCGCCCGACCGGCTTGGTTGATCCCATCGTCGAGGTGCGCCCGGCCACCCACCAGGTGGACGATGTGCTGCAGGAAATCCGCATCCGTGTCGACATCCACGAGCGGGTGCTGATCACCACGCTGACCAAGAAGATGGCCGAGCAGCTGACCGACTACCTGGCCGACAACGGTGTGAAGGTGCGTTACCTGCACAGCGATGTGGACACGGTGGAGCGGGTGGAGATCCTGCGCGATTTGCGCTTGGGCGCGTTCGATGTGCTGGTGGGCATCAACCTGCTGCGCGAAGGCCTGGACATCCCCGAGGTCAGCCTGGTGGCCATCCTGGATGCCGACAAGGAAGGCTTCTTGCGCTCGGAGCGCAGCTTGATCCAGACCATCGGTCGGGCCGCCCGCAATCTCAACGGCAAGGCGATTCTGTATGCCGATCGGGTCACTGAGTCCATGCGCAAGGCCATGGGCGAAACTGAGCGCCGCCGCAGCAAGCAGCTGGCCTTCAACGAGGCCCATGGCATCACGCCGCGCAGCATCAACAAGCGCATCAAGGATTTGATCGACGGCGTGTACTCGGAAAAGAGCGGTCGCGACGATCAAAAGCTGCTGCAGGTGGCTGAGGTGGAGCAGATGTCTGAGAAGGACCTCAGCAAGCGCATCGCCTTGCTGGAAAAGCAGATGCTCGAGCATGCGCGCAATCTGGAATTCGAAAAGGCGGCGCGCGTGCGCGATCAGCTGGCCCAGCTGCGCGAGCAGGCTTTCGGTGCCGTGGTGCACGACAATATCGCCTGACGCAGCCGGCTTCGCTCGCGGCCTCAGTCTGCCTGAAGCCCTGGCAAAACCTGCGGTTTTGCCCGCCTCCAGCAAAGCGCTCAGTAATTGAGTAAAATTGTCGGAAATAGACCCGGGTTAACCCTTCAGGCTTCGGCCGAGGGCGCCCGGATCGAGGTGGCAGCTGTCGGCGCTTTATGCCGTGGTTGCCCTGGGTCTTTCGGACATGAGTTCGGGCAAAAGGAGAGTGTGATGCGTCTCACCACCAAAGGTCGCTTTGCCGTCACGGCAATGATCGATCTGGCCTTGCGTGAAAACGGTGGCCCGGTCGCCTTGGCGGCCATCAGCCAACGGCAGCAGATTTCGCTGTCCTACCTAGAGCAGCTGTTTGGCAAGCTGCGCCGGCACGAGCTGGTGGAAAGCACCCGCGGGCCGGGCGGCGGTTATTCGCTGGGCCGCAAATCCAGCGAAATCACCGTGGCCGACATCATCGTGGCCGTGGACGAGCCCATCGATGCCACCGGCTGCGGCGGCAAGGAAAACTGCATGGGCGAGGACACCGGCCGCTGCATCACGCACGAGCTCTGGACCAGCCTGAATGCCAAGATGATCGAATACCTCGATTCGGTCTCCCTGCGCAAGCTGGTGGAAGACCAACTGGCCAAGGGCGTGACCATCGAGGAGTCGCCGATGAAGCGCGCGATTTCCTCCACGCCGGTGGTCAAACCCATCCGCATCACTGCGCCCAATTCGGTTTTTGCCTTGGGCAACGCCTTCACCAAGTAAGCCGCCATCCGCGACCACGCCAGCAGGGCAGGCGCTTTGGGCCTGCTCAGCTGGCGGAGCCAGTCGGAACAAAAGTCAGAACAAAAAGAGCATTTCTCGAACATGGACATGACCCCGCATTTCCCCATCTATCTCGACTACGGCGCCACCACCCCGGTGGATCCTCGTGTGGTCAGCGCCATGGTGCCCTGGCTCAGCGAGCATTTCGGCAACCCTGCGTCGCGCAGCCACGCCTGGGGTTGGGAGGCGGAGGCCGTGGTTGAGAAATCGCGCGAGCAGGTGGCCGCCCTGATCGGTGCGGACCCGCGCGAAATCGTCTGGACCTCGGGTGCGACCGAGTCCATCAACCTGGCCATCAAGGGTGCGGCCCAGTTCTACAAGACCCGCGGTAAGCACATCATCACGCTCAAGACCGAGCACAAGGCGGTGCTGGATACCTGCCGCGAGCTGGAGCGCCAAGGTTTTGAAGTCACTTACCTGGATGTGCAGGCCGATGGCTTGCTGGACATCGAGGCCTTCAAAGCGGCGATCCGCCCGGACACCATCCTGGCTTCGGTGCTGTATGTCAGCAACGAGATCGGCGTGATCCAGGACATCCCGGCCATCGGCGCCATCTGCCGCGAGCGCGGCATCATCTTCCACGTCGACGCCGCTCAGGCCACCGGCAAGATTGCGATCAACCTGGCCGAGCTGCCGGTCGATCTGATGAGCCTGGCTTCGCACAAGACCTATGGCCCCAAGGGCATTGGTGCCCTGTTCGTGCGTCGCAAGCCGCGCGTGCGCCTGGAGGCACAGATGCACGGCGGTGGCCAGGAGCGCGGCATGCGCTCGGGAACCTTGGCGACACACCAGATCGTGGGCATGGGCGAGGCTTATCGCATCGCCAAGGAAGAGATGGCGGCTGAGGGCGAGCGCATCCGCATGTTGCATCAGCGTCTGCTGAATGGCCTCAAGGACATCGAACAGGTCTTCGTCAATGGCGACCTGGAGCGCCGCGTGCCGCACAACTTGAACATGTCCTTCAACTATGTGGAGGGCGAGTCCCTGATCATGGGTGTCAAGGGCTTGGCGCTTTCATCCGGATCGGCCTGCACTTCAGCCAGCCTGGAGCCGAGCTATGTCTTGCGCGCCCTGGGCCGCAGCGACGAGCTGGCGCATTCTTCTCTGCGCATGACCATCGGCCGCTTCACCACCGTGGAAGAAATCGATTACGCGATCGCAACCCTTAAGGACCGTGTGGCCAAGCTGCGCGAGCTCTCGCCGCTGTGGGATATGTACAAGGACGGCATCGACCTCAGCACCATCCAGTGGGCTGCCCACTGACCGACCGATCACAGCCCGCCGCCGATTGAAGTCGGCAACAGGCTTGGGTCAGCGCCTTGCGATGAGACGTTGACCCGCCAACAGCTAGGAGAAAAATCATGGCATACAGCGAAAAAGTCGTTGATCACTACGAAAACCCGCGCAATGTCGGCGCCTTCGAAAAGGGCGACGAGTCGGTCGGCACCGGCATGGTCGGTGCGCCGGCTTGCGGCGATGTGATGAAGCTGCAGATCAAGGTCAACCCGGCCACAGGGCTGATCGAAGACGCGAAGTTCAAGACCTATGGCTGCGGCTCGGCCATCGCCTCGAGCTCGCTCGTGACCGAATGGGTCAAAGGCAAGAGCCTGGATCAGGCCCTGGCCATCAAGAACACCCAGATCGCCGAAGAGTTGGCCCTGCCGCCGGTCAAGATCCACTGCTCCATCCTGGCCGAGGACGCCATCAAGGCGGCCGTGGACGACTACCGCGCCAAGCACACGCAGTAAGGACGGCGCCATGTCAGTGACCGTGACCGAAGCCGCCGCACGCCATGTGACGCGCTACATCAGCAAGCGCGGCCGCGGCGTCGGCGTGCGCCTGGGCGTCAAGACCACCGGCTGCTCCGGCCTGGCCTACAAGCTGGAGTACGCCGACGAGGTGGCCCCCGAGGACCTGATCTTCGAAGGCCATGGCATCAAGATCCTGATCGATCCCAAGAGCCTGCCTTATCTGGACGGCACCGAGCTGGACTTTGTCCGCGAGGGCCTGAACGAGGGCTTCAAGTTCCGCAACCCGCGCGAGAAAGACCGCTGCGGCTGCGGCGAGTCCTTCCGCGTGTAATACAGTGCTGCGCCGCGCGAGCGGTGCAGGCCAGGAGGGCGCGGCGTCGGTCCGCGCTTTTTTCATGGCCGAAGCCGAGTGGCATCAGCTTTGCGCCCGCCCCAAGATTCGAAAAGCCCGAGACCTGTTCCATGAAACTCGATGACGACGACTTCAGCCTGTTCGGCCTGCCGCAGCGGCAGACCCAGGATCGCGCCGCCATCGATGCCAGTTGGAAGGCCTTGCAGGCCCAGGTCCACCCCGACCGTTTTGCGGCTCAAGGTGCCGCGGCGCAGCGCCTGAGCGCGCAGTGGGCCATGCGGGTCAACGAGGCGCATCAGCGCTTGCGTGATCCGCTCAAGCGCGCGGCCTATCTGTGTGAGCTGCGCGGTGTGCCCTTGCAGATCCACGAGAACACCCGTATGCCCACGGCCTTCCTGATGGAACAGATGGCCTGGCGCGAGGCTCTGGACGAGGCGCAAGGCCTGGCCGAAGTGGAGGCGTTGGATGCCGAGGTGGCCACGCGCGAGCGTGAACTGCTGGCCGAGGTGCAGCGCCTGCTCGATGCCGACACCGGCACTGACGCCGATACGGCCGCCGCCACCGCTGCCGCCGCCCAGCAGGTGAGGGCGCTGATGTTCATTCACCGATTCCGTTCCGATCTCGATCGACGCCTGGAAGCCCTAGGACAATAAGACATGGCTTTGCTGCAAATTTCCGAACCGGGCCAGTCGCCCAATCCGCACGAGCGTCGCATCGCGGTGGGCATTGACCTGGGCACCACCCACTCTCTGGTGGCCGCTGTGCGTCACGGTGTGGCCGAGTGCTTGCCCGATGAACAGGGTCAGGTGATCCTGCCCTCGGCCGTGCGCTACCTGGAAGAAGGCCGCCGCCAGATCGGTGCCGCGGCGCTGGCCGCGCAAGCCGAGGACCCGGTCAACACCATTGTCTCGGTCAAGCGTTTCATGGGCCGGGGCCTGGCGGATGTGGCCGAGCGCGGCCAGCTGCCCTATGAATTCGAAGACACGCCGGGCATGCTGTCCCTGCGCACCCGCGATGGCCTGAAGTCGCCGGTGGAGATCTCGGCCGAGATCCTGGCCACCTTGCGCTTCCGCGCCGAGGACAGCTTTGCCGACGATGTGTTTGGTGCGGTGATCACCGTGCCCGCTTATTTCGACGACGCGCAGCGCCAGGCGACCAAGGACGCGGCCCAGCTGGCCGGCCTCAATGTGCTGCGCCTGATCAACGAGCCCACGGCCGCGGCCATTGCCTACGGCCTCGACAATGCCAGCGAAGGTCTCTACGCCGTTTATGACCTCGGTGGTGGCACCTTTGATATCTCCTTGTTGCGCCTGAGTCGTGGCGTGTTCGAGGTGGTTGCGACGGGCGGCGATGCTGCGCTGGGCGGTGACGATTTCGATCGCATCCTGGCCGATTGGGCGCTGGCGCAAAGTGGCCTGCAGCTGAGCTCGGCGCACGACAAGCGTGCGGTGCTGGTGGCGGCGCGCGCCGCCAAGGAGCAGCTTTCCAGCGCGGACAGCGCCGTGTTGCAGGCGCAGCTGGATGCAGGCGCGCTCGAGCTGCGCGTGTCTCGCAGCCAATTCGAAACCCTCGCCCAGCCCCTGCTGGCCCGCACGCTGAGCGCAGTCAAGCGCGTGCTGCGCGACGCCAAGCTGCGGGCCGACGAGGTGCAGGGCACCGTCATGGTGGGTGGCTCCACGCGCATGCCTTGCGTGCGCGAGGCGGTGGGTGCCTTGTTCGGCCGCGAAGTGCTGACCAATCTGAACCCCGATGAGGTGGTGGCTCAGGGCGCCGCCATCCAGGCCAACCAGCTGGCTGGCAATGCGGCCGATGGCGACATCCTCTTGCTGGACGTGATCCCGCTTTCTCTGGGGCTGGAAACCATGGGCGGCCTGGTCGAGCGCATCATCGAGCGCAACGCCACCATCCCCGTCGCCCAGGCGCAGGACTTCACCACCTTCAAAGACGGCCAGACCGCCATGGCCCTGCATGTGCTGCAGGGCGAGCGCGAGCTGGTCAGCGAGTGCCGTTCGTTGGCGCGCTTCGAGCTGCGCGGCATCCCGCCCATGGTGGCCGGCGCTGCGCGCATCCGGGTGACCTTCCAGGTCGATGCCGATGGCCTGCTCAGCGTCGCAGCCAAGGAATTGGGCTCGGGCGTGGAGGCCACCATCCAGGTCAAGCCCAGCTATGGCCTCAGCGACGACCAGATCGCCGGCATGCTCAAAGACGGGTTTGCCAGCGCCGAATCCGACATGACGGCACGCAAGCTGCGCGAGGCGCGTGTCGAGGCCGAGCGCATGCGCCTGGCCACGCTGTCCGCCCAGGCCGCCGACGGCGATCTGCTGTCCGAGGCCGAGCAGGCCGATATTGCTGTCCTGTTGCAGGCGATGGCGCAGGCGGCTGATGGCGAGGATGCCGATGCCATCACCTCCGCCGTTGAAGCCCTGGCCAAGGGCACCGAAGCCTTTGCCGCCGCGCGCATGAACCGCGGCATTCACAAGGCCTTGACCGGCCGCAGCGTCGACCAGATCTGAGCCGGCGCGCCGCGCCAGGAGAGCCCCATGCCTGTCATCAAGATTCTTCCCCACGCCGAGTACTGCCCCGAGGGCAAGACGGTCAACGCGCCGGCCGGCACCTCGATCTGCGAGGCGCTGCTGGACAACCAGATCGCCATCGAGCACGCCTGTGACATGGTCTGCGCCTGCACCACCTGCCACGTGATCGTGCGCGAAGGCATGGCCTCGCTGTCCGAAATGGAGGAGGGCGAGGAGGACATGCTGGACCGCGCCTGGGGTCTGGAGCCTGATTCGCGTCTGAGCTGCCAAGCCATCCTGGGCCAGAAGGACGTCACCATCGAGATCCCCAAGTACTCGATCAACCACGCCAAAGAAGGCCACTGAGCAACGCCATGTTGGTTCTGGGATTCGAATCGTCCTGCGACGAAACCGGCGTGGCGCTGGTCTCGGTGCCGGCTGCTGGCGCGCCCCAGCTGCGCGCTCAGGCCCTGCACAGCCAGATCCGCATGCACCAGGCCTACGGCGGCGTGGTGCCAGAGCTGGCTTCGCGGGACCACATCCGACGCGTGCTTCCATTGACGCGCGAGGTGTTGGCGCAGGCCGGCGTGGCGTTGAACGACATCGATGTCATCGCCTACACCCAGGGCCCCGGCTTGGCCGGCGCCTTGCTGGTGGGCGCCGGTGTGGCTGTGGCCATGGCGGCGGCGCTGAACAAGCCCACCGTGGGCGTTCATCACCTCGAGGGGCATTTGCTCTCGCCCTTCCTGTCGGTAGATCCGCCGGAGTTTCCTTTTGTGGCCTTGCTGGTGTCCGGCGGGCACACCCAGCTGATGCGGGTGGACGATGTCGGTCAGTACCAGATGCTGGGCGAGACCATCGACGACGCCGCCGGCGAAGCCTTTGACAAGAGCGCCAAGCTGCTGGGTCTGCCCTATCCGGGCGGCCCGCATCTGGCCAAGCTGGCCGAGCAGGGCGACCCGACGGCATTTGATCTGCCCCGGCCCATGCTCAAGAGCGGCAAGCCCGATTTCAGCTTTGCCGGCCTGAAAACAGCCGTGCTGACTCAGGTGAAGCGCCTGGGCGAGGTGCCGACCGAGCAGCAAAAAGCCGATCTGGCCGCCAGCACGCAGGCGGCCATCGTCGAGCTGCTGCTGCGCAAATCCTTGCTGGCCTTGAAAGAGACCGGGCTCAAGCGCCTGGTGGTGGCTGGCGGCGTGGGGGCCAACCGGCATCTGCGTGAGCAGCTCAATGCGGCCTGCGCCAAGCGTCAGATCCGGGTGCACTACCCGGAGTTGAGCTTGTGCACCGACAACGGCGCCATGATCGCCATGGCCGCTGCGATGCGCTTGCAGCGTGGCATGGCCAGCTTGCGGCCGGGCGCGGGCTTTGAGGTTCGGCCGCGCTGGACGCTGGGCGCGGCTTGAGCGCCGCGCACCTGCACGCCCGGCTTGGCCTCAGCTGACGATCAGCTGGGTCGGGCCGCTGGCCTGCAGCTTGCTCAGCTTCAGTGTCAGCACGCCGTTCTCGAGCTTGGCGCTGCATTCGTTCTGGTTCAGCTCCTGCGGCAGCTGCAGGCTGCGCGAGAAACGCGTGGCGGCCCGTTCGCGGTGCAGCAGCTTTTCACCTTCGGCCAGTTCCGGGTCGCGGGTTTGTTCGGCGTCGATGCTGACGCGGCGGCCCTCGATGCTGATCTTCACAGCCTCCTTGCTCACGCCCGGCAGATCCAGCAGCACGGTGTAGCCGCTCGCGCTTTCGCTGACATCGAGCGCCGGGCTGCGCAGGGCCAGGGCTTGCGGGTCCTGGGTGAACAGGCGCTCGATCTGGCCGCCGACACGGTGGCGCTCCAGTTGGCGGGACAGTTCGGCGGCATGGCGGGCGACGGGAATCACAAACATGGCAGTCTCCTGGGCTGGGCTCCGAGCGGCGCTCGGCGGTATTGGGTTTCGATCCATTTCGGCGGGCCTGGCGGCGCGCCGAACTCCTTGGGGGTGGGGCGAATCAGCCGTCTTGCGCTGGGTCTCGCATCCCCTTGTGGCCTCAATTGCGCCTGGGTTTTTGCCTTTCAAGGGGCTGAAAAAATTCTCCGCCGGCCCTCTTGCTGACCGAGACGTCGGCGCCATATGTCGACGCTTGGCCGCAAGCTTGGAGCCGCGGGCGACTGGGGCTCTGAGGTGGCCTTGTAACTCTGGGCTATAATCCGAGAGTTTTGTCTCTTCCGGCTTTGAATCTGGGTGGGGCAAAGCCGCTGAAGTGGCGCAACAAGACCGTGGCAACACGGGCTTGAAGGCCGCAGCAGCGAAGCACGGCCCGGGTCGGTTTCACCCGGGACCGCAAGTGAAACCATGGAAACCGTCTGTGTCTGGCTCAAGCCTGTTCTTGAGTCGCCGGCGGCTTCCGACAACAGGAACGCGCACATGTCAGTCGCCGATATCAACAAAGCAGAAATCGTTCAATCGAACGCCCGCAGCGCCAACGACACCGGCTCGCCGGAAGTCCAAGTGGCCCTGCTCACAGCCCGTATCAACGCGCTGACCCCCCACTTCAAGGCCAATATGAAGGACCACCACGGTCGTCGCGGCCTGCTGAAGATGGTCAATACCCGCAAGAGCCTGCTGGCCTACCTGAAGGCCAAGGACGCAACGCGGTACACCGCGCTGATCCAGAAGCTGGGCCTGCGCAAGTAATTTGCCGCTGAGATCAAAGAGCCTGTCTGGGTTGTTCGTCCAGTACAGGCTCTTTGTCTTTTGGCATTGCATGGAGTTGAGCTGAAGTGGCGCTGCTGTGTCATTCCAAGGCCTCTGCCGACAGTCGTGTCGATCTTGCAGATTCTCTGGAATGGCATCCCGCCAAACCCAGTCTCACTCTCGGTTCTGAAGTGGCACCGCAAGCCGCTATGACTGCGTTGTCGGGCCGTGTGGCCTGAGCGCACACAAGGAGAGAGACCATGAGTTTGTTCAATAAAGTCACCAAGACCTTCCAGTGGGGCAACCACACCGTCGTGATGGAAACCGGCGAGATCGCCCGTCAGTCCAGCGGCGCTGTTGTCGTGAACATCGAAGGCACCGTGGTGCTGGCCACCGTGGTGGCCAAGACCGAAGCCAAGGCCGGCCAGGACTTCTTCCCGCTGACCGTGGACTATCTGGAGAAGACTTACGCCGCCGGCAAGATCCCGGGCAGCTTCTTCAAGCGTGAAGGCCGTCCCAGCGAGCTGGAGACCCTGACCAGCCGCCTGATCGACCGCCCGATCCGTCCGCTGTTCCCGGAAGGCTTCTACAACGAAGTTCAGGTCGTGGTGCACGTGCTGTCGCTGAACCCCGAAGTTCAGGCCGACATCGCCGCCCTGATCGCGTCCAGCGCTGCGTTGGCCGTGTCCGGCATCCCGTTCAATGGCCCGATCGGCGCTGCGCGCGTGGGCTATGTCAACGGCGAATACATCCTGAACCCGGGCAAGACCGAGCTGATCAACAGCAAAATGGACCTGGTCGTTGCCGGCACCCAAGCTGCCGTGCTGATGGTGGAGTCGGAAGCTGACGGCCTGAGCGAAGAGATCATGCTGGGCGCCGTGGTCTACGGTCACGAGCAAGGCAATATCGCCATCGCCGCCATCGACGAGCTGGTGCGTGACGCCGGCAAGCCGGCCTGGGACTGGAAGGCTCCTGCCAAGAACGAGCCGCTGATCGCCAAGGTTGGCGCCCTGGCCGACGAAGCCCTGGCCGCCGCCTACCAGATCCGCAACAAGCAAGCCCGCACCCAGGCTTGCCGTGCAGTGACGGCGAACGTGTTCAAGGCGCTGACCGACGAAGGCGTGGCGTTCGACAAGGTCGAAGTGGAAAGCCTGCTGTTCGAGATCGAAGCCCGCATCGTGCGTGGCCAGATCCTGGCTGGCGAGCCCCGCATCGATGGCCGCGACACCCGCACCGTGCGCCCGATCGAGATCAGCAACAGCATCCTGCCGCGCACCCACGGTTCGGCCCTGTTCACCCGCGGTGAAACCCAGGCTCTGGTGGTGGCAACGCTCGGTACCGATCGTGACGCCCAGCGCATCGATGCCCTGGCCGGTGAGTTCGAAGACCGCTTCATGCTGCACTACAACATGCCTCCGTTCGCCACCGGCGAAACTGGCCGCGTGGGCAGCCCGAAGCGCCGCGAAATCGGCCACGGTCGCCTGGCCAAGCGCGCTCTGATCGCCGCTTTGCCGAGCAAGGAAGACTTCCCCTACACCATGCGTGTGGTGTCGGAAATCACGGAAAGCAATGGCTCCTCGTCGATGGCTTCGGTCTGCGGTGGCTGCCTGGCTCTGATGGACGCAGGCGTGCCGATGAAGGCCCATGTGGCCGGCATCGCCATGGGCTTGATCAAGGACGGCAACCGCTTCGCCGTGCTGACCGACATCCTGGGTGACGAAGATCACCTGGGTGATATGGACTTCAAGGTGGCCGGTACCACCGGTGGCATCACCGCCCTGCAGATGGACATCAAGATCCAGGGCATCACCAAGGAAATCATGCAGGTCGCCCTGGCGCAAGCCAAGGAAGCCCGCCTGCACATCCTGGGCAAGATGGTCGAAGCCATGGGCACGGCCAACACCGAGGTGTCGCAGTTCGCACCGCGCCTGTACACCATGAAGATCAACCCGGAAAAGATCCGTGACGTGATCGGCAAGGGCGGCGCCACCATCCGTGCGCTGACCGAAGAAACCGGCACCACCATCGATATCGGCGAAGACGGCACCATCACCATCGCCTCGACCGACGCCGAGAAGGCCGAATACGCCAAGAAGCGCATCGAGGAGATCACTGCTGAGGTTGAAATCGGCAAGGTCTACGAAGGCCCGATCACCAAGATCCTGGACTTCGGTGCTCTGGTGAACCTGCTGCCTGGCAAGGATGGTCTGCTGCACATCAGTCAGATCGCCCACCAGCGCGTCGAGAAGGTGACCGACTTCCTGAAGGAAGGTCAGATCGTCAAGGTCAAGGTCATGGAAACCGACGAAAAGGGTCGCATCAAGCTGTCCATGAAGGCCCTGATCGAGCGCGACGCAGCGCCCGCTCAAGCGCCGGCTGACGCTGAGTAAGACCTGTCCATGAAGGCGATCGCCATCACCCGCCCCGGTGGGCCCGAGGTGTTGCAACTGATCGAGCGCCCTGATCCTGTCGCCGGGATCGGGGAATGCTTGATCGCGGTGGAGGCCTATGGCATCAACCGCCCCGATGTTTTGCAGCGCAAGGGCGCCTATCCGCCGCCAGCGGGTGCCAGCGATCTGCCGGGCCTGGAGGTGGCGGGGCGCATCGTCGCTGGTGATGCCGAGGCCCTGGCGGCCTCGGGTTTCAAGCTGGGTGATGCGGTCTGTGCCTTGGTGGCGGGCGGTGGCTATGCCGAGTTGTGCGTGGTGCCGATTGGCCAATGCCTGCCGGTGCCTGTCGGCTGGAGCATGGCGGAGGCGGCCAGTCTGCCGGAAACCTGCTTCACGGTCTGGTCGAACGTGTTCGCGCGTGCCGCGCTGCAGCCCGGTGAGAGCCTGCTGGTGCACGGCGGTAGCAGTGGCATCGGTGTCACCGCCATCCAGATGGCCAAGGCGCTGGGTTCGCGCGTGCTGGTGACGGTGGGATCGGCAGCCAAAGCCGAGGCCTGCTTGAAGCTGGGTGCCGATGTCGCCATCAACTACCGCGAACAGGATTTCGTTGCGGAAGTGAAGTCGGCGACGGCGGGGCGGGGCGTCGACGTCATTCTGGACATGGTGGCCGGTTCCTATGTCGAGCGTGGTGTGCAATGCCTAGCCGACGATGGTCGCATGGTCATCATTGCGGTGCAGGGTGGTGTTGAGGCTCGCTTTGATGCGGGTGCGGTCTTGCGTCGTCGTCTGGCGATCAGTGGCTCGACCTTGCGACCGCGTTCGCTGGCCTTCAAGGCGGGTGTTGCCCAAGCCTTGCGTGAGCGTGTGTGGCCTTTGCTGGCCGCACGAGAGATTTCGCCAGTGCTGTACCGTCAGATGCCTGCGGCCCAGGCGGCCGAAGCGCATGCGCTGATGGAATCGGGCGAGCACATCGGCAAGATTGTTTTGACATGGTGAGCGGCAATCCTCAGCGGGCCTCGATTGGGCTTGCTGGGAGTTTGGAGAACGAGATGCGCAAGAAATTGGTCGTAGGCAACTGGAAGATGCATGGCAGCCGCGCTGCCAATGCGGCCCTGTTGTCGGGCCTGAAGGAGTTGGGGCCCTGGTCGGCCGATGTGGCGGTCTGTGTGCCATTTCCCTACTTGGCGGAAACTGCTTTGGCCTTGACGGGGCAGGCTGTTGGTCTGGGCGCGCAAGATTGCTCGGCTTTCGAGCAGGGCGCCTACACCGGTGAGGTGTCGTCGGCCATGCTGGCCGATCTGGG
Source organism: Burkholderiales bacterium PBB2 (assembly GCA_002255955.1). GTDB lineage: Bacteria > Pseudomonadota > Gammaproteobacteria > Burkholderiales > Burkholderiaceae_C > Paucibacter_A. The sequence continues at coordinate 76,680 of NKIM01000006.1, read as the reverse complement.
CTGTCGTTATGTGATCGTCGGCCACTCCGAGCGTCGCGCCTACCATCATGAAAGTGACCAGCTGGTGGCCGACAAGGCCAAGGCGGCTCTGGCGCATGGCGTGACGCCCATCGTCTGCGTGGGTGAGACCCTGGCAGAACGCGAAGCTGGCCAGACCGAAGCGGTCGTCAAGCGTCAGCTGGCTGCGGTCATCCACACCCTGACCCATTGCATCGGTGAAATCGTGCTGGCCTATGAGCCGGTGTGGGCCATCGGTACGGGTTTGACTGCCACGCCGGAGCAAGCGCAAGCCGTGCACGCGGTCCTGCGCAAACAGTTGCATGCGGCCACGCAAAAGTCGGATGCCATGCGAATCCTGTACGGCGGCAGCGTCAAGCCTGACAACGCGCTGCAGTTGTTTGCACAGCCCGACATTGATGGTGGCTTGATTGGTGGTGCGGCCTTGAAGGCCGCGGACTTCGCTGCTATCTGCCGCGCTGCGCACTGAGTGTTGGCTTGAAATCCTGGGTGGATTGCCCGATCGGCAATCGGCCCTTCAAAAAGAACGATTGATTGGAGAGTTAGAGATGCAGGTCTTGATGAATTTGGTTCTGGTGGTGCAGTTGCTGAGCGCGCTGGCCATGATTGGCTTGGTGCTGGTGCAGCAAGGCAAGGGCGCCGATATGGGTGCTAGTTTCGGAAGCGGTGCTTCGGGTAGCTTGTTTGGCGCGACCGGCAGCGCCAACTTCCTGTCGCGCAGCACGGCTGTGTGCGCCACTTTGTTCTTTGCCTGCACTTTGGCGCTGGCCTATCTGTCCAACCATCGCAGTGGTGGTGCTGCCGCTGAAACGGTTCTGGATCGCGCTGCTCCGGCAGCCGTCGCTGCGTCGGGTGCTGCAGCCATTCCAGGTGCTGCACCTGCGGTGGCGCCAGTGGTGGCTCCGGCCGCCTCTGCTGCTTCGAACTGATCGCTTGATGCGAAAGTCTGCGCACGCGCTGTGGTTCCGGTGAGCGTGCGCAGCTCCAAGCGCTTGAGTCTGTCGCGATCGAGGCTGTTTGCGGCTCGCTTGCTGGCTTGGCGCTTGGGGCGGACGAGGTTCGGATGAGCTTGCCGCAGATATTTTGAGTGCTTCGATCTGAAATGATCAAAAGTGCGAAATTTTCGGTATAGAATTCAAGGCTGTCTGGGAAGCAATCCCTCTCGCTGATGAAGATCGGCGCCAGACAGAGTTGAGAAGTGAAATTCAGCCGTCGTGGTGAAATTGGTAGACACGCTATCTTGAGGGGGTAGTGGCGAAAGCTGTGCGAGTTCGAGTCTCGCCGACGGCACCAAATGTTCGGTTAATATCCAAAGGTTGGAGCCTGCGGAATATTGGTCGTAGCGCCTCTGTTGCAAGGGTGTGAGCAAACAAAGTTTGTCGCATTTTTGCGGGGGACATGGCGGGCGCAGTCCGTGAGCGATACATTCGCTGGCGGCGCGCCCGTTGCTTTTGTTAAATCACTGCATAAAACTCGGCCGGGGCCTGGAGGCGTACGGCGGTTTTTCAAAGAGCGTCACCTATGAACTTGGATCAGTACCTCCCCGTCATCCTCTTCATCCTGGTCGGCGCAGGCGTCGGTGTGGCGCCCCAAGTGCTCGGCTTTCTGCTGGGTCCCAATCGGCCGGATCAGGCCAAAAACTCCCCCTACGAATGCGGCTTCGAGGCCTTTGAAGACGCGCGCATGAAATTCGATGTGCGATATTACCTCGTGGCCATTTTGTTTATCTTGTTTGACTTGGAAATTGCTTTCCTGTTTCCCTGGGCGGTTTCGCTCCGTGAGATTGGTGCGGCAGGTTTCTGGTCGATGATGATTTTCCTGGGCATTCTGGTCGTGGGTTTTGCCTACGAATGGAAAAAGGGCGCCCTGGACTGGGAGTGATTGTTAGCCCCTCGCCCGGCGCGCTGCGCTGGTCGGTCCCCCGAGGGGACGCCCCTCCGTCGATGGATGGGCATGGCGGGCCCGCTCGGCAGCAATGTTGGGTCAGGGTTCGGCGCTCGGCTCGCAAGGGCCTGAACGAATGAAAGCTTGCAATGGGTATTGAAGGCGTATTGAAAGAAGGCTTTGTCACCACTTCGGTCGACACGCTGATCAACTGGTCCAAGACCGGTTCCCTCTGGCCCATGACCTTCGGTCTGGCCTGCTGTGCGGTGGAAATGATGCACGCGGGCGCGGCCCGTTATGACATCGACCGCTTCGGCATGTTGTTCCGCCCCAGCCCGCGCCAGAGCGATCTGATGATCGTGGCCGGCACGCTGTGCAACAAGATGGCACCGGCCCTGCGTAAGGTGTACGACCAGATGGCCGAGCCACGCTGGGTGCTCTCCATGGGTTCCTGCGCCAACGGTGGCGGCTACTACCACTACAGCTATTCCGTCGTGCGCGGCTGCGATCGCATCGTGCCGGTTGATGTGTATGTGCCGGGCTGTCCGCCGACGGCCGAGGCCTTGCTGTACGGCATCCTGCAATTGCAGGCCAAGATTCGCCGTGAAAACACGATCGCGCGCTGAAGGATCAAGCACCGATGAGCAAACTTGACACCCTCAAGACCGCGCTGGAGGCCGCGCTCGGCGAGCGCATCCAGAGTCTGAAGACCGAATTTGGCGAAGTCACCCTGCAAGTGCGGGCGGCCGACTACCTCAGCGTCGCCAAGACCCTTCGTGATCACTCCGAACTGCGCTTCGAGCAGCTGATTGACCTCTGCGGTCTCGACTACAGCAGCTACAAGGACGGTGCCTACGACGGCCCGCGTTACGCTGTGGCATCGCATCTGCTGTCGGTCAACAAGAACTGGCGTCTGCGCCTCAAGGTTTACTGCCCGGATGACGATTTCCCGTCGGTGGCAGCCATCACTCCGATCTGGAACTCGGCCAACTGGTTCGAGCGCGAAGCCTTCGACCTCTACGGCATCATTTTTGATGGCCACGAAGACCTGCGTCGCATCCTGACCGATTACGGCTTCATCGGCCACCCGATGCGCAAGGACTTCCCGACCTCGGGTCATGTGGAAATGCGCTACGACGCCGAGCAAAAGCGCGTGGTCTACCAGCCGGTGACCATCGAGCCGCGTGAAATCACGCCGCGCATCATTCGCGAAGACAATTACGGTGGACTTTGATTCATGGCTGAAATCAAGAACTACACCCTGAATTTCGGTCCCCAGCATCCCGCCGCTCACGGCGTGCTGCGCCTGGTGCTGGAGTTGGATGGCGAAGTCATCCAGCGCGCCGATCCTCATATCGGCCTGCTGCACCGTGCTACCGAAAAGCTGGCTGAGAGCAAGACCTACATCCAGTCGTTACCCTATATGGATCGCCTGGACTATGTGTCCATGATGGCCAACGAGCAGGCCTACTGCCTGGCGATCGAGAAGATGCTCGGCATTGAAGTGCCGGAACGCGCGCAATACATCCGCGTGATGTTCGCCGAGATCACCCGCCTGCTGAATCACCTGATGTGGTTGGGTGCGCACGGTCTCGATTGCGGCGCGATGAACGTGCTGATCTACGCTTTCCGTGAGCGTGAAGACCTGTTCGATATGTACGAGGCCGTGTCGGGCGCTCGCATGCATGCGGCCTACTTCCGCCCGGGCGGTGTCTACCGCGATCTGCCGGACACCATGCCGCAGTACCGCGTGTCCAAGATCAAGAACGCCAAGACCCTGGCCAAGATGAATGAGAACCGCAGCGGCTCGCTGCTGGACTTCATTGAGGACTTCTGCAATCGCTTCCCCAAGAACGTCGACGACTACGAAACCCTGTTGACCGACAACCGGATCTGGAAGCAGCGCACCGTGGGCATTGGCGTGGTGTCGCCTGAACGCGCACTGAACATGGGCTTCACCGGCCCGATGCTGCGTGGTTGTGGCATCCCCTGGGACCTGCGCAAGACCCAGCCTTACGACGCCTACGCCAAGCTGGACTTCGACATCCCGGTCGGCACCAACGGCGACACCTACGACCGCTACGTCGTTCGCGTCGAGGAAATGCGTCAGTCCAACCGCATCATTCAGCAATGCGTGAACTGGCTGCGCGCCAACCCGGGCCCGGTCATTACCGACAATCACAAGGTGGCGCCGCCTTCGCGTGTGGACATGAAGTCGAACATGGAGGAGTTGATCCACCATTTCAAGCTGTTCACCGAAGGTTTCCGCGTGCCGGAAGGCGAGGCCTACGCGGCCGTCGAACATCCCAAGGGTGAGTTCGGCATCTACATCGTCAGCGATGGCGCCAACAAGCCTTACCGTTTGAAGATCCGTGCCCCGGGCTTTGCCCACTTGGCTGCGCTGGATGAGATGGCCCGTGGCCATATGCTGGCCGACGCGGTGGCCATCATCGGCACGATGGACATCGTGTTCGGCGAAATCGATCGTTGAGTGATGAGCAGAACGATGACAACGAACAACGAAACCTATGTGCTGAGCGAGGCCACGGCGGCCCGCTTTGCGCGTGAAGTGGCCAAGTACCCGGCGGATCAGAAGCAATCGGCCGTGATGGCCTGCCTGTCCATCGTGCAGCAGGAAATCGGCTATGTGTCGCGCGCCAGCGAAGACGCGATCGCCGCCTACCTGGGCATGCCGCCGATCGCCGTCTACGAAGTGACGACCTTCTACAACATGTACAACCAGCGCAAGCTGGGTCAGTTCAAGTTGAATGTCTGCACCAATCTGCCTTGCCAGCTGCGCGACGGCCAGAAGGCGCTCAACCACCTCTGCGAGAAGCTGGGCGTGGAAGAGGGCGGTACCACGGCCGATGGCCTTTTCACCGTGCAAAAGAGCGAGTGCCTGGGTGCTTGCGCGGACTCGCCAGTCATGCTGGTCAACGACCGCCAGATGTGCAGCTTCATGAGCAACCAGCGCCTTGATGAGCTGGTGGACGTGCTCAAGGCCCATGCTGCGGCAGAAGCCGCTGCGGCCAAGAACTGAGGAACGGGAAGAAGCATGCTGGATCTATCCAAGTTTCAGAGTCAGGGCGTCGAGACCTGTTTCCATGATCGCCACATTGGCGCGCAGATTTACGCCGGTCTGGACGGCAAGAACTGGGGCCTGAAGGACTACGTGGCACGTGGCGGTTATGCCGCGCTGCGCAAGATCCTGAAAGGCGAGGGCGCTCCGGAAGGCACGCCGCTGACCCAGGATCAGGTCATCGCCGAGGTCAAGGCTTCGGGCCTGCGTGGCCGTGGCGGCGCCGGCTTCCCCACCGGCCTGAAGTGGAGCTTCATGCCGCGCCAGTTCCCGGGCGCCAAATACCTGGTCTGCAATTCGGACGAGGGCGAGCCGGGTACCTGCAAGGATCGCGACATCCTGATGTTCAACCCGCACATCGTGATCGAAGGCATGGCCATCGCCGCTTTCGCCATGGGCATCAAGACGGGCTACAACTACATCCACGGCGAGATCTTCGAGGTCTACGAGCGCTTCGAAGCGGCCCTGGAAGAAGCCCGTGCGGCCGGTTTCCTGGGTGACAACATCGTGGGCTCCGGCTTCAGCTTCCAGCTGCACGCCTTCCACGGTTTCGGCGCCTACATCTGCGGCGAAGAAACTGCGTTGCTCGAGTCGCTGGAAGGCAAAAAGGGTCAGCCGCGTTTCAAGCCGCCGTTCCCGGCCAGCTTTGGCCTCTACGGCCGCCCGACCACCATCAACAACACCGAGACCTTTGCGGCCGTCCCCTGGATCATCCGCAACGGTGGCCAGCCCTATCTGGAAATCGGCAAGCCCAACAATGGCGGCACCAAGATCTTCTCGGTCTCGGGTGATGTGGAGCGCCCAGGCAATTACGAGATCCCTTTGGGCACGCCGTTCTCCAAGCTGCTGGAACTGGCCGGCGGAGTGCGCAAGGGTCGCACGCTCAAGGCCGTGATTCCTGGCGGTTCGTCCTCGCCGGTGCTGACCGCCGAGGTCATGATGAACTGCACCATGGACTATGACTCCATCGCCAAGGCCGGCTCCATGCTGGGCTCGGGGGCGGTCATCGTCATGGATGACAGCCGTTGCATGGTCAAGAGCCTGCTGCGCCTGTCCTACTTCTATGCCCACGAGTCTTGCGGCCAGTGCACGCCTTGCCGCGAAGGCACGGGCTGGATGCACCGTGTGGTCGAGCGCATCGCCAACGGCCAGGGCAAGCCCGAAGACATCGACCTGCTGAACTCGGTGGCCGACAACATTCAGGGCCGCACGATCTGCGCGCTCGGCGATGCCGCGGCTATGCCGGTGCGCGCCATGATCAAGAACTTCAAACACGAGTTCGTTCATCTGATCGAACACAAAACGGCTCTGGTGCCGGCCTCGGGCTGAGGCAGGACAGGACACGACATGATTGAAATCGAACTCGACGGCCAGAAGGTAGAGGTCCAGGAAGGCAGCATGGTCATGCATGCAGCCGAAAAGGCCGGCACCTACATCCCGCATTTCTGCTACCACAAGAAGCTCTCCATCGCCGCCAACTGCCGCATGTGCCTGGTGGATGTGGAGAAGGCGCCCAAGCCCATGCCGGCCTGCGCCACGCCCGTGACCCAGGGCATGATCGTTCGCACCAAGAGCGAGAAGGCGGTGAAGGCGCAGCAGGGCGTGATGGAGTTCCTGCTGATCAACCACCCGCTGGATTGCCCGATCTGCGACCAGGGTGGCGAGTGCCAGCTGCAAGACCTGGCCGTGGGCTACGGTGGCAGCAAATCGCGCTACACCGAAGAAAAGCGCGTGGTTTTCCACAAGAACGTCGGCCCGCTGATTTCCATGCAGGAAATGAGCCGCTGCATCCATTGCACCCGTTGCGTGCGCTTCGGCCAAGAGATCGCCGGCGTGATGGAGCTGGGCATGGCCCACCGTGGCGAGCATGCCGAGATCCAGACCTTTGTCGGCCGCTCCGTGGACTCCGAGTTGTCGGGCAATATGATCGACATCTGCCCGGTCGGCGCCCTGACCAGCAAGCCCTTCCGCTACAGCGCCCGCACCTGGGAGTTGTCGCGCCGCAAGAGCGTCAGCCCACATGATTCGACTGGCGCCAATCTGATCGTCCAGGTCAAGAACAATCAGGTGATGCGCGTCGTTCCGCTCGAGAACGAAGCCGTCAACGAATGCTGGATCGCCGACCGCGACCGCTTTTCCTACGAAGCGCTGAACAGCGACCAGCGCATCAGCCAGCCCATGATCAAGCAGGGCGGTGCCTGGAAGACCGTCGACTGGACCACGGCGCTGGAATACGTGGCCAACGGCCTCAAGCTGGTCAAGGCCGAACACGGCCCGGCGGCCATCGGTGCCCTGGGCTCGGCCCACAGCACGGTGGAAGAACTGCATCTGCTGGCCAAGCTGGTGCGCGGTCTGGGTAGCCAGAACGTGGACTACCGCCTGCGCCATGCCGATTTCAGCAACACTGCCGAATCCGGCAAGGCCCACTGGCTGGGTGGCTCGATCGCCGCGCTGAGCGAGCTGGATCGTGCCCTGGTCGTGGGCAGCTTCCTGCGCAAGGATCATCCGCTGTTTGCGCAGCGCCTGCGTCAGGCCGCCCGTCACGGCGCCCAGATCAGTGTGATCCACGGCAGCGAAGACGACTGGCTCCTGCCCATCGCCGCACGCATCACCGCGGCGCCGAGTGCCTGGCTGCAGTCGCTGGCCGCTGTTGCACAAGCCGTGGCCCAGGCCAAGGGCGTGAGCGCACCGGTGAGCGCTGAAGTGACCCCGGCCGCGAACGCGATCGCCGAATCGCTGCTGAGCGGCGAGCGCAAGGCGGTTCTGCTGGGCAATGCCGCTGCACAAAACCCGCAAGCCGCGGCCTTGCTGAGCCTGGCCAACTGGATTGCTGCCCAGGTGGGTGCAAAGGTGGGTTACCTGACCGAAGCCGCCAACACCGTCGGTGCGCAGTTGGTTGGCGCGATGCCGCAAGGCAATGGCTTGAATGCCGCCCAGATGTTGGGCGCGCAAGCCGGCGGCGCGCCGCTCAAGGCTGTGATCCTGCTGAACACCGACCCGGTGCTGGAGAGCGCCAACGCGGCGGCCGCCGCGAAGAGCCTGGCCGCGGCCGAAATGGTTGTGGTGCTGAGCCCCTTCAAGACCGGCATCGAGTACGCGGATGTGATCCTGCCGACCTCTCCTTTCACCGAGACCTCGGGCTCTTTCGTGAACGCGGAAGGTCGCCTGCAGAGCTTCGTGGGCGTGGCCAAGGCCCTGGGCGAAACGCGCCCGGGCTGGAAGATCCTGCGCGTGCTGGGTAATCTGCTGGCTCTGGACGGTTTCGGCCAGGACAGCTCCGAGCAGGTGCGCAACGAAGCGCTGGGCGTGGATGCTGATTTGAGCAGCCGCCTGAGCAATGCCAGCCAGGCGCCGGTGCAGCTGCAAGCGGCAGCGGGCGGTCTGGAGCGCCTCGCCGAAGTGCCGATCTATGCCACCGACGCCCTGGTTCGTCACTCGACCTCGCTGCAGCTGACCACCGACGCCCGCCAGGCAGCCGTGGCGCGCCTGCCGCAGGCGCTGTGGGATCAGCTGGGTTTGGCCGAGGTGCAGGGCGCATCGGTGCGCATCAGCCAGGAAGGCGCCGGCACCGTGCAACTGCCGGCCCAGCTCGACGCCAAGCTGCCCGCGAATGTGGTGCGCGTGCCCGTCGGGCTCCCGGAAACTGCGGCCCTGGGCGCGGCCTTCGGTTCGCTGAACGTGTCCAAGGTGTGAGGCGAGAACAGCAATGATTGACACCCTCTACCAAACTGGCGCCAGCCTGCTGGGCGGTGCCTGGCCCGTGGTCTGGAACCTGATCAAGATCATCGTGCTGGTGGCTCCGCTGATGATTTGCGTGGCCTACCTGACCTTGTGGGAACGCAAGGCCATCGGCTGGACCCAGATCCGTCCGGGCCCGAACCGTGTCGGCCCCTACGGTCTGCTGACCCCCATCGCTGATGCGGTCAAGCTGATCTTCAAGGAAATCATCGTCCCGACGGCGGCCAACAAGGGCCTGTTCTTCCTCGGCCCCATCATGACCATCATGCCGGCCCTGGCCGCGTGGGTTGTGATCCCCTTCGGCCCGGAAGTCGCGCTGTCCAATATCAACGCTGGCCTGCTGTTCCTGATGGCCATCACCTCGCTCGAGGTTTACGGCGTGATCATTGCCGGCTGGGCCTCGAACTCCAAGTACGCCTTCCTGGGCGCGCTGCGGGCGTCCGCCCAGATGGTCAGCTACGAAATTCCCCTGGGCTTTGCCCTGGTGATCGTGCTGATGGTCAGCGGCAGCTTGAACATGAGCGACATCGTCATGAGCCAGTCGCGCGGTCAGTTCGCCGACATGGGCCTGAACCTGCTGTCCTGGAACTGGCTGCCTCTGCTGCCGATCTTTGGCGTCTACTTCATCTCCGGCCTGGCTGAAACCAACCGCCACCCCTTCGACGTGGTGGAAGGTGAGTCGGAAATCGTGGCCGGCCACATGGTCGAGTACTCGGGCATGTCCTTCGCCATGTTCTTCCTGGCCGAGTACGCCAATATGTGGCTGGTCTCGATCCTGACCGTGCTGTTCTTCCTGGGTGGTTGGCTGGCTCCTGTGGCTGCGCTGGACTTCATCCCGGGCTGGATCTGGCTGGGTCTCAAGACCTTCTGCGTGGTCACCGTGTTCCTCTGGGTTCGCGCCAGCTTCCCGCGCTTCCGCTATGACCAGATCATGCGTCTGGGCTGGAAGATCTTCATTCCCGTGACCCTGGTCTGGTTGGTCGTCGTCGGCCTCTGGATTCAGTCGCCGTACAACATCTGGAAGTGAGCTGAGGTCCTCCCATGTCTGCAGTGAGCTTCGTCAAGAGCTTCATGCTCATCGAGCTGTTCAAGGGCCTGGCCCTGACCGGCCGCCATTTCCTGTCGCGCACGATCACCGTGCAGTTTCCGGAAGAAAAAACCCCACTGTCGCCGCGTTTCCGCGGTCTGCACGCGCTGCGCCGTTACGACAACGGCGAAGAGCGCTGCATTGCCTGCAAGCTGTGCGAAGCAGTCTGCCCGGCGATGGCCATCACTATCGAGTCCGATGTGCGCGATGACGGCTCCCGCCGAACCACGCGTTATGACATCGACCTGACCAAGTGCATCTTCTGCGGTTTTTGCGAAGAGAGCTGCCCGGTCGACTCGATCGTGGAAACCAATATCTTCGAGTACCACGGCGAAAAACGCGGCGACCTCTACTTCACCAAGGACATGCTCCTGGCTGTGGGTGACCGCTATGAACCCGAGATCGCAGCCCAAAAGGAGGCCGACGCAAAGTACCGTTGACCCCTCGTCCGAGAGTACTCGGCCGGTCCCCCGAGGGGACGCAGAGGTCCGTCGGCCAACGCCGCCGTACACCTCGGCTCGAGTCGCCCTGAACTTGTTTCAAGGCGGCCCGGCGGGCGACTCGATCGGACAAGAGTTAAGTACTGCTGGAACGCTATGGAAATCACCACTGCTCTGTTCTACATCTTCTCGGCCGTGTTGCTGGGCGCCTCGTTCCGTGTGATCACGGCGCGCAGCACCGTGCACTCTGCGCTGTTCCTGATTCTGGCCTTCTTCAATGCCTCGTGCATCTGGATGCTGCTCAAGGCGGAATTCCTGGCCATCACCTTGGTGCTGGTCTATATCGGTGCCGTCATGGTGCTGTTCCTGTTTGTGGTGATGATGCTGGACATCAATTCAGACCACGTGCGGGAGGGTTTCTGGAAGCACATGCCGATGGCCGGCCTGGTCGGCGCCTTGATCGCGCTGGAAATGGCTGCCATCCTGATGGGTGGCTTCCGCCTGGCCGATGCGCCGGAGCTGTCGCCCGCAGCCATGCAGCTGGGCAACACCAAGCTGCTGGGCATCGCCATCTACACCCAGTACCTCTATCCCTTGCAGATTGCGGCCGTGCTGCTGCTGGTGGCCATCATTGCCGCCATCGCGCTGACGCTGCGCCGCCGCAAGGATTCACGCAGCCAAGACGCCTCCGAGCAGGTCAAGGTCAAGAAGGCCGACCGCCTGCGCATCGTCAAGATGGCGCCTACGGTGGAACTGCCCGCCGCTGCGCCTGCAGACGCCGCTGCTGCCGACACAGGAGCCAAAGCATGATGAGCTTGACCTTAGGCCATTTCCTGACCTTGGGGGCGATCTTGTTCGCCATCTCGGTGGTGGGCATCTTCCTGAATCGCAAGAACCTGATCGTGCTGCTGATGGCGATCGAGCTGATGTTGCTGGCGGTGAACCTGAACTTTGTGGCCTTCTCGCACTATTTGGGCGATATGGCAGGCCAGGTGTTCGTGTTCTTCATCCTGACCGTGGCGGCCGCCGAGTCGGCCATCGGCCTGGCCATTTTGGTCGTGCTGTTCCGCAACCGGGCGTCCATCAATGTCGAAGAGCTCGACGCGCTGAAGGGCTGAAGAACAATGTCTGCACAACTCTCTCAGAACCTCTTGCTGGCGGTGCCGCTGGCCCCGCTGGTCGGTGCCGTCGTGGCCGGCCTGTTCGGCAAGCAAGTGGGCCGCAAGGGCGCCCACACGGTCACCATCCTCGGGGTGCTCGTGGCCTTCATCTTGTCGGCCATGACGCTGGAATCCGTCATCAACGACGGTGCCCGTTTCAACCAGACCATTTATGAATGGATGGTGGTGGGCGGCCTGAAGATGGAAGTCGGCTTCCTGGTCGACGGCCTGACCGCGATGATGATGTGCGTGGTGACCTTTGTGTCGCTGATGGTGCACATCTACACCATCGGCTACATGGAAGAAGACCCGGGCTACCAGCGTTTCTTCAGCTACATCTCGCTGTTCACCTTCTCGATGTTGATGCTCGTGATGAGCAACAACATGCTGCAACTGTTCTTCGGTTGGGAAGCGGTGGGCCTCGTGTCCTACCTGCTGATCGGCTTCTGGTACACCAAGCCGACCGCCATCTTCGCGAACATGAAGGCCTTCTTGGTCAACCGCGTCGGTGACTTCGGCTTCATCCTGGGCATCGGCTTGCTGGTGGCTTACGGTGGTTCGCTGAACTACACCGAGACCTTCGCCAAGGCTGGCGAACTGGCTCAGGTCAAGTTCAATGCGCCTCTGTGGGGCTCAGACTGGATGATGCTGAGCGTGGCCTGCATCTGCCTGTTCATCGGTGCCATGGGCAAATCGGCTCAGTTCCCGCTGCACGTGTGGCTGCCGGACTCGATGGAAGGCCCGACCCCCATCTCCGCGCTGATCCACGCCGCTACCATGGTGACGGCCGGCATCTTCATGGTCGCCCGCATGAGCCCGCTGTTCGAGCTCTCGGACACCGCGCTGAACTTCATCCTCGTGATCGGCTCCATCACGGCGCTGTTCATGGGCTTCCTGGGCATCATTCAGAACGACATCAAGCGCGTGGTCGCCTACTCGACCTTGTCGCAGCTTGGTTACATGACCGTGGCCCTAGGTGCCTCGGCCTACTCGGTGGCGGTGTTCCACCTGATGACCCATGCCTTCTTCAAGGCCCTGCTGTTCCTCGGCGCCGGCTCGGTCATCATCGGCATGCACCACGACCAAGACATCCGCAATATGGGTGGTCTGTGGAAGTACATGAAGGTGACCTGGATCACCTCGCTGCTGGGTTCGCTGGCTCTGATTGGCACGCCGTTCTTCTCGGGTTTCTACTCCAAGGATTCGATCATCGAAGCGGTGCATGCCAGCCATCTGCCGGCGGCGCAGTGGGCTTACTACGCCGTCATCATTGGCGTGTTCGTCACCGCCTTCTATTCCTTCCGGATGTACTTCCTGGTCTTCCATGGCAAGGAGAACTTCCGCCACAAGCCCTTCCCGGGCGAGCATGACCATCATGATGACCACGGTCACCATGAGCCTCATGTGCCTCACGAGTCACCTTGGGTGGTGACCCTGCCGCTGGCCTTGCTGGCGGTGCCCTCGGTGCTGATCGGTTACTTCACTATCGCCCCGATGCTGCATGGCGATTTCTTCAAGGACGCCATCTTCATCAACCACCAGGTCCACCACGCCATGACTGAGCTGGGCCATGAGTTCCACGGCGCTGCGGCCATGGCTGTGCATGGCCTGCAGACGCTGCCGTTCTGGCTGGCTCTGGGCGGGGTGGTGACGGCCTACCTGTTCTACATGGTCTGGCCGGCCGTGCCGGCGACCTTGGCTCGTGTGCTGCGTCCGCTGATCGTGGTCCTGGAGAACAAGTACTTCATGGACTGGATCAACGAGAACATCCTCGCCAAGGCCGCGCGCGGCCTGGGTCTGGCGTTCTGGAAGGGCGGCGATGCGGCCCTGATTGACGGCCTGGTGATCAATGGCTCGGCGCGTGCCGTCGGCGGCATTGCCGGCCTGGTGCGTCGCGTTCAGACCGGCCACCTGTACTGGTATGCGCTGGTGATGATCCTGGGCGTGATCGGCCTGATGACCTGGCAGCTGTGGCCCTATATGTGGCCCCAACTCAAGACCCTGACCGGTCTGTGATTGAGGGCGGAGAACAATAATGTTGCTAAGTCTTGCCATTTTCCTGCCCATCGCCTGCGGCGCCGTGCTGCTGGCTCTGGGTCGTGACGACCAGGCCAAAACCGTGCGTTGGCTGGCCTTGCTGGCCGCGCTGGCCAGCTTTGCCGTGACGCTGCCGCTGATCAGCGGTTTCGACAACAGCACGGCTGCCATGCAGTTCGTCGAAAACCAGCCCTGGATCGAGCGTTTCAACATCCGCTACCACCTGGGCCTGGACGGCATCTCCATGTGGTTCGTGCCGCTGACCGCTTTCATCACCGTCATCGTGGTGCTGGCCGCCTGGGAGGTGATCGAGTCGCGCGTCAACCAATACATGGGCGCCTTCCTGATCCTGTCGGGCCTGATGATCGGCGTGTTCTCGGCCCTCGATGGCATGCTGTTCTACGTGTTCTTCGAGGCCACACTGATCCCGATGTACATCATCATCGGCGTCTGGGGCGGCCCGCGTCGCGTGTACGCGGCCTTCAAGTTCTTCCTCTACACCCTGGCTGGTTCGCTCTTGATGCTGATCGCGCTGCTCTACCTGTACTTCCAGTCCGGTGGCAGCTTCGACATCCTGACCTGGCACAAGCTGCCCCTTGCCGGCGGCACGCAGACCTTGCTGTTCTTTGCCTTCCTGGCTGCCTTCTCGGTGAAGGTGCCGATGTGGCCGGTTCACACCTGGCTGCCCGATGCCCACGTGGAAGCGCCCACTGGTGGTTCGGTGGTGCTGGCCGCCATCATGCTGAAGCTGGGTTGCTACGGTTTCCTGCGCTTTTCCCTGCCCATCGTGCCGGACGCGGCCCATCAGTGGTCCTGGCTGATCATTGCCATGTCCCTGATCGGCGTGGTCTACATCGGCCTGGTGGCTCTGGTGCAGCAGGACATGAAGAAGCTGGTGGCCTACTCGTCCATCGCCCACATGGGTTTCGTGACCCTGGGCTTCTTCATCTTCAACGACCTGGGTGTGCAGGGCGGTCTGGTGCAGATGATCTCGCACGGCTTTGTGTCAGGCGCGATGTTCCTGTCCATCGGCGTGCTCTACGACCGCGTCCACTCGCGTGAGATCGCCAGCTACGGCGGTGTGGTCAACACCATGCCCAAGTTCGCGGCCTTCGCCCTGTTCTTCGCCATGGCCAATTGCGGCCTGCCCGCCACTGCCGGTTTTGTCGGTGAGTGGATGGTGATCCTGGGTACCGTGCGCTACGACTTCTGGCTCGGCGCCATCGCCGCGACGGCCCTGATCTTCGGTGCGGCCTACACTTTGTGGATGTACAAGCGCGTCTACTTCGGCGCGGTCACCAACGACGATGTGCGCAACCTCAAGGACATCAACGCCCGTGAGTTCCTGATGCTGGCGGTGCTGGCCATTGCTGTGCTGTGGATGGGTGTGTACCCGAAGCCCTTCACCGATGTGATGCAGGTGTCGGTGGCTGAGTTGCTCAAGCATGTGGCAACGTCCAAGCTGATCCCCGGTTGATTCTTAGGGCCAACAAGACATGAACAATATGAACTGGCTCGCGGTTTATCCCGAAATCATTTTGCTGGCCATGGCCTGCGTGGTGGCCTTGGCGGACCTGTTCGTCAAGGACCCGGCGCGCCGCCCAACCTACTGGCTGACCCAGCTGACCCTGGTGGCCGTGGCCACCGTGCATTTCAGCGCCTTCAGCGAGGGCCAGACCCTGTATGCCATGCAGGGCATGGTGGTGTCGGACCCCATGGGTCATCTGCTGGGTTTCTTTGCCAGCATCGCCACCATCGTCGTGCTGGTCTATGCGCGTCCCTATGCCGCCTCGCGCGAGATGCTCAAGGGTGAGCTCTTCACCTTGAGCCTGTTCTCGCTGCTGGGCGTGTTCGTGATGCTCTCGGCCAACAACTTCCTGGTCATCTATCTCGGCCTGGAACTAATGAGCTTGTCGCTCTATGCCTTGGTGGCCCTGCGCCGTGACCATGCGGTGTCGACCGAAGCGGCGATGAAGTACTTTGTGCTGGGCGCCTTGGCCAGCGGTTTCCTGCTCTATGGCTTGTCCATGATGTATGGCGCCACCGGTTCGCTGAGCATTCCGCGCGTCTTCGAGGTCATCTCCACTGGCGTGCCGAACAAGTCGGTGCTGGTCTTCGGCGTGGTCTTTGTGACCGCCGGTCTGGCCTTCAAGCTCGGTGCTGCCCCCTTCCATATGTGGGTGCCGGACGTCTACCAAGGCTCGCCCACTGCCGTGACCCTGCTGATCGGCTCGGCGCCCAAGCTGGCAGCCTTTGCCATCACCGTGCGTTTGCTGGTGGAAGGCATGATCGGCCTGGCCGTGGATTGGCAGCAGATGTTGATCGTGCTGGCGGTGATGTCGCTGCTGGTCGGCAACCTGGCCGCAATCGCGCAGACCAACCTCAAGCGCATGCTGGCCTATTCGACCATCGCGCAGATGGGCTTCATGCTGCTGGGCCTGGCTTCGGGCGTGGTGAACAACAACACCTTGTCGGCCGCCAATGCCTACAGCTCGGCCATGTTCTACGCCGTGACCTATGTGCTGACGACGCTGGGCAGCTTCGGCATGATCCTGCTGCTCTCGCGCGCCGGTCATGAGGCCGAGGAACTCAAGGACCTGGCCGGTCTGGCCAAGCGCAGCCCCTGGTTCGCCGTGGTGATGGCGGTGTTCATGTTCTCGCTGGCTGGCGTGCCGCCGACTGCGGGCTTCTACGCCAAGCTGTCGGTGCTGCAGGCCCTGGTCTCGACCAATGTGCCGTTCTACCTGGGCCTGGCCATTGCCGCCGTGGTGGTGTCGCTGATCGGCGCCTTCTACTACCTGCGCGTCGTCAAGGTCATGTTCTTTGACGAACCCACGGACCGCGCGCCCCTGGCAGCGCCTGCCGATGTGCGTCTGGTGCTGTCGCTGAACGGTGCCGCCGTGCTGGTCTTTGGCTTGCTGCCCGGCGGTCTGATGGCCTGGTGCGCGTCTGCCATCGTCAAGACGCTGGCGACCTGATCCTCCGGTTTCGCTTTTTCTCCCGAATCCATGGATCAAACCGCAGCCGTCTGGCTGGTTTTGTTGGCGGCTGTTCTGGCCGCCAACCTGCCTTACTTCAGCAACCGGGTCCTGCTTGTGGGGCCGCGCCGCAGTCCCAAGGCGGTGGGCTGGCGTCTGCTGGAATTGGTCTTGCTCGCGCTTTTGACCCTGGGACTCGGTTTCCTGCTCGAGTCCAAGCTCGGTCAACGCCAGCCTCAGGGCTGGGAGTTTTACGCGGCCGGCTTCTGCCTCTTCGTGACCCTGGGCTTCCCGGGCTTTGTCTGGTGCTATCTGCGCCGCCATCGCCATGACGCCTGAGGGCGCGACGCCCGCCCAGCCGGGCGCGGCGAGTTCGGACGCTCATTTGCGCGAAGACAGCGTTTCCTCCGAGCGTGTTTTCAGCGGTAACTTCCTCCATGTGCAGCGCGATATCGTTCGCCTGCCCGATGGCGCCCAGGCCAGCCGCGAGTACATCCTGCACCCCGGCGCGGTCATGATCGTGCCGCTGTTGGACGATGGTCGCCTGCTCCTGGAGCGTCAGTTCCGCTTCCCCATGGGCCGGGTGATGCTGGAGTTCCCAGCCGGCAAGCTCGATGCCGGCGAAGCCCCGCTGCGCTGTGCCCAGCGCGAGCTGATCGAGGAAACCGGCTACCACGCGGCCGAGTGGGCCCATGCCGGCGTGCTTCACAACGCGATTGCCTACTCGGACGAAGGCATCGAGATCTTCTTTGCCCGCGGCCTCACGCCGGGGCGTCAGGCGCTCGACGATGGTGAATTCATCGAGCTGCAGGCCTTCACGGTCGCCGAGGTTGATGCCATGTGCCAGGATGGCCGCATCACCGATGCCAAGACCCTGATCGGCCTGCTCTGGCTGCAGCGTTGGCAGGCGGGGGCCTGGGCCCTCAAATGGGTGGCTGCAGCGCACGTATGAGTGGCCGCCGCCGGCGAAGGCGGCTCCCTGCGCTTACCATCGCGCCATGTTGGTTCTGAATCTCTGCTGTACCCATGAGCATGTCTTCGAAGGCTGGTTCGCATCGGCGGCCGACTTTGAAAGCCAGCAAGCGCGTTCCCTGGTGGCCTGCCCCATCTGCGGCAGCAGCGAGGTTCGGCGTCTGCCCAGCGCGCCGCGCCTGAATGTTTCCCACTTGCGCCACGAAGGTCCAGGCAGCGAGCGTCGAACGGGAGGGAGTTCCGCTTCTTCCCCGCCCCTAGCCGACGCCGCATTGAGCACAACTTCGACAGACCCGGACACCACGGCGGCGGCCGCCGCACTCGCCCGAGTGCAGGGTCAGGTCATGCAGGCCTTACGCCATATGGTCTCGCAGAGCGAAAACGTCGGTCCGCGTTTTGCCGAGGAAGCCCGGCGCATCCACTACGGAGAGGCCGAGGCCCGCAGCATCCGTGGCCAAGCCAGCCGCGCCGACACCGAGGCACTGGCGGAGGAGGGCATTGCCGTGCTGCCGCTGCCGGACCTTCTCGGGCTCAAAGAGACTTTGCAGTAGCAAGCCGCGTTGCGGGAGCAGTGTGCAGAGGTCTATGCTTTGCGCCGCGACAGGCTCGCGATGCCGCTCAAATCTAGGGTAAGTCCGAAGCAAAAATCGGCTCCATGACCTATGGCCCACCCCTGGGGCTCACTTAAGCTGCGGGGCTTTTGTTCGGGTTTCAAATGCCATGCTTGTGCCGGCTGACCGCAGCGGTTTCAATGCGGGCGCTTTCGCTGAAATCCGAGCCCAGTCGCCTTGTGACGGGCGTTGCGTGCTGATCCTGACTGCGCAGCGCTCCCGGTTCTCTTGTGTCCAGCTTGCTGATGTTCATCCAAACGGAGTTGATCCGATGACGCGTTCGTCCCGCCTTGCCCGTCCTGTTTCTTTGAGCGTGCTGCTGTGCGCCGTCTTGGCGCTCAGTGCTTGCGGCAAGCGCGAAGTGGATGGCGCTGCTGCACCGGACAAGGCCGCCAGTGCCGCGGGTGCCGCAATCTTGGTGGCGCCCGAGGACCTGCGCACCATGAGCCTGGCGTCCTACGCCTTCGGCCCGGTGATCACCGGCTCCATCCAGCCCGAGAAGCGCGCCGATCTGCGCGCCGAGGTGTCGGCCGTGGTGCTGCAGGTGCTCAAGGAAAACGGCGAGAACGTGCGCCGCGGTGACCTTCTGGTGCGTCTGGATGACACCTCCATCCGCGACTCGCTCGCCTCGGCCGAGGAGGGCGCGCGTGTGTCTGCCCAGTCTTTCGAGCAGGCCGAGCGCCAGATGCAGCGTCTCAAGACCCTGCAAGCCCAGGGCATGAGCTCGCTGCAAGCGCTGGAAGATGCCGAGCTGCGCCGCAACAATGCCCAGAACGATCTGGTCGCCGCCAAGGCTCGCCTGGTGCAGGCGCGCCAGCAACTGCATCGCACCGAGGTGCGCGCGCCTTTTGACGGCGTGGTCAGCGAGCGCAAGGTCTCAGCCGGTGACACCGCGCAGGTGGGCAAGGAGCTGGTCAAGGTGATCGACCCGCGCAGCATGCGCTTCGAAGGCCTGGTGTCGGCCGATCGCATGCACGAGATCAAAGCCGGTCAAGCCGTCAATTTCCGCGTCAACGGTTTTGGTGACGGCAACTTCACGGGCAAGGTCCGCCGCATCGATGCGGCCGCCAATGCCACCACCCGCCAGCTCGAAGTGCTGGTGGATTTCGCGCCGGGCAAGGCACCCACGGTAGCCGGCCTCTACGCCGAAGGCCGGGTCGAGTCCGGCAGCGTCAGCACCCTGATGTTGCCCGAGGTCTCGCTGCAGCGCGCGGGTGACGCGGCCCATGCCTGGCGCGTCAAGAATGGTGTGCTCAACAAGGTGGCCGTGGAGCTCGGCGAGCGCGATGCGCGCCGCGGTGAGTTTGTCATTCGCAGCGGTCTGGCCGTGGGTGACCAGGTGCTGCGCAGCCCGGGCTCCAACCTCAAAGATGGTCAGAAGGTTCAGATCATTGCCTCGGCGGTGCCGGCCGCTCCGGCCTCAGCTGCGTCCGCGCCGGTGGCAACGGCTGCGGCCAGCACAGGGAAGTAAGCCATGTTTCTTTCCGATTTCAGCATCAAGAAGCCGATCGCCACGATCGTCATCATCATTGCGCTGATGTGCATGGGCCTGCTGGCCCTGAAGAAGCTGCGCGTCAACCAAATCCCCGATGTGCAGGAGCCGGTGCTGGTGGTGTCCATCGCCTACCCGGGCGCCTCGCCGGAGACGGTGGAGCGCGAGGTGGTCAACCGCATCGAGAAGTCGCTGCAAAGCATCTCGGGCGTGCAGCGCGTGCGGGCCACGGCGGCCGAGGGCTTCGCCCAGATCGTGCTGATCTTCAACTTCAACAAAAACATGATCGAGGCCTCGGATGAGGTCCGCAACGCCATCGGCACGGTGCGCTACAAGCTGCCGACCGAGATCCGCGAGCCGGTGCTGGAGCGGGAAGACCCTGCCGCCGAGCCCATCATGCAGCTGGCCCTGTCCAGCAGCAAACACAGCCACGCCGAGATCTCGCGCATTGCCGAGGACCAACTGGCTGACAAGTTCCGCGCCGTACCTGGCGTGGCCGTGGTTTTCGTCAACGGCGCGCTCAAGCGTGAGCTCAGCGTGCTGCTCCATGCCGAGAAGCTGCGCGAGAACAATGTCTCCGTGACCGAGGTGGTGGCGGCGCTGCGCAACCAGAACGGCACGGCGCCCGTGGGCAAGGTGCGCGGCACGCTGGAAGACCAGAGCATCCGGCTGCTCGGCCGTCTGGAGTCGCCGGCCGAGTTCCAGCAGATCGTCGTCAAACGCCGTGGCACCGAGCTCGTGCGCCTGTCCCAGGTGGCCAGCATCGAAGACGGCTACGGCGAGCTGACCCGCCAGAGCCTGCGCAACGGCAACCCCAATGTGGGCCTGGCCATCACGCGCTCGCGCGACGCCTCCACCGTCACCACGGCCAACAAGATCCGCAGCCTGGTCGACGAGATCAACAAGACCCTGCCCGAAGGCGCCAAGCTGGAGGTGACCCAGGATGGCGGCAAGGACGCGCAGAACAGCCTGAACAACGTCATCGAGTCCCTGGTGTTGGGTGCAGGTCTGACCATTTTTGTGGTCTATGTCTTCCTGAACTCTTGGCGCTCGACCCTGATCACGGCCTTGTCCCTGCCCACCTCGGTGATTGCGGCCTTCATCGCCGTCTGGTTGTGCGGCTTCACGCTCAATTTCATGAGCTTGCTGGGCCTGTCGCTGGCCATCGGTGTGCTGATCGACGACGCCATCGTGGTGCGAGAGAACATCGTGCGCCACCTCGAGCGCGGCTCCGACCGGCGCACCGCGGCGCTGCAAGGCACGGCCGAGATTGGCCTGGCCGTGGCGGCCACCACCTTTGCCATCGTGGCCGTGTTCGTGCCTGTGGCCTTCATGCCGGGCGTGTCGGGCGAATGGTTCCGTCCCTTCGCGCTGACCGTGGTGGCCTCGGTGATGGTGAGCTTGTTCATCTCCTTCACCCTGGACCCGATGCTGTCGGCCTACTGGGGCGACCCACCGAACCACCACGATCTGCCCAAGAACGCGCTGGGCCGCGCTCTGGTCAGCTTCAATGACTGGTTCGACCACCAGACCGAGCGGTATGGCCATGTCATCGCCTGGGCTCTGCACCATCGCAAATGGATGGCGGCCTTTGCCCTGGCCAGCCTGGTGGGCGCTCTGGCCCTGCATTGGAAGTTCGGCGGCTCCAGCTTCCTGCCGGTGACCGACAACGGCATGGTCGCGGTGGAAGTGCGCACGCCGGCCAGCAGCAGTCTGGAGTACTCCAAGCTCAAGCTCGAAGCCGCTGCCAAGCTGGCGCGCGAGATGCCCGAGACTGTGGCCACCAACAGCAATGTCAACGTCAACGGTGGCCGCATCTATGTGGACATCGGCAAGGCCAAGGACCGCAAGCGTTCGGCCAATGAGGTGGCGAATGAGCTGCGCGAAAAGCTCTCGCGTCTGGTCGGTGCCGAGTACGCCGTGTCCGACAACCTCAACGGCGGCGGCCGCAAGCCGGTGCAGATCCGTTTCACCGGCGTCGATTCGCGCAAGCTGCTCGACATCACCAACGAGTTCATGGCCAAGCTGCGCAATGTCAAGGGCGCGGTCGATGTGGGCTTGTCCGAGCAAGACCCGCAGGATGAGCTGCAGATCGAGCTGAACCGCGGGCTGGCCAACTCGCTGGGCATCTCGGTCAACGATGCCGCGCAAGCCTTGCGCGTCGCTTTTGCCGGCGTGGAAGTGGGCGACTGGGTGGACCCCTCGGGCGAGACTCGCGATGTGGCCGTGCGCCTGCATCCCAATGACCGGGTCGATGCCGGCAATATCGAGCGCCTGCCGATCGCTGTCAGTGGCAGCAACACCATGGTGCCGCTGGAGCAGATCGCCACCGTGACCATGGGCAAGGGCCCGTCCAAGATCAGCCACGCCGATGGCAAGCGCACCATCGCCGTGGCCGCCAACGTCCAGGGCCGCTCACCCGGCGAGGTCACGGCCGACGCGCTCAAGCTGGCCAAGTCCATCAACTTCCCGCCCGGTTACAGCCTGGAGCTGGAAGGGGACTCGCGCGAGCAGAACGAGGTCTTCAGC
This sequence comes from Burkholderiales bacterium PBB2, assembly GCA_002255955.1. Classification (GTDB taxonomy): domain Bacteria; phylum Pseudomonadota; class Gammaproteobacteria; order Burkholderiales; family Burkholderiaceae_C; genus Paucibacter_A. Next base: position 54,655 of record NKIM01000006.1, on the reverse strand, counting down.
GAGATGGGCATTGCGCTGCTGTCCGGCATCGGCCTGATGTACCTGGTGCTGGTGATGCAGTTCGGTTCCTTCACCGCGCCGCTGCCGGTGATGATGTCGCTGCCGCTGTCCCTGATCGGTGTGGTGCTGGCCCTCTTGATGAGCAACAGCACGCTCAATCTCATGAGCTTCATCGGCGTCATCATGCTGATGGGCCTGGTGGCTAAGAACGCCATCCTGCTGCTGGACGCCGCCCGTCAGCTGGAGCGTGAAGGCATGGGCCGCGAAGACGCTTTGATGGCCGCCGGCCGCAAGCGCCTGCGCCCCATCCTGATGACCACCCTGGCCCTGATCGCCGGCATGCTGCCGGTGGCCATCGGCCTGGGCGAGGGCAGCGAGTTCTACCGCCCCATGGCCGTGGCCATCATCGGTGGCACCATCACCTCGACCCTGCTGACCCTGCTGGTCATCCCGACCTTCTACGACAGCATCGAGATCGCCCGCGACCGCATGATCGCCAAGTTCCGTCGCCGCATGGATCGCTGGAACGGTCTGTTCGCTTTCGTGATGACCTTTGTTGAGGCCCTGCTGGCCTTGACCCTGCTGCGCTTTGTGTTCCGCATGCTGCTCAAGGCCTTCGACCTGCTGACCCGTCGCCGCAGCGGACCTGCGGCGCCGCAAGGTGCGGATTGAGCGGGCTCGGCTGATTCGGGCTCAACCCATGCAAAAGGCCTCCTGAGCGGAGGCCTTTTTTTGTGGGCGCGAAAGCGCTCGGTTCAAGCCGGGGGTCAGAGCACCCGGCCCGGGTTCAGGAGGCCTTGCGGATCCAGCGCCTGCTTGATGGCGCGCATCAAGCCGATGGCCACCGGGCTCTTGCGCGCCACCAGTTCCTCGCGCTTGAGCTGGCCGATGCCATGCTCGGCCGAGATGGAGCCTCCATGGGCGACGACCGCGTCGTAGACGATGGCGTTGATGGCCTTCTCGTGCTGGCTCAAAAACTCGGCGGCGGCCTGGCCCTCGGGCGCTTGCACGTTGTAGTGCAGATTGCCGTCGCCCAGATGGCCAAAGTCCACCATGCGGATGCCGGGGAAAGCCTGGTCCAGGGCCGCATCGGTGCGGCTGACAAAGGCCGGGATGGCCGAGACCGGCAGGGCGATGTCGTGCTTGATGTTCAGGCCCTCTTCGGCCTGTGCCAGCGGGATGGACTCGCGCAGATGCCAGAGCGCGTGCGATTGCGGCAGGCTTTCCGCCACGGCCGCGTCGCTGATCAGCTCGGCCTCCAGTGCCGCCTCCAGCAGGCCTTCAAACAGGGCGCGCGCGTGGGCTTCGCTCTCTGCGTCCGAGATCTCCAGCAGCACCATCCAGGGGCTGGCCGCCAGCGGCTGTTGCAGCTGGGGGAAATGCTTGCGCACCAGGCCCAGCGAGAACTCGTTCATCACCTCGAAGCCGGTCAGGGCCGAGCCGGCGCGGGCGCGCGCCAGGCTCAGCAACTGCACCGCCTGGTCCAGGCTGTCGCAGGCGGCCAGCGCCGTCATCTTGGCCACGGGCTTGGGGAAGAGCTTGAGCGTGGCCGCGGTGATGATGCCCAGCGTGCCCTCGCTGCCGATGAAGAGATCTCGCAGGTCGTAGCCGGTGTTGTCCTTGCGCAGGCCGGAGAGGCCGTCCCAGATCTCGCCGGCGGCCGTCACCACCTCCAGGCCCAGGCAGAGCTCGCGCGCATTGCCATAACGCAGCACCTGCGTGCCCCCGGCATTGCTGGCCAGATTGCCGCCGATGGTGCAGCTGCCCTCGGCCGCCAGGCTCAGCGGGAAGAGCAGGTCTTGCGCCGCGGCCGTGGCCTGCACGGTCTGCAGAATGGCACCGGCTTCCACCGTCAGCGTCAGATTGGCGGCGTCCAGGGCGCGCACGCGGTTCATGCGGCTGAGGCTCAGCACGATCTGCGTGCCGCTGGCATCGGGCGTGGAGCCGCCGACCAGGCCGGTGTTGCCGCCCTGCGGCACCAGGCTCACGCCATGGGCGGCGCAGAGCTTGACGACGCCGGCCACCTGCTCGGTGTTGGCCGGCCGGGCCACGGCCAGGGCGCGGCCAGCATAGCGGCGGCGCCAGTCGAGCTCATACGCACTCAGGTCGGCATCACCGGCATTGGCGCCACCCATCAGCAAGCCGGCTTCGCCGAGCAGGGATGTCAAGGCCTCGATCAGGGCCGCGTGTTCTAGTCTCATGGTTCTGGTTGTTATGGGGTGTTGCAGAAAATCGATGCGGGCTGGGCAGCCCCGGGGCTCAGGCCTCGCCGCGTTCGGCCTTGGCCGCTGCCAGGCGCTGGCGCACCTGCAGAGCGCAGGCCACGAAGATCAGCACGCTGAGCAGCACCTCGGCCGTGGCCAGCCACATGGCCAAGCCGCTTTCGCTGGTGGCGCGCACGGCGCCTTCCGCGAAATACAGCCAGACCATCAGGCTCAGCCAGCGGAAGGTGTAGAGCCGGTAGCGCCACAAGCCGGCCATGGGCAGCAGCAAGGGCAGGGCCTTGATGGCCAAGGAGCCTCGCCCGGTGGGCGCGAGCCAGAGCTCCCAGGCCAGGCACAGCACAAACAAGGCAATCAGGGCGCCCAAGGCCAGATTGCGGCTTAACGCCTCTTGCGGGCTGGCTTGGGTGCGCCCGGTGGGCGGTGGCGGCGGGGCTTCGCGTGCGGCCGCACGGGCGGCGGCTTTGGCGGCGCGGGCGGCGGCCTTGGCTGCACGCTCGGCGCGGCGCTGTTCGGTGGGGCTCAGCGGGATGGGCGTTGCTGGAAGCTCGATGGGAGAGGGGGCATTCGCGCTCTGGGGCGCGTTCGATGGCAGGGGCGGCTGGGACATGCTGGCATCATAGCCAGCATGCGAAAACCGAGTTCCGACCCTCTGATCCAAAGACCGACGCTGGATCAGTTTCTTGTCTCCCTGCAAAACTGGCCCTGGCGCCTGACCGTTCACAGCCTGCGCGAACGCTTTCGTGAGGGCCGCCTGGGCCTGACCGCCGGCAGCCTGACCTTCACCACGCTGATTTCCCTGGTGCCGCTGCTCACCGTGATGCTGGCCTTGTTCACGGCCTTCCCGATGTTTGCGTCCTTCCAGGTGGCGCTGGAAAAGTACTTCCTGAAGAGCCTGATCCCCGACACCATCGCCCGGCCGGTGCTGGGCGCGCTGACCCAGTTTGCCTCCAAGGCCAGCCGCCTCGGCACCGTGGGTCTGGTGGCCCTGGGCCTCTCGGCCCTGGCTTTGATGCTGACCATCGACCGCACCTTGAACCAGATCTGGCGCGTCAAGCGCCCGCGGCCGATTGCCCAGCGGGTGCTGGTGTACTGGGCGGCCGTCACCCTGGGCCCCATCCTGCTGGGCGGCAGCCTGGCCCTGACCAGCTACGCCATCACCACCGGCCATGAGCTGGTCAGCACCCTGCCGGTGTCCCTGTCCCTGCTGTTCAGCACGGCGCAGTTCTTGTTTCTGTCTTTCGGCGTGGCGTCCTTGTTCCACTATGTGCCCAACACCGATGTGCGTTGGCGCCATGCGCTGCTGGGCGGCGTTTTCGTCACCGTGGGCTTCAGTCTGGCCAAGGCCGGCCTGGCCTGGTACGTGAAACAGGTGCCGACCTTCTCCACGCTCTACGGCGCCTTCGCCACCGTGCCCATTTTTCTGGTCTGGCTCTATCTCGGTTGGGTGATCGTGCTGCTGGGCGCTTTGCTGGCGGCCAATGCGCCCAGCCTCAGCAGCGGCATGCTGCGCCGGCCCGAGACACCGGGCCTGAGCCTGGAGCTGTCGCTGGGCGTCTTGCGTGAGTTGCGCGACAGCCAGGCGCGCGGCGAGGGCGGGCTGACCAGCCTGATGCTGGCCCGCCGCCTGCGGGTGGACCCGCTGCAGCTGGAGCCGGTGCTCGATCAGCTGCTGGACCTGGATTGGCTGGGCCGGCTGGAAGAGGAGGGCGCGCAGCGCCTGGTGCTTCTGTGTTTGCCGCAGGAAACCCCGGCCCAGGCCTTGTTGCAAGCCACGCTGGCCGAACGCACGCCGGGGCTGGCGCCGCTGTGGGCGCGCAGCGGCTGGGAGCGTGTCAGCCTGGCCGAACTGCTGGACGCACAGCCGGCCTGATCACCCTCAGGGGTGCAGCACCACGAGCAGGGCCACGGCCGGTTCGGCCTGCGCATCGCCCACCGCCGCAAGGTGGCGTATGGCATGCGGGCCATCGACGGCATAACGCGCGGTTTCGCCGGCGCTCAAGGTCCGGCTGCTGCCACCGGCCTCCACCCGCAAGCTGCCGCTGAGCACGCTCAGATGCTCGCGTGAGCCGGGTTCGTGGGCGGCTGATTCCAGCGCGCCGCCGGGCTGCACCGTCAGCTGGTACCACTCGAACTGCCCGGCCAGGTCGATGGGGCCGAGGATGCGCAGCTGGCACAAGCCATCGGGGCTGCTCATGCCCGGTGTGGCATGGGCAGCCACGGTTTCGATCGCCGGCGCTGCGGCGCGTTCGCCCCCCAGCAACTCGGACAGCTCCACCCGCAGCGCATTGGCCAGGCGCCAGACCACGGCCACCGTGGGGGTGGCCTGGTTGCGCTCGATCTGGGACAGCATGGATTTGCTCACCCCGGCGCGGCGCGACAGCTCGTCCAGCGACAAGCCCTGGCTTTGCCTCAGGGCTTGCAGGGTGGCGCCGACCTTGGGCGGCTCCAGATGATCCAAACTCGGCACGGACATGACGCTTGACCCCAAAAAGGAAATCCCAGATACTGCACGACAGTTCGATATATCGAACTATGTTCAATTTAGCGGATTGTGCACCAAGCCCAGTTGGGTGAGCCGCCGTTCGCAATGTCAAGCCACACCCAGGAGACCCTCATGGCCAGCAGCGAAGACTTCTACGCCCACATTCGCAATGAATTGGCGGGCATCCGCGAGGCCGGCCTCTACAAGAACGAGCGCGTCATCACCGGCCCGCAAGGCTCGCTGGTGCACACCAACGATGGCCGCGAAGTCATCAACCTCTGCGCCAACAACTACCTGGGCCTGTCCTCGCACCCGGCGGTGATCGAAGCCGCGCATGAAGCCCTGCGCAGCCACGGCTACGGCCTGTCTTCGGTGCGCTTCATCTGCGGCACGCAAGACCTGCACAAGACCCTGGAACAGCGCCTGGCCAAATTCCTGGGCACCGAAGACACCATCCTCTACGCAGCAGCGTTTGACGCCAACGGCGGCCTGTTCGAGCCCCTGCTGGGCGAGCAGGACGCCATCATCAGCGACGAGCTGAACCACGCCTCCATCATCGACGGCATCCGCCTTTGCAAGGCCAAGCGCTTCCGCTACAAGCACAACGATCTGGTTGATCTGCAAGCCCAGCTGGAAGCCGCCAAGGCCGCCGGCGCGCGCCACACCCTGGTCTTCACCGACGGCGTGTTCTCCATGGACGGCACCATCGCCCAGCTGGACAAGATCCGCGCCCTGTGCGACCAGTACGGTGCGCTGCTGGGCATCGACGAATGCCATGCCAGCGGCTTCCTGGGCCAGACTGGCCGCGGCACGCATGAGTACCGCGGTGTGTTTGGCAAGATCGACATCATCACCGGCACCCTGGGCAAGGCCCTGGGCGGCGCCTCGGGCGGCTTCACCTCGGGCCGCAAGGAAGTGATCGACCTGCTGCGCCAGCGCTCGCGCCCTTATCTCTTCTCCAACACCGTGGCGCCCAGCATCGTCGGCGCGTCCATCGCGGTGCTGGATCTGCTGGAAGCCTCCACCGCCCTGCGCGACAAGCTGGAGGCCAACACCGCCTACTTCCGCGAGGCCATCCAGGCCGCCGGTTTCGAGATCAAGCCCGGCACCCACCCCATCGTGCCCATCATGGTCTACGACGCGGTGATGGCGCAAAAGCTCAGTGCCCGCATCCTCGAGCTGGGCGTTTATGCCGTCGGTTTCTTCTTCCCCGTGGTGCCCAAGGGCCAGGCGCGCATCCGCGTGCAGGTCTCGGCCGGCCATGAGCGCGAGCAGCTGGAGCGCGCCGTCGCCGCCTTTGCCCAGGCCGGCCGCGAGCTGGGCCTGATCAAGGCCTGATTTTCTGAAGCCCCTCCCCGAACTGCACTCAGACCCATGAGCACCCCCAAGATTCTCATCATCGGCGCCAACGGCCAGATCGGCACCGAACTGGCCCAGGCCCTGGCCCTGCGCCACGGCAACGACAACGTCATCACCAGCGACCTGGCGCCTGAAGGCCGCGTGCCGGCCCTGACTCACGAGATGCTGGACGCTACCGACGCGGCGGCCATCGCCGCCGTCGTCAAGCGCCACAGCATCACCCAGATCTATCTGCTGGCGGCCGCGCTGTCCGCCACCGGCGAAAAACACCCGATGTGGGCCTGGGACCTGAATATGAAGGGTCTGCTCAATGTGCTGGAGCTGGCCCGCACCCAGAAGCTGGACCGCATCTTCTGGCCCAGCTCGATCGCCGCCTTCGGCCCCAACACCCCGGCCCTGGACACGCCCCAGACCACGGTCATGGACCCGACCACGGTCTACGGCATCTCCAAGCTGGCCGGCGAGCGCTGGTGCCAGTGGTATTTTGAGAAGCACGGCGTTGACGTGCGCAGCCTGCGCTACCCCGGCCTGATCAGCTACAAGACGCCCCCGGGCGGCGGCACCACCGATTACGCCGTGGACATCTTCCACTCGGCGCTCAAGACCGGCCGCTACACCTGTTTCCTGGAAGAGGGTCAGGCCTTGCCCATGATGTACATGCCCGACGCCTTGCGCGCCACCATCGAGCTGATGGAAGCGCCGGCCGAAGCCATCAAGCAGCGCGGCAGCTACAACCTGGCCGGCGTCAGCTTCACCCCGGCCGAGATCGCCGCTGAGATCGCCCGCCAGGTGCCCGGCTTTGAGATCAGCTACGCCCCGGACTTCCGCCAGGCCATTGCCGCCAGCTGGCCGCAGCGCATCGACGACAGCGCCGCCGTGGCGGACTGGGGCTGGAAGCTTGAGTACGACCTCAAGGCCATGGCCACCGACATGCTGACCCAGCTGCGCCCCTTGCTGGGCCTCTGAGCCCATCACAGCACCCTGGCTTGATCTGCATCAGCCCAGCCGCAGCGCACGGACAAATGTCGTGCGGCGCTGCTAAGCTGCGCTGATGCTGCGACTGAACTCCATCCTTCAGCTTTTTCAAGCCACTTCACGGTCGGGTGTGCAGGCCGTCCAGCCTGGCCGCGCTTGGTGCCAGGTCTTGCTGCTGGCGGCGGCTGGCCTGCCCGGCCTCAGCCAGGCTCAGACGCCGCCCGAGGGCGAGAGCACGGGGACGGCCACTGGCGAGGTGCGTTACCTGATCGGCGCCTCCTACCGCTACGGCCCCGAGTACTTCGGTGCGCGCCAGTACGGCGGCGACATCAAACCGCTCTGGGCGGTGCGCTGGGGGCGCTGGCGCATCGCCACCTCGGGGTCTTCCGGCCTGATGGGCTTCGGCCGCGAAACCGTGGACGGCGGCGCCGGCGCCAGCCGTGAGCTGTTCCGCAACGAGAACTTCAGCCTGGGCTTTGGCCTGCGCATCGACAGCGGCCGCAACAGCCGCGACAGCGACAGCACCGAGGGTCTGCCCGATGTGAAACGCACGCTGCGCGGGCGGCTCTTCGTCGGCTACACCCTGGCCCCCACCTGGCAGCTTGGGGGCAGCCTCAGCCAGGATCTGGCCGGGCGCGATGGCGGCCTGGTCTGGAGCGCCGATCTGCGCAAGCAGCTCTTCCGCTCGGCCGGGGGCGAATTGAACGTCGGCTTGGGCGTCTCGGGCGGCAATGGCCGCTACATGCAGAGTTACTTCGGCGTGCCCGAGGGCCCGGCGGCTCAGCGACTGGGGCGCAGCTACATGCCGGGTTCGGGCGTTCGCGATGCGGGCCTGGGCCTGAGCTACACCCGCTCGGTCAGCAAGCACTGGGTGTGCTTCAGCAGCGTCGGCGTGGGCCGCCTGTTGGGCACGGCAGCCGACAGCCCGCTCAACCAGAAGCCGGGCTCCTACAGCTGGAGTCTGGGCCTGGCTTACCGCAACTGAGCCTGAGCTGAGGCCCCTCATGGACACACCCGCAAGCGCTGCCGCTGCCTCCGTGCCAGCCTCTGTACCAGCCACCGCGGGCCGCAGTGCTTGGCGCCGCGGCCTGGCTTGGGGTCTTGGCCTCCTCCTGATTGTTGCGGCATGGGCTTGGTGGCAGAGTCAGCGCGGCCAGGCGGTGCCGGCCGAGCAACTGCAGCGGCGCGATTTTGTGCAGACCGTGGTGGCCAGTGCCCGGGTGGAGGCGCCGCACCGGGTGGACCTGGCGGCGCAGATCACCGGCACCGTCAGCGAGGTGCCGGTGGCACAAGGGCAGACGGTGGCGCAGGGCCAGCTGCTGGTGGCCCTGGAGGCCAGTGAACTGAGTGCCGCGCAGCGCCAGGCCGAGGCAGCTTTGCAGCAGGCGCAGCTGAACCTGCGCCGCCTGGGCGAGGTGCAACTGCCGGTCAGCGAGCAGCAGCTGCGCCAGGCGCAAGCCACGCTCGATCTGGCCCGTGCCCAGCTGCAGCGCAGCGAGCAGCTTCATCAGCAAGGGTTCATCGGTGCCGCTGCCCTGGACGAGGCCCGCAAGAGCCTGAGCCTGGCCGAAGCCCAGGCGCGCGCCAACCAGGCCCAGACCCGCAGTCTGCAGCCGGCTGGCAGCGAGCTGGCCCTGGCCCGCGCGGCTCTGAGCCAGGCCGAGGCCGCCGCCGATCTGGCCCGGGCACGGGCCCGCTATACCCGCATCCAGGCGCCGGTGGCCGGCACCCTGATCGCGCGCAATGTCGAGGTCGGTGATGTGGTGCAGGCCGGGCGTTTGCTGATGACACTCTCACCCCAGGGGCGGACCGAGCTGGTGCTGTCCATCGACGAGAAGAACCTGCGTCTGCTGCAGCTGGGCCAGCCAGCACTGGCCTCGGCCGATGCATACCCCGAGCAGCGCTTCGCTGCGCGCGTGGCCTATATCAACCCGGGCATCAATGCCCAGACCGGTGCGGTGGAGGTGCGCCTGGCGGTGGATGCACCGCCGGCCTATCTGCGCCAGGACATGACGGTCTCGGCCGACGTCGAGGTGGGCCGGCGCCAGCGGGCTTTGCTGCTGGGCCTGGCGCAGCTGCATGAGGCGTCGGGCCAGAAACCCTGGGTCTGGCGCGTCGATGCCCAGCAGGGGCTGCAGCGGCGCGAGATTGAGTTGGGTCTGCGCAGCGGCGGCTGGGTCGAGGTGCTGGGTGGTTTGGCTGAAGGCGATGTGGTGCTGCAGGCTGCGGCTGCCGATGCGGCAAGCCTGAAAGCGGGCGACCCTGTGCGGCCCGTGTTGGCCAAGCCGGCTACAGCAGCAGCTCCAGCACCAGCGTCCTCGCCCTCCAGCCGCTGACGCCGGTCGAGCCCTCTCCATGCTTAAGTCCTGGCAACCGTTTGAATGGATCGTCGCCCTGCGCTTTCTGCGCGAAGGGCGGCTGCAGACCCTGTTCATCATGACCGGCGTGGCTATTGGTGTGGGCGTGATCGTCTTCATGTCGGCCTTGCTGGCCGGTTTGCAGGGCAATTTCATCCGCCGCGTGCTCTCGGCCCAGGCTCACATCCAGCTGCTGCCGCCGCAGCAATTCACGCGCGAGCTGCGCGGTGAGCTCGAGCTGGGCCCCGACGGCCAGCCCGGCGCCGTGGTCGGCGCCATCGTCCAGCCGCCGCTGCAGCGCCTCAAGTCCATCGACCAGTGGCAGGCCGTGGCACGGCAGGTGCAGGCCATGCCGGGCGTGCGGGTGGTCAGCCCCCAGGTCAGCGGCTCGGCCCTGGTGCTGCGCGGCAGTGCCAGCCGTGCGGTGTCCATCACCGGTATCGAGCCGGCCCTGTACTACCGCATCGTCGATCTCAGCGACAAGATCCTGCGTGGCACCGCCCAGCTGGGCAGCGGTGACATCTTGATCGGCAGCGAGCTGGCGGCGGACCTGGGTCTCGATGTCGGCGACAAGCTGCGCCTGAGCACCAGCAATGCCGCCAACCCCGGCGCCGCACCCAGCCTCAGCACCTTCAAGATCGCCGGTATCTTCGACCTCGGCAACAAGGGCGCCAACCAGCGCAGCACCTTTGTGCCGCTGCGCACGGCGCAAAGCCTGCTGGGGCTGCCCGGCGGGGTCAGCAGCCTGGAGGTGACGGTCGAGGATGTCTATGCCGCCGAACGCATGGCTCAGCGCATCGCCGCGGAAACCGGTGTGCAGGCGGACAGCTGGATCAAGGCCAGTGCCCAGTTCTTCTCGGCCGTCAGCGCGCAGACGACGGCCAACACGGCGATTCGATTTTTCGTCGGCCTCTCGGTCGCCTTCGGCATCGCCAGCGTGCTGGTGGTCGTGGTGGTGCAGAAGTCGCGCGAGATCGGCATCCTGCGTGCCATGGGCATTTCGCGGGGGCAGATTCTGCGGGTCTTCCTGCTGCAAGGGGGGCTGCTGGGTCTAGGTGGCGCGCTGATCGGTTGCGCCATCGGCGCCGCGGCCTTGCTGGCCTGGCAGCGCTTTGCACGTAATGCCGACGGCACGCCGCTGTTCGCGCTCAGCTTGGACCCGCAGCTGTTTGCCCTGGCCTTGCTCTTGGCCAGCATCACCGGTTTGCTGTCAGCGTTTGCGCCGGCCCTGCGTGCGGCACGGCTTGACCCCGTGGTGGCCATCCGTGGTTGAGGACACCGATCGCAGCGCTGTGGTGACCATGCGGGAGGTGCGCAAGGTCTTCAACCCGGGCACGCCCTTCGCCAGCGAGGTCTTGCATGGCATCGACTTGGACTTGCGCCGCGGGGAGTTTTGCGCCGTCATGGGCCCCAGCGGCTCGGGCAAGAGCACGCTGCTCAATATCGTCGGCCTGCTGGACCGGCCCAGCAGCGGCGAGCTGAGCATCTGTGGCGAGAACACCGTGGGCCTGGACGACCATGCGCTGACCCGGCTGCGCGGTCACAACATCGGCTTTGTGTTCCAGTACCACCACCTGATCAGCGCCTTCACTGCGCTGGAGAACGTGATGCTGCCCCTGCTCGGCGCCAAGGGCCGGCCCGATGCGGCCATGGCGGCGCGGGCGGCCGAGCTGATCGATCAGGTGGGCCTCACGCCCTGGCGCGACAACCTGGCCAACAAGCTCAGCGGCGGCCAACAGCAGCGCGTGGCCGTGGCCCGGGCTCTGGCCATGAAGCCGGCCTTGCTGCTGGCCGACGAACCCACGGGCAACCTTGATACCAAGAGCGCCGATGCGGTGTTCGAGCTGCTGCGTCGGGTCAACCGCGAGCAGGGCACGGCCGTGCTTTTTGTGACCCACAACCCCGAGCTGGCTCAGCGCTGCGACCGCACCATCCTGGTGGTGGATGGGTTGATCCAGAACAGCTGACTGTCTGGTTCAGCGCAGCGCTTGGCGCAGCGCCGCCAGCATGGCGTCGGGTGCTTCGGCCATCATCGAATGGCCGGCCGGGAGCGTGTGCACGGCGGTGGGCACCTGGGCTTTCAGGGCCTCGATCAGGGCTTGCGCCTGCTTGGGCGCCGTCATCTGGTCCTGCTCGCCGAGGATGAAATGCGCCGGGCAGCGCACCCGGGCCGCAGCCTCCAAACCACCGGCATAGCTGTCGCAAACGCGGAAGTCGTGCTCGAAGAGATTGAGCGCCGCCTGACCGTTTTGGATGCGGGTCTTGAGCGCCAGCTCGGCCCCTTGCAGCCAGCTGCCGGGGCCCGGGTAGCCGGGCTTGCTGGCCCAGCTGGCGAAGGAGAAGGTGTTGACCATGGCAATGGCCTGCTCGGGTGCCGTGCGGGCGGTTTCCAGCAGGGCGGGCGAGACCTTCATCGGGTAGGCCGTGCCCACCAGCACCAGGCGGCTGACCTGCTCGGGCGCGCGCGCGGCGGCTTCCAGCGCGATCAGCGAGCCCATGCTGTGGCCGACCAATGCGGCGGGCTGGTTCAAGCCCGCGGCCTGCATCAAGGCCAGCAACCAGTCGGCCATGGCCGGCACATCGGCCAGCGGTGCTTGCGCGCGGTTGCGGCCATGGCCTGGCAGATCAACGGCCAGCACCGCATGGCCATGGTGGGCGCACCAGCGCGCCAGCAGGGTCCAGACGCTGTGGTCGTTGAGGGCGCCGTGGATGAAGACCACGCAGGGCAGGGCGGGGTCAAAGGGCTTGCCGCCGGTGTAGGCGTACGTGGGCTGTTCGTGGACGTTGAAGAGCATGGTGTGGGTCTCGGTGGCTTCGCTTCAGCGGGCAGCGATCTTGAGCGCGCGCTTCAAGTCGGCGATCAAGTCCTCGGCGTCTTCCAGGCCGATGGACAGGCGGATGGTGCCGGGCGTGATGCCGGCCTGGGCCAGGGCCGCATCGTCCATGCGGAAATGGGTGGTGCTTGCCGGGTGGATCACCAGCGAGCGGCAGTCGCCGACATTGGCCAGGTGGGAGAAGATCTTGAGCGACTCGATGAAGCGCCGGCCTTGCTCGCGGCTGCCTTGCAGATCGAAGCTGAAGACCGAGCCGCAGCCGCGCGGCAGCAGCTGCTGGGCCAGGCCATGGTCGGCATGGCTGGCCAGGCCGGGGTAGCCGACGCGGCTGACCTGGGGCTGGGTGGCCAGGAACTCGGCCACGCGGCCGGCGTTCTTCACATGGCGCTCCATGCGCAGGGACAGGGTCTCGATGCCTTGCAAAATCAGCCAGGCAGTGTGCGGGCTCATGCAGGCGCCGAAGTCGCGCAGGCCCTCGCGGCGCGCGCGCAGCAGGAAGGCGCCGGTGCTGCTCTCCTCGCTGAACACCATGCCGTGGAAGCCGGCATAGGGCTCGCAGAGTTCGGCAAAGCGGCGGCCGCCGCTGCGATCAAACGCGGCCTGCCAGTCGAAGCGGCCGCTGTCCACCAGCACGCCGCCGACCACGGTGCCATGACCCGACAAAAACTTGGTGGCCGAATGCATGACCAGATCGGCGCCCTGAGCGATGGGCCGCTGCAGATAGGGCGTGCTCAAGGTGGCGTCCACCAACAGGGGCAGGCCGGCCTCGTGGGCGATGGCCGCGACGGCCGGGATGTCCAGCACGTCCATTCCCGGGTTGCCCAGGGTCTCGCCGAACAGCAGCTTGGTCTCGGGCCGGATGGCGGCGCGCCAGCCATCCAGATCACCGGGCTTCACAAAAGTGGTGCTGATGCCGAAGCGAGCCAGGGTGTAATGCAGCAGATTGTGCGAGCCGCCGTAGAGCGCGCTGGAGGCGACGATGTGCGAGCCGGCCGCCGCGATGGTGGCGATGGCCAGATGCAGTGCCGCTTGCCCGCTTGCCGTGGCGATGGCGCCGACCCCGCCTTCCAGCGCTGCCATGCGTTCCTCGAACACGGCCGTGGTCGGGTTGGAGATGCGGCTGTAGACATGGCCGGCGCGCTCCATATTGAAGAGCGAAGCGGCATGCTCGCTGTTCTCGAACACAAAGGAGGTGCTCAGATGCAAGGGCGTGACGCGTGCGCCGGTGGCGGGATCGGGGGCCGCGCCGGCATGCAAAGCCAGGGTGTCAAAGCCAGGGTCGCTGTAACCGGACATATGGACTTTCGTGATGTTGAATGCGCGGATTGTGTGCTATGTTCCCAAGCATCCTGCGGCGCAAGGTGCCGGGTCTTGCCGGCAGCGCGGCAGTTCGTGCTAAGCAGTGGCAGGCAGTGACAACGAGGAGAAAGCTGATCATGAAAGTCGTCGACATTTTGCGCGTCAAGGGCGGCACGCTGTTCACCGTCACGCCCGACGAATTGTTGGCCGTGGCCGTGACCGCCATGGCCGAACGCGACATCGGCTCCTTGGTGGTGATGGAGCATGGCGACCTGGTCGGCATGCTGACCTTCCGCGAGGTGATCGCCGCCATCGTGCGCAATGGCGGCACGGTCGGAACCTCCCTGGTTCGCAGCGTCATGGACGACCATCCGCTGACCTGCACACCCGAGACCGAAATCGACGAAGTCCGCCGCATGATGCTGGGTCGCCACGCCCGCTACATGCCGGTGCTCAATGGCCGCACGCTGATGGGCGTGATCTCTTTCTACGACGTGGCCAAGGCCGTGGTCGACGGCCAGGACTTCGAGAACCGCATGCTCAAGGCTTACATCCGCGACTGGCCACTGGAAGACAACCCGGCCGCAGCGGACGAATCCAAGCTCTGAGCGGCAGGCGCCTGAACGCCAGCTGCGCCTTCCGGTGCCTGAGCTGGCCTGAGCTGGCCTGAATTTCACTCCTGCTTTCACACCCACAGAGAAGCGCGGCTCGGCCGCCTTCTCTGTTTTGTTTTTCCAGCCTCGGCCGACGGGTGCCAGGCGATGTGCCGAAGGACGCTCCGTGATGACAAGCCTGCAGCAACTCTTTGCCCAAAAGTCCTGGGCCAACCAGGAACTGTTTGCCGTGCTGGCGGACGTGGATGCCAGCCAGCACGCCGAGGCGCTGCATGCCGCGCTGCGCATGCTCAACCACATCTACGTGGTGGACCGCATCTTTCACGCCCACCTCAGCCAGCAGGCGCATGGCTACACCCGCAGCAACACCGATGACACACCGAGCCTCGAGGCCCTGCAGTTCGAGCAGGCGGAGCTGGATGCGTGGTTTGAGCGTTATGTCGCCGAGCTCTCGCCCGAGCAGGCGGCCGAGCGCCTGCACTTCCAGTTCACCGATGGCGACGCCGGCTGCATGAGCCGGGAGGAGATGCTGCTGCACCTGATCACCCACGGCGCCTATCACCGCGGCAATGTGGGCCAGATGCTCAAGGCCATCTCGGTCGCGCCGCCGCGCGACCTGCTGACCCGCTTCCTGCATGTGAGCGAGCCGCAGCGCAGGCAGGCTTGAGGCGCGCGCGCCGCTGGTTTGTGGCTGCGGCCAGACCTTGGCGGCGAGCCATTGTGCGCGTCGTTTTTCGCCGCGGATCGAAAGCAGGTTTGTGTCGCGTCTTTCATTGCTCCGCGCTGGGCAGAGGCGCCTGCGCCGAATGGCCCAGACATCTGTCAGATGTTTCTATGTTCAAGCGTTGGCAGGCTGAGGACACTGCGCAGCCCCGGTGCTGAACCGAGGGCGAACACACACCTCTGGAGACCCCCATGCCTGCCCACAAGAACCCCTTGAAACTCGCTCTGTTGCCCGCGGCCGTTCTGGCCCTGAGCTCGCTGGCCAGCTTGAGCTTGCCCGCTGCAGCACAAGACGCCTCGCGCCCGAACGCGACCGTGTTGAACCTTGGCAGCGGCGAGCAGCTGATTGAGGCGCTGCGTCAGCAACACCGCGGCAGCAGCAGCCCCTTCTTCCGCACCTTCGGCAACGAGTCGCTCGCAGTGCAGATCCAGGACTTCTTCGACAAGAACGGCCTGGTGTCCATCTCCGGCCATGCCCTGGGTAACAGCAATTCGGTGTTCTTCCTCAAGGGCAGCGCCAAGAGCCTGGGCGGCTATCTGGCCTTGCATGACAAGCGCAAGGCCTTTGAGTTCAGCACCGGTGCGGTCGATGGCGCCAAGGGCCAGGTGACCGTGCGCGAAGTGCCCTACACCCAGGTCTTCCCGGACTTTGAAGAGCAGTTCCAGCGCGACTACGAGCGGGCCCAGGGCATCACCGCCCTGGCCGTGGCCGCACCGGTCTACAGCCCCATGGCCTTGCGCCAGGCGCCGCATATCGGGCCCTATGCCAATCAGGATGTCACCCAGCTGGAGAGCAAGCCCGGAAGCCCCTGGGTGTTCTATCTCAACACCACCGCTGTCATGAACGGCAGCACGCCGCTCAATGGGGTGACGAAAGAACAGATGTACAGGGCCTGGCAATCGATGGCCGACCAGTACAGCATGCTGAACATGAACGTTACGACCAAGCGCTCGGTCTATGACGCGGCGCGCACAGCCAACACCTTGCGCACCGGCATCATCAACTTCATCAATCAGGATGGTCGCTCCTTTGCGCCGCTGCGCTCTTTCGGCACCACCTCGGCCGGCACGCTTTACCGCAACCCCTCGGCCGGCTTCGACTACGGCTATGGCATCGGCATGACCGGTGCGCACGAGGTGGGTCATCAGATGGGCATGTCGCACGATGGCGGCGGCAGCGGTGGTGAGTACTTCGAAGGCATCCCGGCTTACCAGTGGGGCCCCATCATGGGCAACTACTGGATGGGTGGCTCCTGGGCCAACCAGCTCTTCACCTGGAGCCGTGGCGAGTACAGCACGGCCAACAACCAGGAAGACGATTTCCGCATCATGACGGTCAATGAGTCGGTGCCCTATGTGGCCGACGACAACGTCAACGGCAAGCCCCTGCAACTGCGCGCCGGGGGGGAGATCAACCCGCTGGACAACTGGGGCCAGATCGAGCGCAACACCGACAACGATCTGTTCACCTTCACCGTGGCCAATGCCGCAACCCTGAACCTGCGGGTGGACCCGATCGAGTACCTGCGCATGCTTGATGTCGAGGCGCAGATCCTGAACAGCAGCGGCCAGCAGGTGGCGCGCAGCAATCTGGCGGTGAATCGCTCGGCCGAGTTCAGCAATCTGCAACTGCCCGCCGGCAGCTACTCGATCAAGATCCAGGGCGGCGCCGAGGGCTCGCCGCAAAACGGCTTCTCCAATTACAGCTCGGTCGGCTATTACGCGCTCAAGGGCACGCTCAGCGGCGGTGTGCCCGACACGCCACCCACCCCGCTGAGCAATGGCGTGCCCCTGGCCAACCAGAGCGGCGCCACCGGCAGCTGGAACTACTACGCCATCACCCTGCCCAGCGCAGCCTCCAAGCTGACGGTCACGCTCAAGGGCAGCAACGGCGATGCCGACCTCTTTGTGCAGAAGACGAGCAAGCCCAGCACCAGCAGCTATGCCTGCAAGAGCGATGGCTCGACCAGCAACGAGAGCTGCGCCATCACCGCGCCGACGGCGGCCACCTACATCGTCGGTGTGCAAGCCTATGCGGCCTACAGCGGCGTGACTGTCACGGCCACGGTCACGCCGTGACGGCGCTGTGATTGCGGCATGAGCGCGGCATGAGCGCGGGGCAGGCTGGGCTTCACCCGGCCTGCCCGTAGAATCTTGCGCTTCAGGCAGCACAGGATTCCCATGTCAGGCAGCACTTTCGGCGAATTGTTCCGCGTCACGAATTTCGGCGAGAGCCATGGCCCGGCCATTGGGTGTGTGATCGACGGCTGCCCCCCGGGCCTGGCCCTCAGCGAGGCTGACATCCAGCCCGAGCTGGACCGCCGCCGCCCCGGCACCAGCCGCCACGTGACCCAGCGCAATGAGCCCGATGCCGTCGAGATCCTCTCCGGTGTCTATGAGGGCTTCACCACCGGCACGCCCATCTGCCTGCTGATCAAGAACACCGACCAGCGCAGCAAGGACTACGGCAACATCCTGGACACCTTCCGCCCGGGCCATGCCGACTACAGCTACTACCGCAAATACGGCCTGCGCGATCCGCGGGGCGGCGGCCGCTCCTCGGCCCGCCTGACCGCACCCATGGTCGGTGCCGGCGCTGTGGCGCGCAAATGGCTGAAAGAAAAATTCGGCACCGAGTTCCGCGGCTGCATGACCCAGCTGGGCGAGATCGAGATCCCTTTCGAGGGCTGGCAGCATGTGGGCGACAACCCCTTCTTCGCCGCCAACACCAGCAAGATTGCCGAGCTGGAGGCGTATATGGATGCGCTGCGCAAATCCGGCGACTCGGTCGGCGCACGCATCCGCGTGGAGGCCACCGGCGTGCCGGTGGGTCTGGGCGAGCCCTTGTTTGACAAGCTCGATGCCGACATCGCCTACGCCCTGATGGGCATCAACGCGGTCAAGGGCGTGGAGATCGGCGCCGGCTTTGGCGTGGTGGCCCAGCGCGGCAGCGAGCATGGCGACGAGCTGACCCCGCTCGGCTTTGCCAGCAACAACGCCGGCGGCATGCTGGGCGGCATCTCGACCGGGCAGGACATCGTCGCCTCCATCGCCATCAAGCCGACCAGCTCGATCCGCAACCCCAAGGCCTCGATCAACCGCGCCGGCGAGCCGGCCGTGGTCGAGACCTTCGGCCGCCACGACCCCTGCGTGGGCATTCGCGCCACGCCCATCGCCGAGGCCATGCTGGCCCTGGTGCTGATGGACCATGTGCTGCGCCACCGTGCGCAGTGCGGCGATGTGGCCCTGCCGCTGGCGCCGATTCCGGGCGCCCGCCCCGACGCCGCCGCGGGCGCGGACGGATCGGCTGAATGACCGAGCCCCCGAGCGGCTCTGGCGGCTCCGGCAGCTTCGGTCTGCCGCGCGGCGGCGCCTCGGCCCGCACCCTGGCCGCCAGCGCGGCGCTGTCCTGCGCCTACTTCGCCGCGATCGGCGGCTTCAATCCCTACGCCCCGCTCTGGTACAAGGAGCTGGGCCTGCCGGTGTGCGCCATCGGCTTGCTGGTGTCCCTGTCCAGCTGGACGCGCCTGTTCGCGCCCTACGCCTGGGGCGCCCTGGCCGACCGTACGGGCCAGCGGGTGCAGATCATCCGCTGGACGGCCCTGGCCAGCTGCATCGCCGGCGCCGGTTTTTTGCTGCCGCCTCAGCTGGCGACCCTGGTGATCGCCACCTTTTTGATGTTCAGCTTCAACGCCGCCATCGTGCCGCTGACCGAGACCGTGGTGGCCAGCCATCTGAGCACGGCCGACGGTGGCATGGACACGCGCCGTTATGGACGCGTGCGCATGTGGGGCTCGATCGGTTTCCTGGCCACCGTGGTGCTGGCCGGCTGGTGGTACGAGCATTTCGGCATGCGTTGGTTTGCACTGACCACCTTTGCCTTGCTGGCCCTGGTGGTCTTGATGGCCTGGCGCATGCCGCTGCAAGCGCGGCCCAGCCCGGCGGCGCGCAGTGCGGCGGCTGCGGCGGAGGGCAGCGACTCGGTGCTGGCCGTGTTTGCCCGGGCCGAGGTGCGCTGGTTCTTCCTCGGTGTGTTCCTCACTGTGCTGGCGCATTCGGCGCTGTACGCCTTTTTCAGCCTGTTTCTTGATGCCCTGGGCTACAGCAAGCCGGTGATTGGCGGGCTCTGGGCGATCTCGGTCGTGGTGGAGATCTTCTGGTTCGCCTTCTCGGGCCGCCTGCTGGAGCGGGCCACCTTGCACCACTGGCTGGTGGCGGCGTCCTTGCTGGCGGCCGTGCGCTTTGCCATGACGGCGGCCTTCGGTGCCAACCTCGGTCTGCTGCTGCTGGCCCAGTGCGGCCATGCCATCACCTTCGCGGCCCAGCACACGGCCTGCATCGCGCTGATCACGCGTTACTTCCCGGGGCGCCTGCGCGGCCGGGGGCAGGCCTTGTACTCGGTGCTGGGCTATGGCTTGTCGGGCGTGCTGGGCAGCTTGGGCGGGGCCTGGCTGGTCGATCACCTGGGCTACGCGGCGGTGTTCTGGGCCGCTTCGCTCTGCGCCCTGGCCGGAGCCTTCTGTGGCTGGCGCAGCCTGGTCTGCGAAGCCCGCCAAACCTCGACCTGAGCCTCGCCCACCACGCCGCCCCGCCCCGGGCGGTCGTGGCCAAAAGCAGATCGGTGCTGGCTTTTGGCGTTTCGTCGCATCCCACCCGCGCTCTATGAGGCGTCTTCCTACACTGCGGCCACTTTGTGGTTTTGACAGATGAATGGGGGACTCCATGCGCAAACAATGGCTTGTTGGTGGGATTGCAGCGGTGCTGCTGGCCGGGGGCGCAGGCGTCACGGTGTGGGCCAGCAAGGGCGGCGACACGCCCAAGAAAGAGGCCGAGGCCGGGCCGGCCAAGGTGACGCTGGAGTTTGTGCCGCATGAGGTGGTCAAGCCGCTGCTGGCCAGCATGCCGGCGCAGATCGAGTTTTCGGGCCCGCTGGTGGCGCCCAACACGGCCATCGTGCGGGCCAAATCGAGCGGCACGCTGCTGAGCCTGGCCGTGGCCGAGGGCAGCCGTGTGCGTGCCGGCCAGGCCCTGGGCCAGATCGATCTGGAAGAGCTGCGCTTTCGCATTGCCGAGCGCAACGCCAGCGTCGAATCGGCCCGCGCTCAGCTGGAGCAGGCCGAACGCCAGTTCAAGGCCAACCAGGGCCTGGCCGACCAGAAGTTCATCGCCAGCACCGCGCTGGACACCTCGCGTGCGGCCCTGGAAGCTGCGCGTGCCCAGCTCTCCAGCGCACGTGCCCAGCTCGACACGGCCCAGGTGACCCTGCGCCAGGCGGCCCTGGTGGCCCCGATCAGCGGCGTGGTCTCCAAGCGCCATGCGGTGGCCGGCGAGAAGCTGGCGCCCGAGCAGCAGGTGCTCAGCGTCGTCGACCTGAGCCGGCTGGAACTGGCCGGCCTGGTGGGCACGCACGAGGTCAGCCGCCTCAAGCCGGGCATGGCGGTGCGCATCAAGGTAGAAGGCCATGAGGCGCCGGTGCAGGCCCGCATCAGCCGCATCGCCCCCGCCGCGGAACCGGGCACCCGCTCGATCGGCGTGACCCTGGAGCTGGCCAATGCCAAGGAAGAGTTTCGGGCCGGCCAGTACGCCGTGGCTCGCGTCGAGTTGGCCGATGAGGCCCAGCGCCTGACCGTGCCGGAAACCGCGCTGAGCAGCAATGGCGGCCAGGAGCAGGTCTGGCTGATCGAGAACGGCGCCCTGGTGCGCCGCATCGTCACCACCGGCCGCCGGGACGCGAGGGAAGGGCGGGTCGAGGTGCTGCATGGCCTGACGCCGGCGGCCCAGGTGCTGTCGGCGCGCTTCGACAACCTGCGCGAGGGCGCCAAGGCGACCGTCGTGGCGGCCAAGACCAAGGTGGCTGCGGCCACCGCACCCTGAGCGAGGACCGGCATCATGTGGATGACTCGCGTCTCGATTCAAAACCCGGTGTTCGCCACCATGGTTATGGTGGCCTTGTGTGTGCTGGGCCTGTTCTCCTACGCCAAGCTGGGCGTGGAGAACATGCCGGACATCTCCATCCCCGTCGCGTCCGTCGATGTGCGCTATCCCGGCGCCTCGCCCGAGGCAGTGGAGCGTGAGATCGCCAAGCCGCTGGAAGAATCGCTGAACACCATCGCCGGCGTCGAACGCGTGGTGTCGCGCAGCTTCGAGGGCCGGGTGCAGGCCCAGGTCGAGTTCGGCCTGAACACCGATATGGGCCGCGCCATGCAGGAGGTGCGTGACCGCGTCTCGCTGGCTCAATCGGCCTTCCCCAAGGAAGCAAAAACGCCGACCGTGGCCCGCGCCCAGATGGAAGACAACCAGCCCGTGGTGCTGGCTGCGCTGATGAGCAAGACGCGGCCGGCGCGCGAGCTGTCGATGATGAGTGAACTCATCATCGCCAAGCGCCTGGGTCGCGTGGACGGCGTGGCCCGCGTGGACGTGGGCGGCCTGGTCTCGCGCGAGGTGCGCATCGATCTGGACCCGCTGCGCCTGCGGGCCTACAACGTGACGCCAGCTGAGATTGCCCAGGCCTTGCGCGAGGCCAATGTCGACCAGCCGGTGGGCCTGATCTCGGACAAGAGTGCCGATGCCATCCTGCGGGTCGAAGGCCGGGTCAAGGACCCCAAGGCCTTTGCCAAGGTGGTGGTGGCTCGGCGCGGCAATCTGGTGCTGACCCTGGGCGACCTGGGCCAACTGGTGGAGCGTGAGCGCGAGCCGGACAGCCTGGCCCGCATCAACGGCGCTGCTGCCGTGACCTTCAATGTCTTCAAGCAGCAGGATGCCAACATCGTCAACACCGGCGAGGGCGTCAAGGAGGCCATGGCCGAGCTGCGCAAGACCTTGCCCAAGGACGTGGAGCTGAACCTGATCTACGCCTCCAGCGACAACGTCAAGGACTCGCTCAACGGCCTCAAGCACACCCTGGTTGAGGGCGCGCTGCTGACGGTGGCCATCGTCTTCCTGTTCCTGCACAGCTGGCGCTCGACCATCATCACCGGCCTGACCCTGCCGATCGCGGTGATCTCCAGCTTCATCGCCGTTCATGCCTTCGGCTTCACGCTGAATTTCATGACCATGATGGCGCTGTCGCTGTGTATTGGCTTGTTGATCGACGATGCCATCGTCGTGCGCGAGAACATCGTGCGCCATGTCGGCATGGGCAAGAGCCACCAGCAGGCAGCGTTTGACGGCACCAACGAAATCGGCCTGGCGGTGATGGCCACCACCTTCGCCATCTGCGCGGTGTTTGTGCCGGTGGCCTTCATGGGCGGCATCATCGGCAAGTTCTTCTACCCCTTCGGCATCACGGTGGCGGTGGCGGTGCTGGTGAGCTTGTTCGTCAGCTTCACGCTCGACCCCATGCTGAGCTCGGTCTGGAAGGACCCGCCAAGTCATTACGTCAAGAAGCTGCCGGTGATCGGCCATCTGATCCGCGCCACCGATCACGGCATGGATGTGCTGCACCGTGTCTACGAGCGCCTGATTCGCTGGGCTTTCTCGAGCTGCCGCTATCGCCTGTTTGCGCTGCCAATTCCGGTCTGGGGCCGCCCCTTCGACGCCGCGGGCCAGCGCGACCGCAGCGCCCCGCGCCGCCTGCGCCTGGCCACCATCACACCGCGTGGCCTGGTCATGATGGCCGGCGGCGGCAGCTTTGTGCTGGCCCTGGTGCTGGCCGGCTTTGTCGGCAGCGAGTTTGCACCCAAGACCGATGACAGCTTCACCCAGGTGAACCTGCGCCTGCCCGTGGCCTCCAGCCTGGAGCGCAGCAATGCCAAGGTGCTGCAGGTCGAGGAGTTGCTGGGCAAGTTCCCCGAGATCAAGACCGTGTCCACCGTGGTCGGCGGCACGGGTGAGGGCATGGCCACCGGCCGCAACCAGGCTTCGCTGAACATCTCGCTGGTGGACCGCAAGGACCGCAAGCGCAGCCAGAAGCAGGTCGAGGATGCCATCCGTGCCGAGATCGCCAAGATCCCCGGTGTCGATGCCAGCGTGGGCGGTGACCGCTCGATCTGGATCACCTTGCTGGGCAATGACCCCGAAGCGTTGACCCAGGTGGCCAACGATCTGGTGGCCAAGATCAAGAAGGTCAAGGGCGCCGTCGATGTGGAGACCACGGTCAAGCCGGGCCTGCCGGCCTTTGCCGTCAAGCTCAAGGACTCGGCGATTCGCGAGCTGGGCCTGACCGCGCCGCAGGTGGCCGCTTCGCTGCGTGCCTACGTCAACGGTGAGGTGGCCACCTACTGGACCACGCCGGACGGCAACCAGGTCGAGGTGCTGCTGCGCTTGCCGGTCGAGCAACGCCAGCGCATCGACCAGATGCTCAAGCTGCCCGTGGCCTTCGCCAAGGATGGCTCGCCGATCTCGCTCGATCAGGTGGCCACCATCGAATCGGTGTTCAACCCCGAGGTGATCCGCCGCCAGAACCTGCAGCGCCGCGAGGCCGTGTTTGCCGGCACCGAGGGCCGCCCCTCGGGTGATGTCAATGCCGATGTGCAGAAGATCGTCAAGTCCATGGAGCTGCCGCCCGGCGTCAGCTTCAATGTCGATGGTGCCGGCAAGCAGCAGAAGGAAGCCTTCAACGGCCTGCTGGCCGCCATGGGCCTGGCCGTGATCTTCATCTACATCGTGCTGGCCAGCCAGTTCGGCAGCTTTGTGCAGCCGATTGCCATCATGGCCTCGCTGCCCCTCTCGCTGATCGGTGTGATGCTGGCTCTGCTGTTCACCGGCACCACGCTCAATGTGTTCTCCATGATCGGCCTGGTCATGCTGATGGGCCTGGTGACCAAGAACGCGATCCTGCTGATCGATTTTGCCAACCATGCGCGCAAGGGCGGGGCGAGCATTCCCGAGGCGCTGCTGGAGGCCGGCCTGGTGCGCATGCGCCCCATCATCATGACCACGGCGGCCATGGTCTTCGGCATGCTGCCCATGGCGATTGCCTTCAACCAGGGCGGTGAGGTGCAAGCCCCCATGGGCCGGGCCATCATCGGCGGCGTCATCACCTCGACCCTGCTGACCCTGGTGGTGGTGCCGGTGCTGTATTCCTACCTGGTGCGGGAGCGCAAACCCAAGGCGGCCGCTCAGCCGGAGGCGATGTTGGGCGAGCTGCCCGTGGCTGGCGCAAGCGCCAGCGCCTGAGGCGATCGACAGCCCCATGTTTTTGACTCGCGGCGGCGCCCTTCGGGGCGCCGTTTCTTTTTGCGGGGCTCCGTGCCGAGCACGACAGAGAGGCGCGCGTGAGTTCGGAACGATTTGCCCGTGCACGGAGCGGGGCCGGCCGCGGCAAGCGGCGCGGGCTTGGCTATGCTGCTCGGCCATGTTCATCCGTCCCGGTTTCTGGCGGCTCTCACGCTGCCGCGCGGCCCTCCGTGGGCCACTGGCGCTGTTGATGGCCCTGGCTGCTCTCGGCCTGGCCGCGCCCGTGCAGGCCCAGCAACGCCTTCTCAGCGAAGAGTTCGCGCCCATCAACTTCAGCGAGAACGGCGAGGCCAAAGGCCTGGCCGTGGAGGTGGTGCAGGAGATCCAGCGCCGCCTGAAGAAAGAGCTGCCGATCGAGTTCCAACCCTGGGCGCGGGCCTACCGCGAGGTGCAGCTCGGTGGCGAGACGGCCTTGTTCAGCATGGCGCGCACGGCGGGGCGCGAGCGCTTGTTCAAGTGGGTGGGGCCGGTGGTGACCTTCTACAGCTCGCTGTACGCGCCGGCGCGGGGTGGCTTGCGTCTGCGCAGCATGGACGATGCCAAGCGGGCCAAGTCGGTGCTGGTGGTGCGTGACTGGTACACCTCCGAGGAGCTGAGTCAGCTGGGCTTTCGCAACCTGGTCAGCGTGGCCGATCCGCAGGCAGCCATCCGCATGCTCCTGGCCAAGCGTGCGGACTACTTCGCCACCGAGCGCCTGTCCATGCCCAAGATCATGGCGCAGGCCGGCGTGTCCGAGGATGCGCTGGAGATCGTCTACAGCTATGCCAGTGCCGAGGGCTACATCGCGTTTTCGCTGGACACGCCGGACCGGGAGGTTCAGGCCTGGCAGCGCGCGCTCGATGCCATGAAGCGCGACGGCAGTTTTGCTGCCATCTACAAGCGCTGGCTGCCGCAGGACAGCCCGCCTCTCAAGCGCTGATGGGCGGTCTAGTTGGCGCTGACCATGCCGCTCGTCATGGCCAAGTTGTGTGCAGTTGTTACCCCAATGTCGGGTTTTCTGACAGCGTTACGTTCTGTTTCGTGCAAATTGCCGCGCTGCAAGCACTTGCAAAGCTGGCATGAACCCTGCGTCACAAAGCAAGCTCACCAATCGGTGAGCTTTCGTTTTGGACTTTTGTAGGGATATGAATTGAAGATCAAGACTCTGTTTTCCGCCGCACTGCTGGTCTCGGGACTGGTGGCAGCGAGCTCCTCGGCTCTGGCGGGCGCTGTGCATCACACCGACCTGTTCTCGGCCAACACCTTGCCGCGCAATGACGACGGCTCCACCGGCCTGGTCAACATCGGTTTCAACGTCAACTTCTTCGGCAATCAGTTCACCCAGCTGTTCGTCAACAACAACGGCAATGTGACCTTCGATCGGGCCCTGGCCACCTACACGCCTTTCGGCCTGCAGGGCGCCGACCGCCAGATCCTGGCTGCCTTCTTCGCCGACGTGGACACCCGCAATGCCAGCAGCGGTGTCACCCAGTACGGCACCGGCCTTCTGAACGGCCACAAGGTCTTTGGCGTGAACTGGCTGGACGTGGGCTACTTCAACACCCAGGCCAACAAGTTGAACACCTTCCAGCTGGTCATCACCGACCGCTCGGACATCAATGCCGGTGACTTCGATTTCGAGTTCAACTACGACAAGGTGCAGTGGGAAACCGGTGATGCCACCAGCAGCGGCGGCAGCAACGGCCAAGGCGGCAACTCGGTGCGCGTGGGCTGGTCCAACGGCAACAGCAACTCCTTCGAGCTGCCCGGCTCGGCCGTGAACGGCGCGCTGCTGGATGGCGGCGCCCAGTCCCTGGTTGCCGGCTCCCTGAACTCCAACGTCGCCGGCCGCTACAGCTTCAGCGTGCGCAATGGCTCGGTGCAGCCGCCCTCGACCGTGCCGGAGCCGAGCTCCCTGCTGCTGGTCGGCCTGGCCCTGGCTGGCCTGGGTTCAGTTTCGCGCCGCCGTCGCGCTTGATGATCCTGCGAGCCCTGCTGGCTCCATGAAAAAAGGCGACCCGAGGGTCGCCTTTTTCGTGCCAGCGTGCGCGAGCGGTTTCAGCACTCGACGATGTTCACCGCCAGGCCACCTCGCGCGGTTTCCTTGTACTTGGTCATCATGTCGGCGCCGGTGTCGCGCATGGTCTTGATGACCTTGTCCAGGCTCACGAAGTGCGTGCCGTCGCCGCGCAAGGCCATGCGCGCGGCATTGATGGCCTTGACCGAGGCGATGGCGTTGCGTTCGATGCAGGGGATCTGCACCAGGCCGCCCACCGGGTCGCAGGTCAGGCCCAGGTGATGTTCCATGCCGATCTCGGCGGCGTTCTCCACCTGCTCGGGCGTGCCGCCCATGACCTGGCACAGGGCCGCGGCAGCCATGGAGCAGGCCACGCCCACCTCGCCCTGGCAGCCGACCTCGGCGCCCGAGATTGAGGCGTTTTCCTTGTAGAGGATGCCGATGGCGGCGGCGGTCAGCAGGAAGTCGATCACGCCCTCGTCGTTGGCGTGGTGGACGAAGCGGCTGTAGTAGTGCAGCACCGCCGGCACGATGCCGGCCGCGCCATTGGTCGGCGCCGT
>NKIM01000006.1:0-28045 GCA_002255955.1 Burkholderiales bacterium PBB2 | reverse complement strand
GCCCTCGTCGTTGGCGTGGTGGACGAAGCGGCTGTAGTAGTGCAGCACCGCCGGCACGATGCCGGCCGCGCCATTGGTCGGCGCCGTCACCACGCGGCCACCGGCGGCGTTTTCTTCGTTGACGGCCAGGGCGTAGAGGTTGACCCAGTCCATCACCTGCAGCGGGTCGCGCAGGGCAGCTTCCGGGTTGGCGGTCAGGTCGCGGTGCAGTTGCGCGGCACGGCGCTTGACCTTGAAACCACCGGGCAGGATGCCCTCGGTGCGGCAGCCGCGGCTGACGCAGTCCTGCATCACCTGCCAGATCTTCAGCAGGCCGGCGCGGGTCTCTTCATCGCTGCGCCAGTGGCGCTCGTTGCGGCGCATGACTTCGGCGATGCTGATGCCGTGTTGCTTCGTCAGCGCCAGCAACTCGTCGCCGGTCTTGAAGGGGTAGGGCAGCACCGTGGCATCGGGGGCAATGACTTTTTGCTTGCTGCCGTCGGCCGCCACCTCGTCGCTGACGACAAAGCCGCCACCGACCGAGTAGTAGGTGCGCTGCTGGATTTCCACGCCTTCGGCATCAAAGGCCGAGAAGCGCATGCCGTTGGCATGGAAGGGCAGGCTCTGACGCTTGAACAGCACCAGGTCCTTGGCCTCATTGAACTCGATCTCATGCTCGCCCCCTAAGCGGATGCGGCCGCCGCTGCGGATGGCGTCGAGGTAAGCCGGCACCTGCTCGACATCGACCGTGTCCGGCTCATGGCCGGCCAGGCCCAGCAGCACGGCCTTGTCGCTGCCGTGGCCCTTGCCGGTGGCACCCAGCGAGCCGTACATCTGCGAGACCACGCGTGCCGTGCGCTCGAGCTGGCCTTCGTGGCGCAGGCGTTGCACAAACATGCGTGCCGCACGCATGGGGCCCACGGTGTGTGAGCTGGATGGGCCGATGCCGATCTTGAAGAGGTCGAAGACTGAAACGGCCATGGGGCCTCCAAGCGTTGGTGTGAGATCAGAGCACGGCCTGATGAATCAGGCCGGCCTTGTGACAAAAAAGCCGGCTGGCGTCGATGGTGAGAGTTCCATCAGACAGCAAGCCGGCTCTGGCAGGGCGGTGCCGAGCGTCCTGGGACGCTCAGGCGTAGTCGCTCATTGGCGGGCAGGAGCAGCTCAGATTGCGATCCCCGTAGACGTTGTCCACGCGGCCCACCGGCACCCAGTACTTCTGGCGGCGCAGCGAGGCCACCGGGTAGGCGGCTTCTTCGCGGCTGTAGCCATGGGTCCACTCAGCAGCCAGCAGGCTCTCGGCCGTGTGCGGGGCGTTGACTAGCGGGTTGTCTTCTGCCGTCCAGCTGCCATCGGACACCTTTGCGATCTCGGCGCGGATGGCCAGCATGGCGTCGCAGAAGCGGTCCAGCTCGAACTTGGATTCGCTTTCGGTCGGCTCCACCATCAGGGTGCCGGCCACCGGGAAGGACAGGGTGGGGGCATGGAAGCCGTAGTCGATCAAGCGCTTGGCCACGTCTTCAGCGCCGACACCGGTTGCGTCCTTCAGCGGGCGGATGTCCAAGATGCACTCGTGGGCAACGCCGCCGCCCTTGATGCCGTCGATATTGCCGCTGAAGTGGATGTCGTAGGCATCGGCCAGGCGTGCGGCCACATAGTTGGCCGAGAGGATGGCCACTTCGGTCGCTGCTTGCAGGCCGTCGGCGGCCATCATGCGGCAGTACATCCAGCTGATGGGCAGCACGGCGGCATTGCCCAGCGGCGCGGCGGACACGGCGCCGATGGCGGTCTTGCTGTCATAGCCGGCCGAACGGTGGGTGGGCAGGAAGGGGACCAGATCGGCCACCACGCAGACCGGGCCGACGCCCGGGCCGCCACCGCCGTGCGGAATGCAGAAGGTCTTGTGCAGGTTCAGGTGGGAGACATCTCCGCCGAACTCGCCCGGTGCGGCCACACCGACCAGGGCGTTCATGTTCGCGCCGTCCACATAGACACGGCCACCGTGGCTGCGCACCAGGGCGCAGATTTCCTTGACCTGGGTGTCGAACACACCGTAGGTCGAGGGGTAGGTGATCATGATGGCGGCCAGGTTGGCGCTGTGCTGCTCGCACTTGGCCTTGAGGTCGGCCAGGTCGATATTGCCTTCCTTGTCGCACTTGGTCACCACGACCTGCATGCCCACCATCTGGGCCGAGGCCGGGTTGGTGCCGTGGGCCGATTCGGGGATCAGGCAGATCTTGCGATGACCTTCGTTGCGCGACTCATGCCAGGCCTTGATGGCCAGCAGGCCGGAGTACTCACCTTGCGAGCCGGCATTGGGCTGCAGGCTGATGCCAGCGTAGCCGGTGGCTTGGCACAGCCAGGCGGTCAGCTGTTCGTTCAGCTGGGCATAACCCTGCAGCTGATCGTGCGGTGCAAACGGGTGCACGCCGGCGAACTCGGGCCAGGTGATGGGGATCATCTCGGCCGTGGCGTTCAGCTTCATCGTGCAGGAGCCCAGCGGGATCATGCTGCGGTCCAGCGCCAGGTCCTTGTCCGACAGGCCGCGCAGATAGCGCAGCATTTCAGTTTCAGAGTGGTAGCGGTTGAAGACCGGGTGGCTCATGAAGCTGCTGGTGCGCTGCAGCTCGGCCGGGATCAGGCTGGCGATGCCCTTGTCGAACGCGCTCAGGTCCGGCAGGGCCTTGCCATCGGCAAACACGGCCAGCACGGCGGCCAGGTCGGCGCGGGTGGTGGTCTCGTCGAGCGACAGGCTCAGGGCCTCGGCGCTGGCGCGGCGGAAGTTCATGCCGGCGGCCACGGCGCGGGCCAGGATAGCCGCGGTCTGCGCGCCGGTCTGCACATGCAGGGTGTCGAATGCGCTGGCGTTGCCGAGGGCAAAGCCCAGGCCCTTCAGGCCTTCGGCCAGCACGGCGGTGAAAGACGCCACGCGCTGGGCGATGCGCTTCAGGCCTTGTGGGCCGTGGTACACGGCGTACATGCTGGCCACCACGGCCGGCAGCACTTGGGCGGTACAGATGTTGGAGGTGGCCTTCTCGCGGCGGATGTGCTGCTCGCGGGTCTGCAGGGCCAGACGGTAGGCCGGCTTGCCATGCGCGTCGATGGACACACCGACCAGGCGGCCGGGCAGGCTGCGCTTGTACTCGTCCTTGCAGGCCATGTAGGCGGCGTGCGGGCCGCCATTGCCCATGGGCATGCCGAAGCGCTGGGTCGTGCCCACGGCGATGTCGGCGCCTTGCTCGGCCGGGGCCTTGATCAGGGTCAGGGCCAGCAGGTCGGCGGCGGCGATCAGCAGCGCGCCTTGGGCATGGACAGCGTCGGCGGCGGCCTGCAGGCTGCGCACATCGCCGTTCACGCCGGGGTATTGCAGCAGGGCGGCGAAGCACTCGCTCTTGCCCGCCTCAGAGGCCGGGCCCACCACCACGTTGAAGCCCAGGGGCTCGGCACGGGTGCGCACCACTTCCAGGGTTTGCGGCAGCACGTCGTCGGCGACGAAGAAGGTCTGGCTCTTGCTCTTGCCCACGCGGGCGGCCAGGGTCATGGCTTCGGCGGCGGCGGTGGCTTCGTCCAGCATGGACGCGTTGGCAATCGCCATGCCAGTCAGGTCGGTCACCATGGTCTGGAAGTTGACCAGGGCCTCCATGCGGCCTTGTGAAATTTCAGCCTGGTAGGGCGTGTAGGCCGTGTACCAGGCGGGGTTCTCGAGGATGTTGCGCAGGATGACGCCCGGGGTCAGGGTGTCGTAGTAGCCCTGGCCAATATAGCTCTTGAGCACCTTGTTCTTGCCCGCCAGCGCCTTCAGCTCGGCCAGGGCCTGGGCTTCGGTCGCGGCAGCCGGCAGGTCCATGCCCACCGAGCGCTTGATGCTGGCGGGCACCACGGCTTCGATCAGGGCGCGGCGCGAGGCGGCACCGATCACCGACAACATGCCGGCTTCGTCAGCGGCATCGGGGCCGATGTGGCGGGCTTGGAATTCGGTGGCGTTCTCAAGCACCGACAGGGGCTGCAGGGCGGACATCAACATGGCAAATCCTTGGAGCCTGGCGCCGCTTGTGGCGGCCTCAGGCTGTTTGTGTTCGGGAGAGCCTGCCACAGCAAGGCGCAAGGACTGCGCTCTGTGGCAGGGGGTGCCGCGGCCTCACTCACGGAGTCGCCGCAGCCGGCTCGATCAGCTGTTCTTGACCAGCTCGTCGTAGGCGGTGCTGTCCATCAGGCCGTCCAGTTCGGCCGGCTTGCTCAACTTGACCTTGAAGAACCAGCCGGTCTTCAGCGGGTCGCTGTTGGCGAGCGACGGGTCGTCGCGCAGGGTTTCGTTGACTTCGGTGATCTCGCCGGCGATCGGCATGTAGACGTCGGCGGCGGCCTTGACCGACTCCACCACGCCCGCCACTTCCTTGGCTTCGAAGCTGCTGCCCACGGCCGGCAGGTCCACGAACACCACATCGCCCAGGGCGTCTTGTGCGTGCACGGTGATGCCCACGGTGACGATGCCGTCGGCTTCGATCTGGACCCACTCGTGGTCAGGCGTGTACTTGATGTTGCTCATGCGGTGCTCCGTTGCTTTCGGAAGGTGGAAAGGAGAAAGAAAATGAAATGTAGGGTGCCCGATCGGTGCCGGGCAAGCGCGACGAGAGCCGAGCCGGCTCTCGTCCGTTCAGCCGCGGTAGTAGCCGTTGGGCGTGAACGGGGTGCTCGACACGGTCATTGGTGTGCGCTTGTCGCGGACGATGGCGAAGACTTCGGTGCCCAATGCCGCAAATTCCTTGGCCAGGTAAGCCAGGGCCACCGGCTTGCCCACCGTCGGGCCCAGGGTGCCGCTGGTGACCACGCCGATCTCCACGCCCTCGGCGTTGACCAGCTTGGCGCCCTCGCGCACCGGCATGCGTTCGCTGCTGACCAGGCCGACGCGCTTGCGTGCGGCGCCGTTGGCCAACTGCTCGTCCACCACGGCGGCGCCGGGATAGCCACCGGCACGGGCGCCACCGGCGCGGCGCACCTTCTGGATGGCCCAGGTCAGCGAGGCTTCCACCGGCGTGGTGCCGGTGTCGATGTCATGGCCGTAGAGGCACAGGCCCGCTTCCAGGCGCAGCGAGTCGCGCGCACCCAGGCCGATGGGTTTGACTTCCGGCTGGGCCAGCAGCTTGCGGGCCAGCTCGACCGCCTGGTCCTGATGGACCGAGATTTCGAAGCCGTCTTCGCCGGTATAGCCCGAGCGGGTCAGGAAGGTCTCAATGCCGTCCAGATTGAAGAAGCCGCCGGTCATGAAGGTCAGCTTGGCGACATCGGGGTTCAGGCGCGACAGGGCGGTCACGGCTTGCGGGCCTTGCAGGGCCAGCAGGGCTTGTTCGTGCAGGGGCAAGACCTGGCACTTGTCACCGATCTTGGCCTGCATGTGGGCGATGTCCTGCACCTTGCAGCCGGCGTTCACCACCACAAAGAGGTCGTCCGGGCGGCGGGCGATCATCAGGTCGTCCAGAATGCCGCCTTGCTCATTGGTGAACAGGGCATAGCGCTGCTTGAACAGGCCCAGGTCGATCACATCGACCGGCACGATGGTTTCCAGCGCAGCGGCAGCGCCGTCGCCGATCAGGCGGACCTGGCCCATATGGGACACGTCGAACAGGCCGGCGGCCGCGCGGGTGTGCTTGTGCTCGGCCATCACGCCGGTCGGGTACTGCACGGGCATGTCGTAGCCGCCGAAGGGCACCATCTTGGCGCCGAGTTCGATGTGCAGGGCGTGCAGGGGGGTCTTGAGCAGGGGAGCGGAGGAGTCAGCAGCGGACATGGGAGCAGCTTTCGAGGGCAATCGTCTGGCCCACGCCCCTGAGACCGGCTCAAGGAGTGGGGGGAA
Organism: Burkholderiales bacterium PBB2; assembly: GCA_002255955.1. Classification (GTDB taxonomy): domain Bacteria; phylum Pseudomonadota; class Gammaproteobacteria; order Burkholderiales; family Burkholderiaceae_C; genus Paucibacter_A. Next base: position 22,215 of record NKIM01000006.1, on the reverse strand, counting down.
TGCCCTCGCTGTCCGCTTTACCTGAGAGATTGGCCGCCGGCGTATTGCCAACAGCTTGCCCCTTCGGTGGACGGGCTCGAAACCCGTCTCTCTCCAGTGAGGACGCCCGACGTTTTGTGAACGGGCGTTTTATCAGTCCTTTTGCCTGAGCGTTCGCAGCGTGGGATCACCAGTGCCACTGCGCCTTCGGCGGCTTCCGCGAGGAAGCTCTCTCCTGACGGCGGCGATTGTAGCCCTGGTTTTTGCGCAAAAAGTGGTTCCTTGGTGAGGCCTCTTCGCAAATCCACAAATGCGCCGGCTTCCTCACGTTCATCACGCCATGGCGGGCGCTGCTTCTGCCTATGCTGGCCGCAGCATGAATCACGCCTTGCAGGCAACACCGCGCCCATGAGCCACACCACGCCCGAAATTCACCTCTGCATCCAGCAGCCCGGGGCCTATGTGCACTCCCTGGGCTTGCTCGATCAGGCGCGCTACTTCCGCTACCAGTTCCGCCGCCTCGGGGCCGAGGTCAGCATGGCGAAGAACCGGCTGCGCCACGGGGCGATCAATTTTATCTTCGGCGCCCATCTCGGTTTTGAGCCGGCCTTGCTCGATCGCCATGTCTGCGTGTTTGTGAACCTGGAGCAGCTGGGTGAAGGCGGGGCCCAGGTCTCGCCCGAGTATTTGCAGCTGCTGGCGAACTGGCCGGTGGTGGACTACGACGCCGCCAACTGCAGCGCCTACCGCGCCCGGCCGGAGCAGGTGCCGGTGTTCCCCCTGCTGCATGCACCGTACCTGAAGCCGGCGGAATCCATCCCGCTGGAGCAGCGCCCCATCGATCTGCTGTTCATCGGCAGCATGAACGAGCGCCGCCGCGCCTGGCTGGATCGCATCGAGGCCCTGGGCCTGAGCGTGGCCTTGTTCGATGGCCCGCTTTACGGCCCCGAGCGCGATGAGTTCATTCGCCAGGCCAAGGCCGTGCTCAATGTGCATTTCTACGAGAGCAGCCGCTTCGAGCAGACCCGGGCGGCGAGCTGTCTGTCCCTGGGTACGCCCGTCATCTCCGAGCGCGTGCCGGGCACCGAGGTGCAGCCGGCCTTCGAGGATTCGGTCCTGTGGCTGGAAGGCGGGCAGCTGGAGCAGTTCTTCAGCGAGGACTTCGGCACCCCGGCGTTTTTTGATTTTGCCCGCCTGGCGCTGGAGCGTTTTGAGCAAGCCGACCCGGCTGTGGCCTATGCCGAGATGCTCGCCGTTGCGGCCAACCATGCCGTCGAGCGCCTGCCGGCCTTGCCGCAAGAGCCCTGGCGGCCGCAGCGCCTGCATGTGGGCGCCTGCGCCGATTACAAAGCTGGCTGGCTCAATATCAGCCGCGATGCCGAGCAAGAGCCCGACCTGCTGCTCGACCTGAGCCGCCCGCTGGACCTGCCGCTGCGCGATCTGTCCGCCGCCCATGGTCCGATCGAGCTGCACGGCGAGAGCCTGGAACTGCTCGACGTCAGCGGTCTGCAGCATGAGGCCGCGGGCCTGAAGGCCGTGCTGAACCAGGCTTTGCGCCTGCTGCAAACCGGCGGCGAGCTGCAGCTGGACCTGGCCGGCGCCTTGCCACCTGAGCCGGCAGCTGCTGCGGGCTGGCTGGCCGCCCCCGATCTCTTCAGCAGCTTCTGGCAGGCGTGCGGCGAGGATTTCTGGGCGCTGGGCTGGTTCGAGCAGCGCTTCGAGCTGCTGGCCCATGCCTACTTCGATGCCCAGGCGCGGCCCTGCGAAGCCGATGCGGCCCTGGGCACGCGGGTGGTGCTGCGCAAGATCGAGAGCTCGCTGCGCGAGCGCACCACGGCGCGGGCGCGCCAGAGCCGCTTGCGACTGCCCGACGATGCCGTGGACGCGGCCCACCGCCTGTTGCCCGCCGGCCCGGCGGCGCAGGCCGGCGCGACCAAGAAGTTCAAATGGTCCATCCTCGTGCCCAGCCTGCCGGCGCGGCGCGAGCTGCGCAAGCGCATGCTGGCCATCCTGGAACCCCAGGTGGCTCGCTATCCCGATGTGGAGCTGCTGGTGCTCGAGGACAACCGCAGCCGCGAGTACGGCCCCAAGCTGCAGGCCATGATCGACATCGCCCAGGGCGAGTACCTGAACTTCGTGGACGATGACGACGAGATCTCCGAGCACTATGTGGACACCATCTACCCCTTGCTGGACGGGGTCGATTGCGTGGGCTTTTCGGCGCGCATCAGCGTCGAGGGCGGGCCCTTCAAATCGGTGTTCTACAGCATGAAAAACAAGGTCTGGGTCGATGCGCCCGAGGGCTATTACCGCAACCCGCAACACCTGACCCCCATCCGCAGCGAGCTGGTGCGTCAGATCCCCTGGGTCGGCCACTACGGGGCGGATCGCACCTGGTCGCACAAGATGTCGGCCTCCGGCCTGCTTCAGACTGAAAACGTGACCGACGCGGTGCTCTACACCTACTACGCCACGCAAAAAGAAAACCGCGAAGGCGTCTGGCGCTGAGCTCGCGCGTAAGCCTGGGGCTCAGATCACGTGGTGGCCTGACTTCAGGTACCAGTCGGCCATGCGCTGGCCGTTCCAGCGCAGGGTTACATGCTCGGCCTGCCGGGCCGGCGGCAAGGCGGCTCGCGGGGTGAACAGGGCCACGCACTGGCCGCCGGGCTGGCGCACGCTGTCGTAGATCAAGCCCGCGCTGCCTTGCTCGCGCAGGCTCCGGGCGAAGGGCCGTGAGGCGGCGTAGGAGTTCGCATCCAGCAGCGCCAGCGCGCGCGGATCACGATCTTCGGCACGCAGTTCGTGCAAATCGGCCTGCACCGTGACGCGGTAGCAGCGCAGGTCCACATCGATGGCCGGCTCGGCCGTGCGGCCAAGAAAGAGCGCGCGGTGGTGGCTGACCTCGGCCACAGCGGTCTCCAGCGTGGTCGCGGCGTAGTAGACACCGTAGCTGCCGTCGGAAAAACGGCTGCCTTCGGGGTTCAGGTGGGTGAAGGCCGCCATGATGGGGCTGCTGCCGGGGCCGCAGAGGCGCTGTTCGGGCGGCACCAGGCTCAGCTCGCCGAGCTGATCGCGCAGGCGCGGGTTACCCAGCGCCTCGATGGCGAAGACCACGGCCAGATCGGCCGGCTCGGCCACCGCGTCGAACAGCAGCACGGGCGGATAGCGGCTGGGCAGCAGGCGGCAGGAATCCGGCCAGTGCACGGGGATGCAGGGCAGGGCGATAGGGGCAGACGGGGGCAGGGTGGAGGAGCTCAAACGCCAGGTCTTTCAGGCCCAGCCGCCGCGCTGCGCATCCAGGTACTGGCGCACGACAAAGAGATCGGCGATCTGGCCGCCCAGCATGCGCGAGAGGGCGCTGCCGCCGCCGAACAGGGGCGCGCTGTTGGCTTTCTTGATCCAGGCATCGGCCCGCTCCGGGATGGGCAGCAGGATCTGCAGGCTGGCGTAGATGCTGAACAGATGAGACAGGCGCTCCAGCGTGGCGCCGTCCAGGCCGGCCTTGATGCGGCCGGCTTTCCAGTCGTAAAAAGTGGTGCGGCCGCAGCCGAGCAGGCGTTGCTGTTCCTCATTGCTCAGGCCCCAGGCCTGGGCCATGCGGAAAAACGTGCGCAGCGCCGCGCCGGCGGCGGCCGGGGTGTGCAGATCGGGCAGGCCCGGCTGCGGCTGGCTGTGGAAGTCCGAAGGAAGGGCGGCCATGGCGAACTCCTGGCAGGTGGGCGGCGCCGGCCTGGGCAGGCAGGAGAGGCGCCGCTGAGGAGTTCAGTGTAAGTTCTTTGGTGAACGAAAACAAGAATTCAGTACGAAACTGAATTACCCCCTCTCGCTACCCTCTGGGCTTCAGTCCTCCTCGCCGCCGTGACCGTGGCCATGGCTGTGTGCCTCGACCGGCATGCTGCGGCCGTCGGCGCCGTCGAAGAAGAAGGGCTTGCGCGCCTTTTGGCGCGGCAGCACCTCGTTCATGCTGCCAACCTCGAAGACCCGGCCGTTTTGCATCACATGGCTGATGCGGTCGCTCTGACGGATGTCTTTGAGCACATCACCGTCGATGATGAGCAGATCCGCCAGCTTGCCCACCTCGAGCGAGCCCAGGTCCTTGTCCAGGCCCAGGTAATGCGCCGGGTTGGCGGTCGCGGTGCGGATGGCTTCCAGCGAGGTCATTCCGCCCAGGCCGAACATCCACATCTCCCAATGTGCACCCAGGCCTTCGCGCTGGCCGTGGGCGCCGATATTGGCCTTGACGCCACCGCGCTGCAGCTCGGTGGCGGTGCGGGCGACGCGGATGACGTTGAAGTCCTCCTCGGGTGCGGTCTCGCGGCGGACGCCGCGCGATTCCAGCACCGCGCGCGGCACGTACTTGCTCAGCAGCGGGTGTTTCCAGACTTCCGTGCGGGCGTACCAATAGTGCTCACCGTCCAGGCCGCCGTAGGCCACGTTGAGCGTGGGCGTGTAACCGACCTGCGTCTGCGTCCAGAGCTGCTTGACGTCGTCGTAGACCTCGGCCACGGGCAGGGCGTGTTCGATGCCGGTGTGGCCGTCGACGATCATGCTCATATTCAGCTGGAACAGCGAGCCGCCCTCGGGCACCACCATCATGCCGGTCTGGCGCGCGGCCTCGATCACCTGCTGGCGTTGCTCACGGCGCGGCTGCTGGTAGCTCTTGACGCTGATGGCACCGGCGGCCTTCTGACGCTTGAGGTGGCTGAGCGCGTCGTCGAGGCTGTTGACCGGGGCATTGATGCTGCCTTTGGCGCCGTAGAGGATGGAGCCGGTCGAGTAGATGCGCGGGCCCGTCACCAGGCCGGCACGCTGCATTTCCGCTTGCGTGAAGATGTCGCCGTTGCGGTTGGACGGGTCATGGATGGTGGTGAGGCCAAAGGCCAGTGAGGCGTAGTTGATCCAGCTTTGCTGCGGGATGATTTCGCTCTCGCCCATGCCGCCGTGCCAGTGTGCGTCGATCAGGCCGGGGATGATGGTCTTGCCTCGTGCGTCCAGACGCTTGGCGTCGGCCGGGATCTGCACCTGATCGGCGCGGCCGATGGCGGCAATGCGGTTGCCCTGCACCACGATCACGCCGTCTTCGATCACCTCATCGCCCTTCATGGTGGCGATGCGGGCGCCGCTGATGGCGATGCGGCCTGCGGGCTTGTCGCTGGCCTGGCTGAAACCGATCTTGCGGCCGGCCTGCTGCACCGTCTCGGGCTTGAAGGCGATGGCCACCGGCTTGCCTTCGGCATCCACGGCCGCTGGCGGGAAGGCCTCGGCCAGGCGGGCGCTGAAGAGCTCGTCGCCATGGTTGAACCAGAGCTGCTGGCTGTCGCCGCTCCACTGCATGTCCTCGCCGGCCACCACATCGAGCTGGCGCACCGGCAGTGCGTCCATCTTGGGCCCCACGGTGATGGTCTTGCCGGCCTGCGGCAGCGGCGTCACATAGGCATGGCTGCGCTCGACAAAGCCCAGCCACTGGCCATCGGGTGAGAGGCTGTATTCGCTGACGTACTCGCTGCGTGCGACCTCGGTTTCGCTGCGGTCTTTGAGCTCGATGCGCCAGAGCGAGCGGCGCGAATCGACCTCGCTGCTCATGCTGGAGCGGCTCACATACACCGCGTCGTTGCGGGCGCCGAACTGCGGGCTGTCACCGTCCTTGCTGATGCGCTGCGGCTCGCTGCGGCCATCGGCGGCGGCCAGGTAGACGCCGTTCTCCAGGCCATGCCAGGGCGTGGTCAGGTAGCCGCCTTTAGCTTTGACGTAGGCGATCTGCTTGCCGTCGGGTGAAAAACGCGGCGAGAGGTATTTGCCGGGCGCCTTGGTGATCACGGTCTCGCGGCCGCTGGCCAGGTCCAGCTTGCGCACGCTGCCGAGCTTGTCGTCGTTCCAGCTCACATAGACCAGCTCGCGGCCATCGCGCGAGAAGCTGGGGAAGAACTCAAACGCCTCGCCTTGCTGCTGCGTGAGGCGGCGCGGTGCAGCGTCCGAGCGCAGGTCCTTGAGGTAGAGGTGGCCCAGGGCCGAGTAGACGACCGACTTGCCATCGGGCGAGGTGTTGACCCAGCGCAGCTGCTTGACGGCGAACTGATCGGGCGCCACCTCCTGCGGCACGCGCAAGGCCTCGCGCACCTCGCGCTGGTCCTTCACATGGAAGGGGATCTCGGCGGCCGTGCTCTTGAAGGGGTCGACACGCCAGAGCTTGCCCTGGGCCCATACGACGATTTGTTTGGCGTCCGGCGTCCAGGCGAAAGCCGGGTAGACGCCGTTGATGGACCAGCTCTCCTGCAGATCACGCTCGAGCTGGCCCCAGGCGGCGAACTCGCGGCCGCTGCTCAGGTCCTTGAGGAAGAGAGTGCTTTGGTTGCGCACGCGGCGCACAAAGGCCAGGTACTTGCCATCGGGCGAGGGGGTAGGGCGGATCGCGCCGCCGGCGCCTTGCACAAAGGCCTCGACCGTGCCGTCGCTGAGGTCTTGGCGGAAGATCTTGAAGATCTCGCCGTTGGAATTCTTGTTGTATTCGAAGCTGCGGCCCGGCGTGGTGTCTTGCGAGTAGTAGAGGTATTTGCCGTCGGGCGAGAGTGCGGGCTCGCCCAGATCTTTCTGCCAGTTGGGCTTCTCGTTCAGCTGCACGCCCTTGTTGCCGGCCGCGGCGCCGTCCACATGGAAGAGCCAGATCTCGCCCGAGCCGGCCGAGCGGGTGCCGGTGTAGTGCTTGCGCGCGGCGATGTACTTGCCGTTGGGGTGCCAGACCGGGTTGTTGAGCAGGCGGTAGTCTTCCTTGGTCACGGCGCGCGCGCCGCTGCCGTCGGCATTCATGACCCAGATGTTGTCGCCGCCGCCGGCGTCGCTCTGGAAGGCGATCTGGCGGCCATCGGGCGAGAAGCGCGCTTGCTGCTCCCAGGCGATGGAATGGGTCAGGGGCTTGGCCTCGCCGCCCGCGATGGGCAGCAGGTAGAGGTCACCGAGCAGGTCGAAGACCAGCTGCTTGCCGTCGGGGCTGACGTCCACGCTCATCCAGGTGCCGCTGCGGGTGTCGATCTGCACCTGGCGGCCGCTGCCGGGCGGCTGGTTGACGTTCCAGGTTTTCTTGTCGGCCGCTTTATCGGCAACTTTCTCGGCGGCCGGGGCGGTTTGGGCGACGCCGCTCTGCACAGCGCCCAACAGGGCGGCGGCCAGGGCGCAGGCGCGCAGGGCGGAGGGGCAGGTCTTGCCCGCGGTGGCGGGGCTCAGGGACAAACGTGTGGCAGTGGTTGTGCTCATGGTGGACTTGGGTGAAGTGCCGGGCGAGGATAGCGACTGCTGCACCGCCCAGCCATGGGCAATTGCCCTTTGCAGCAGCGTTTGCTGCGCCATCTGGGCGCAGGCCGCGCACCCTGGCCATCGAAGCAGGCACCGCCCTCGTCGCGGCCTACACTGCCCGGCTGACCCGCATTGCCCGAGTCAGCCTCCGCCGCGCCCTGCGACGCACGCCCTCACAGCCGGGCGCCTGCACCGCGCCATCCCGGCCCCGCCCACCGACTCTGCCATGAGCGACACCCGTTTCTTCCCTCGCCTGGTGGTGGATCAGGCCGCCGGCAATCGCTGGGACTGGGCCTTGCTGCCCTTGGTGCTGGCCCTGCTGAGCCTGCTGGCCCTCGCTGCCAGCCAGATGGTGCAGCCCTTCCATCTGGGTGAGAGCCTGCCGATCAGCCTGGACCCGGCCGCGCTACCTTACTACCTGCTTCGAACCACGCTGCGCATGTTTGTGGCCCTGGGCTTTTCGGTGCTGTTTGCCTGCGTGTTTGCGGCCCTGGCGGCCAAGTTCCGCACGGCGGAAAAAATCCTTGTGCCGCTGCTGGACATCCTGCAATCCATACCCATCCTGGGCTTTCTGTCCATCACGGTGACCGGCTTCATCGCCTTGTTTCCGGGCAGCCTGCTGGGCGTGGAGTGCGCGGCCATCTTTGCCATCTTCACCTCGCAGGCCTGGAATATGGCCTTCAGCCTCTACCAGTCGCTGCGCACCGTACCGGCTGAGCTGCAAGAGGCGGCGCGCATCTTCCAGCTCTCGGCCTGGCAGCGCTTCTGGCGGCTGGAGCTGCCCTACGCCATGCCAGCACTGCTGTGGAACATGATGATGAGCATGTCGGGCGGCTGGTTTTTCGTGGTGGCTTCGGAAGCCATCTCGGTGGCCAACCAGGACATCAAGCTGCCCGGCATGGGCTCCTACATCGCCATGGCCATCGATGCCAAGGACCTTGCCGCCATCGGCTGGGCCATCCTGGGCATGTTGATCGGCATCTTGCTCTATGACCAGCTCTTCTTTCGGCCCTTGCTGGCCTGGGCCGACAAGTTCCGCTTTGAAGAAGGCAGCCGTGAAGCCGCGCCCAGCTCCTGGCTGCTGACCTGGCTGCGCCGGACCGATCTGCTGCGCCGGGTTGGTCGCTTGCCGGGCTTGGCCCTGGGGCGCAGCTTTGCCTGGACCCGGCGCCGCTACGACGGCAGTTCGATCCGCGCCCGCGCGCCGCAGCCCCATCCGCTGTGGGGCCGTGTCATCGATGCGGTGCTGGCCGCGGCCGTGTTGCTGGCGGTGTGGCGCTTGGTCAGCTTCATCCACAGCGAGGTGGGTTGGCGGGAGGTGGGCCATGTCTTCGTGCTGGGCAGCTACACCTTGCTGCGCGTGCTGCTGCTGATCGCGGTGGCCTCGCTGATCTGGGTGCCGTTGGGCGTGTGGATCGGCCTCAACCCGCGCATTGCCGGGCGGGTGCAGGCGCTGGCGCAGTTTCTGGCGGCCTTCCCGTCCAATCTGGTCTTCCCGGTGGCGGTGATGCTGATCGTGCACTGGCAGCTCAACCCCGACATCTGGCTCTCGCCCCTGATCATCCTGGGCACGCAGTGGTACCTGCTTTTCAATGTGGTCGCCGGGGCCTCCACCATTCCGACCGAGCTGCGCGATGCGGCACGCAATCTGGGCCTGCGCGGCTGGATGTTGTGGCGGCGCTTCTTGCTGCCAGCCATCTTCCCCAGCTTCGTCACAGGCGCCATCACCGCCAGCGGTGGCTCCTGGAACGCCAGCATCGTGGCCGAGTACGTCAGCTGGGGCGACACCACCTTGCAGGCCCAGGGCCTGGGCAGCTACATCCAGCACATGACGGCCATCGGCGACTTTCCCCGCATCGCCCTGGGCATCGGCGTGATGTGCGTGTTTGTGATGGCCCTGAACCGCTGGGTCTGGCGCCGGCTCTACCGGATTGCCGAGCAAGGCATGCATGCCTGAGTGGCCGCGCCGCTTGAATGTCTGAAACTTCAAATCCATGAAACGGTGTGAAACCGATCCTGCCATGAACCCCTTGATCGAACTGAAGCAGGTGGCCAAGCATTTTCAATCGGCCGATGGCAGCGCCCGCACGGTGCTGGACCAGGTGGACTTTCGCTTGGAAGCGGGCGAGATCGTCGCCCTGCTGGGCCAGTCGGGCTCGGGCAAGTCGACCCTGCTGCGCATCATGGCCGGCCTGATCCCGGCCGATGCGGGCGAGGTGCACTACCGCGGCCTGCCCCTGTTCGGCCCGGCGCAGGGCATCGCCATGGTGTTTCAGTCCTTTGCCCTGTTTCCCTGGTTGACGGTGCAACAGAATGTCGAGTTAGGCCTGGAGGCGCGTGGCGTGGCCGCGGACGAGCGCGCGCGGCGTGCCGAGGCCGCCATTGCCCTGATCGGCCTGGCGGGTTTCGAGGGCGCCTTGCCGCGCGAACTCTCGGGCGGCATGCGCCAGCGGGTGGGTCTCGCCCGCGCCCTGGTCACCGAGCCGGCGGTTCTGTTGATGGACGAGGCCTTCTCCGCCCTGGATGTGCTGACCGGCGAGCGCCTGCGCAACGAGATCCTGGAACTCTGGCAAGGCGGCCAGATGCCGACCCAAGCCATGCTGGTGGTCTCGCACAACATCGAGGAGGCTGTGATGATGGCCGACCGGGTGCTGATTTTTTCCAGCAACCCGGGCCGGGTGCGCGCCGAGCTGCCGATCAGCCTGCCGCGCCCGCGCCACCCGGACAGCCCCGAGGTGCGTCTGCTGATCGATGAGGTCTACGGCCTGATGACCGCCGGTGCCAAGCCCAGTGGTAGCACCGAGCCAATGCGCCCGCATCTGTCCGACCGCCTGCCGGCCGCGGATGTTGGCCATATGGAAAGCCTGCTCGAGCTGCTGGCCGACGAGCGCTTCGCCGGCCGCGCCGATCTGCCGCAGCTGGCCGAGGAGAGCGAGCTGGTCGACGAGGCCTTGCTGCCGCTGGCCGACGCCCTGAATCGCCTGGGCCTGGCGCAGCTGGAGCGTGGCGACCTCTTGATCACGCCCCTGGGCCAGAACTATGTCGATGGCGACCATGAGTTCCGGCGCGAGATCTTCGGTCAGCAGCTGCTGGCCCATGTGCCCATCGCCGCCTTCATCCGCCACAGCCTGGAGCAGGAGCCCCAGGGCCAGCTGCGCCAGGAGCCCTTTCTGAAGCTGCTGCGCGAAAGCATGGAGACTCACGAGGCCGAGCGCGTGCTCAAGGTGGCTGTGGAATGGGCGCGTTACGGCGAGGTGTTTGAGTACAACTTCCACACCGGCATGATCCACCTGCCGGAAGCTGGAGAAAGCTGAAGCTGGCCTGAAGCACCGTCAACCCGCAGGGTGCTACCGTTGCACCAGGAGGTAGGCCGCATGCGTCTGATGCTGCTCGAAGATGACGACACCCTGGGCGAGGGCTTGAGCGAGTTCCTGCGCCTGGAGGGCCATGTGGTGGACTGGTTCCAATGCCTGCGCGACGCGCAGCTCGTGCTCAGCGAACCCTATGACTTGCTGCTGGTGGACTGGCAGCTGCCCGATGGCTCGGGCGTGGATTGGATCCGCCAGCTGCGCACGCGGGGCCTGGGCCTGCCCATCATCGTGCTCACCGCCAAAGACCGCTTGAGCGACCGGATCCAGGGCCTGGACAGCGGCGCCGACGACTATCTGGTCAAGCCCTTCCAGCCGGAGGAACTGGCGGCCCGCATCCGCGCCCTGCAGCGCCGGGCGCTGTCCCAAGGCGCCCAGCGCCGGCGCTTGAACGAGGAGGTGGAGATGGATCTGGCGGCCAAATGCGTCTACCGGCACAGCCAGCGCGTGGATCTGACGGCGCGCGAGTGGACGTTGCTGGAAGCCTTGGTGGCCCGCGCGGGCCGGGTGGTGTCGAAGTCCGATCTGGAGGCCTTGACCCAGGGCTTCGAGGGCGAGGCGGCCAGCAATGTGCTGGAAGTCCATGTCTTCAATTTGCGGCGCAAGCTGGGGCGCAGCTTGATCGAGACGGTGCGTGGTCTCGGCTACCGGGTCAGCGCATGAGCCGCACGCTGCCGAGCTTGCGGGTCGAGCTTTCACGCAGCCTTTGGCTGATCAGCGCCGCCTGGCTGCTGACCGTGTTGCTGAGTGTGGTGCTGGTGCTGCGCCACGAGGCCGAGGAGCTGATGGATGAGGCCTTGCGCGAGTCGGCCGAGCTGATCTTCGGGGTGCTTTCGCAACGGGCATCCAGCTTGCCTGGCGAAGGGCGGGACGAAGTGGAGGGTCAGGTCTTGCCCGCGCCGCCGCACAAGGAACATCTGGTCTGGCAGCTGCTGGACACGCACACGGGCGAGCTGCTGCGCCGCTCCCATTCGGCGCCGCCGGTGGCCTTGCTGACGCCGCCGCGGCGCGGCCTGGCCCATGCGCCCGGCGGCTGGCGCCTGTACGCCTTGCCTCTGCCGGATGGCCGCTCCACCTTGCTGGTGGCTCAAACCCGGGCCGAGCGCCTGGAGTCGCGCTACGGTGCCATCGCGGCGCTGCTGGCGGCGGCCTTGGGCATCAGCGCCTTCTGGGCCTTGCTGCTGAGCCGGCGGCTGCGGGCCACCCTGCAGCCCTTGGCCGCCCTGGGGGCGCAGATCCAGGATTACGACCCCATGCGCGCAGAGACGGCCTTGCCGCCCGCCACCCGCGCCGAGCTGTTGCCGGTGCGCAGCGCCATCCACGATCTCGGCGAACGGTTGGCCCTGCGGGTGCGGCATGAGCAGGCGTTTGCCGCCCATGCCGCCCATGCCTTGCGCACGCCCTTGGCTGGCATGGATGCCCAGCTGGCCCTGGCCCAGCGCGAGGTGGGTGAGGGCGCGCGGCCTCGTATCCTGCGTGCACGCGCCGCCGTCGAGCGGCTCAAGCGCGTGGTCTCGTCCCTGCTGCTGATGTTCCGCAGCGGCTTGGAGCTGGATTTGCAGGACCTGAGCCGGGCCGAGCTCGCCGATCTGGCCCTGCGTCTGCCTCTGGATCAGCTGGAGCTGAAGGTCGAGGGCCTGTCGACCGATCCGGTGCAGGCCGCCGGACACGAGCGCACGGCCTGGGTGCGTGCCGACCCGAATCTGCTCAGCGCCGCGCTGGCCAATCTGCTCGACAACTCGCTGCGCCACGGCGCACACCAGGCCACGCTGAGCCTGGAGGCGCGAAATGGCGAGGCCAGCATCTGCTTGCGCGACGATGGCCCCGGCGTCAGCGCCGAGCGCCGGGCCGAGCTGCAGGCCAGCCTCGATCGACCGGGTGACGACAGCGCGGTGGGCCTGGGCTTGCGCCTGGCGCATCTGGTGGCGCAAGCCCATGGAGGGAGCTTGAGTCTCGATGATCCCGCCGCGGGTGAGGGTTCAGGCAGGCCTGGCTTTGCTGTGCGGCTGAGCCTGCCTTTGGCGGACTCGTCACAAGCAGAGCCGGGCTCTCTCAGACGCTGAGTGTTCAAGGCAGCAGGCCCCCCAGCAGTCAACGGGCGCTTGAGTGGGCTGGCCCACAGACGGCGGTTTGCGCGCGCTGCACTGTAGGCCCGCGGCCAAGCCGGCTGCTCGCTGCAGGAGCATGCGCATGCCTACTCTCTGGTTGAAGATGTGGTCGAAGGCCGCGTGGCAATGGCTGATGTTGCTGCCCTTGCTCTGCTGCAGCAGCCAAGTCGGCGTCGCGGCGCCGCCTCAAGCCACACCGGTGCCGGCCCGGGAGACCCAGAACCTGCAACAGGCCCGCGCCGCCTGCCTGGCCGGCGCCAGCGCTCAGGAACCGGGGGCCTGCCTGAAGGAATGGCTGGCCGCGCGAGCGTCGGCGCGTCGGGGCGAGCTGGACAACGGCGAATCGCCGGCCGCCTTGCAGGCCAATGCGCTGCGCCGCTGCGAACGGGTGCCGCCCGCGGACCGAAACGCCTGCCGGGCCTTGGCTCGGCATGAGGGTTCGGTCTCGGGCACCGTGGGCGGCGGCGGGCAAATCAGGCGCATCGCCTGGCCTGAACCTCCGGCTTCGGCGGCGCCGCCCGCCTCGGCATCGCCACCAGCCTCTGACCCGCCGCCCTGAACACAGCCGCCGTCTGCGCGATCCGGCTCGGCGCCGGGCTCACCGGGCTCGGGTCGCTTCCACCATGCGCTTCATCGCCTCGGCCGTGCTCATCCTGTCGCTGTTCCAGAACTGGCTGACCGCGTCTTTGAGTGCCCATTCGACGGCCGAGGGCGCGGCCATGCCGTTGGCGATCGAGGGCAGCAGCGAAGCTTGCTTGGCCGCGGTGCTGAACTCCTGGGCCGAGGCCTTGGCGCAGTCGTCGAAGCGATCCATCTTCATGCCCAAACGCACCGGGATGCTGCCCTTGCTGAGATTGAAGGCCTCCTGGAACTCGGGCGACATGACGGCGCTGGCCAGGTCTTTCTGCGCCGCGCTGTTGGCCGGGTTCTTGAGCTTGAACATGGCGAAGGAGTCCACCACATAGATGAAGCTCTTGGCCGTGCCGGGCGCCGGGGTGCAGATGAAGCCTTTGCCTGGCTGGCTGCCGGCGGCCAGGAACTCGCCCTTGGCCCAGTCGCCCATCAGCTGCATGGCCGCCTCGCCCTTGATCACCATGGCTGTGGCCAGGTTCCAATCCCTCCCCGGGGCATTGCGGTCGGTGAAGGGCTTGATGCGTTTGTAGGTGCTGAGCACCTTGTCCATGGTCGGACTGTTCAGCGCGCTGGCCTCGCGCAGCACAAAGGCCTGGCGGTAGAACTCGGCGCCGCCCACGCCCAGGGTCACGGTCTCCAGCAGGCTCAGGTCTTGCCAGCTCTGCCCGCCATGGGCCAGGGCGATCACGCCGGCTTTCTTCAGGGTCTCGGCGGCGGCAAAGAACTCGTCCCAGCTGCTTGGCACCTTGGCTCCGGCACGGGCGAACACCGCCGGGTTGACCCAAAGCCAGTTGACGCGGTGCACATTGACCGGCACGGCGATGTAGTCGCCTCGGTACTTCATTTGATCGCTGACCACCTGGGGCAGCAGCTCGTCCCAGCGCTCCGCCCGCGCCACTTCGTTGATGCTGGTCAGCACACCTTCGCGGGCCCAGGCTTGCAGCGATGGGCCCTTGATCTGGGCGGCGGCCGGCGCATTGCCCGACACCACGCGCGAGCGCAGCACGGTGATGGCCGAGTCGCCGCCGCTGCCGGCGACGGCAAAGTCCTTCCAGCTGTGGCCCTTGGCCTGCATGCTGGCCTTCAGCGCCTGGGCCGCTCGCGCCTCGCCGCCGCTGGTCCACCAGTGCAGCACCTCGATGTCACCGGCGTGGGCGCAGGGCCACGCCGCCGCCATGGACAGCAGCAGGCTGCTCAGCAGCCTCTGCGTGGTCCCCTGGCCTCGCACACGTCCGGCTGTCGGTCTCATCGGCGGGTTCCCATGGGCGGGCGGGTGCTGCGGCATGGCGCCAACAAGCCCCGGTCTCCATTCATTATTATTAACATCACATTAACAGCTTGCCTGCAAACCGGGCGCTGCGTCAGCGGGCTATCCCTGAATCGCTGCCGGCAGGGTGACACGCACCAAGGCGCCGAAGGGGGCTTGCGCCTGCACTGGCCGCAAGCACACGCGGCCAGCATGGCGCTCGACGATTTCACGCACGATGGCCAGGCCCAGGCCGCAGCCGGTGCCATCGTGCGTGGCGCGCACAAAGCGCTCGAACACATGCTCGCATTCGCTCTCGGGCAGGCCGGGGCCGTTGTCTTCAACCTCGACGATGGCCTGGCCGTCGCTGAGCTCCACCCGCACGGTGACGCTGGCGCCGCGGCCGGCATAGCGGATGGCGTTGTCGATCAGATTGAACAGGGCCTCGCGCAAGAGCGACTCGAAACCGCGCACCGGGCAGCGGCTGCAGGACTCGGCCGCCTCGAAGCCGAGGTCGATGCCGGCAGCGAGCGCACGCGGCACCATCTCCGTGGTCAGCTCGCGCGCCAGCTGGCGCAGATCCAGCGTGCTGCGCGCCTGCTGGCTGGCCGATTCGGGCTCGGCCCGCGCCAGGCTCAGCAGCTGGTTGACCAGATGGGCGCTGCGCGTGGCACTGCTGTGCACCAGCTGCAGGCGGGCCTTCAGGGCGGGGTCCTGGGCGTCCAGCAGGGCCAGTTCGGTCTGGCTCTTGAGGCCGGCCAGCGGGGTGCGCAGCTGGTGGGCGGCGTCGCTGATGAAGCGCTTTTGCGCCACCACATTGTGGTTGACCTCGACCAGCAGGCTGTTCATGGCCAGGGCCAGGGAGCGCACCTCGGGCGGCGCATCGGTGATCTTGATTGGCGTCAGGTCATTGGCAGCCCGGCCCTCGACCTGGCTTTGCAGCACGGCCAGCGGCCGCAGCCCGGTGCGCACGCCGGCCCAGACGATCATGGTCATCAAGGCCATCAGGGCGGACAGGGGCAGCACGGTGTCGAGCAGGATTTGCCGGGCCAGCAGCTCGCGGTTGGTGCTGGAGCGGGCCACTTGCACCAGCATGCTTTGGCCCGGTGAATCGGGCGTGCCGTAGCGCAGCAGCAGGGCGGCCACGCGCAGGCGCTGCGGCTCGCTGCTGGCGTTCGCTTGGCTGGAGTCGCTGGCGGCGGGATCGAGCGTCGCGGTCGCATCGTTCGCCGACAGCTTGCCGTTGTAAAAAAACGGCTCGCCGTAGACCGGCTTGGCGCCGCGGGGCAGGGGCGGCAGATTGCGGTTGCCGAGGATGAACTGACCTGGCGGCATGCTGACGGTGTAGAACACGCGGTCGCTGGGATCGGCCTCCAGAATGTCTCGCGCCGCGCGCGGGAAGTCGATGAACAGGCCGTTGTCCAGGGGCTTGACCTGGCGCGCCAGCGTGCGCGAGGTCTGTGACAGGCTGGCGTCGATGGTGGCGTTGGCGTAATGCTCGGCCAGCTTGTAGGTGAACAAGGCCGCCGCCAGCCACAGCACCACCTGCGGCATCAGCAGCCAGACAAAGAGCTGCCGGTGCAGGGAGCGCGCGCTGGTGCTCATGGCGAGGCGGGCACACCGCCGGCACTGCTGTCGGCCTCCAGCAAATAACCGAGACCCCGCACGGTGCGGATTTGCAGTCCCGAGCCCTCCAGCTTGCGACGTAAGCGGTGGATGTAGACCTCGACGGAATTGCCGCCGCCGTTTTCGCCCCGGTCTTGCGCCCAGGCGGCCACGATCTGCTCCTTGGTGACCACGCGGTCGCGCTCCTGCAGCAGCAGGTCCAGCAGCAGCCATTCGCGCGGGCTCAGCTCCAGGGCCTCGCCTTGCACGCTGGCGCGCCGGGCAGCGCGGTCAAAGCTCAGCTGCGCCAGGTCTTGCCCTGCGGCCGCCACCGGCCGGCCGCGGCGCAGCAGGGCGTGGAGTCGGGCCTGCAGTTCCGGGAAATCAAAGGGCTTGGTCAGGTAATCGTCGGCGCCGGCGTTCAGGCCCGAGACCCGGTCGTCCAGGCTGTCCAGCGCGGTCAGCACCAGCACGGGCAGGCCGCGGCGCGCCGCGCGCAGGCGCTTGAGCACGGTCAGGCCGTCGACCATGGGCAGGCCCAGGTCGAGGATGGCGATGTCAAACGGGTTTTTGAGCAAGAGGTACTCGGCCACGGCGCCGTTGGGCGCGTGTTCGACCTCGAAGCCGCTGCGCCGCAGTTGCACGGTCAGGGCATCGGCCAGGATGGCATCGTCTTCGGCAAGCAGAAGGTTCATGGTGGCAGCCTGTGCGGATTTCATCCATCCGCGGGTTAATACTGAATTAATGAAACATTAACTTCGTTAAGAATTCGTTTGAGTTTCAGCGATTCATAACAGGGCAGTGTAATGTCCGATCGCTGCAGCTGACGCCTTGCTCAAGGTCTTCCCAGGAGACAAACCGACATGAAGAATTCCCCGCAGTTCAGCTCAGCGTGCCGGCCCGGTGCCGCTTGGCAGATTCGTCCCGTCGCCGCAGCCTGCGCCAGCCTGCTGTTCGCCGCTCAGGCGGCTCAGGCTCAGGTGGCCCCGCCGGCCGCTCCGGCCTCGGCGCCCGCCCAAGCCCAGCCCACGGCCGATGGCCGCCAGCAGCTGGAAGCGGTGGTGGTCAGTGGCATCCGCCGCGGCATCGAGGCCTCGGTGGCCTCCAAGCGCAATGCGGATTCCATCGTCGAGGTCATCTCGGCCGAAGACATCGGCAAGCTGCCCGATGTCAGCATCGCCGACTCGCTCTCGCGCCTGCCGGGCCTGACCGCCCAGCGCGTCGATGGTCGCGCTCAAGGCATCCAGGTGCGTGGTTTGGCGGGCAACTACGCCGGCACCTTGCTCAACGGCCGTGAGATGGTCAGCACCAGCGACAACCGCGGTGTCGAGTTCGACCAGTTCCCGTCCGAGCTGCTGAGCGCCGTCAAGGTCTACAAGACGCCCGACGCCAGCCTAGTCGGCCAGGGCCTGGCCGGCACCATCGACATGCAGACGGTGCGCCCGCTCAACTTCGGCAGCCGCCAGCTCGTGCTCAGCGGCCGCGCCGAGCACAACTCCAATGGCCAGGTCACGCCCGGCCCAGGCGCCAATGGCAACCGCCTGAGCGCGTCCTACATCGACCAGTTTGCCGACCGCACCATCGGCCTGGCCGTGGGCTTCGCCCACCTCGATTCGCCGGGGCAGGAAACGCACTACAAGTCCTGGTGGTGGGCCGACACCGGCCCCTGGGGTGACCAGGTGCCGGGCGTGCCCAAGGGTGTGGCTACGCTCAACGGCTTTGAAGACACCGTCACCGCCTCCAAGCAGGTGCGCAACGGTCTGATGGCCGCGCTCGAGTACAAGCCCAACGACCGCTTCCACAGCGTGCTGGACCTGTACTACAGCAAGTTCGAGCAGAAGCGCAATTACCGCGGCCTGATGTCCAACCTCGGCGCCACCTGGACGGCGGCCACCGAGCCGGTGTATTCCAACGTCAAGGTCGGCGAGGTCAATGGCGACCAGTTCGTCACCCAGGCCACCATCGGCAATCTGAAGCCGGTGCACCTGAGCCAGTACAACACCCGCGACGACGACATCGCCGCCCTTGGCTGGAACAACAAGTGGAAGCTGGGCGACAACTGGGTGGCCGTGGCCGATCTCAGCTACTCGCGCGCCAAGCGCCAGGAACAGTTCATGGAGCTGAGTGCTGGCGCACCCGGCACCACCTCGGTGGGCATTGATGTGCAGACCGGCAGTGGCATCTCGCAGGTCACCACCCAGTTCAACTACGCCGATCCGAACAAGCTGCTGCTCAGCGACCCGGGCGGCTGGGGCCGGGATGGCCGCAGCAACTATCCGATGTCCAAGGACGAGATCAAGGCCCTGCGCCTCTCGGCCAAGCGCGACCTGACGGGTTTCTTCAGCAGCGTCGAGCTGGGCCTGAACCTGAACGAGCGCAGCAAGGATGTCGACATGGTCGAGTACCAACTCAACCTGAAGAACGACCGCGCGCCCGTGCTGGTGCCGTCCAACTTCCTGCTGGGCAACAGCTCGCTGGCTTTTGGTGGCATTCCGGCCATCCTGTCCTACGACGTGATGGGCGTGAAGGATGCGCTCTACAACCAGACCGAGGTGGGCGCCGATCAGACCTTTGCCCGCCACTACGGCGTGTCCGAAAAGGTCAACACCGCCTATGTCCAGGGCAATATCGACACCAGCCTGTTTGGCCACCCGCTGCGCGGCAATCTGGGCGTGCAGTATGTGCGCACCCAGCAGGAGTCCAGCGGCTTCGTCTGGGACGGCAGCAAAGCCGTGCCCATCACCGGTGGCACCCGCTACGGCCAGTGGCTGCCCAGCCTGAACCTGGTGTCGGAGCTGCCCTCGAACACCATCGTGCGTTTCGGTCTGGCGCGCTCCAACGCACGCCCGCGCATGAATGACATGCGTGCCGGCTTCACCGGCGTGGGCGTGGACGCGACCACCAAGACCTGGAACGGCAGCGGCGGCAACCCGACCCTCAAACCCTGGCTGGCCGATTCGGTGGACCTGGCTTTCGAGAAGTACATCGGCAAGCGCAGCTATCTGTCCTATGCCATCTTCCACAAGCACTTGCTGAACTTCATCGGCTCGGGCACGGTGCAGTACGACTTCACCGGCTTCCCCAACACCGGCAAGCCGCCGGTCGTGCCGATCAGCAATATCGGCAACCTGACCACCTTGCAGAACGGCAATGGCGGCATGGTGGCGGGCTATGAGGTGGCGGCTTCGCTGGAGGCGGCCATGCTGAGCCCAATGCTCGATGGCTTCGGCGTGGTGGCCAGCTACTCGAAGACGCGCAGCAATCTGAACGACGACGGCTTCAAGAACGGCATCGACGGCCTCTCCGGCGTGGTGCGCAGCCTGACCGGCTATTACGAGAAGCATGGTTTCTCGTTCCGGGTCAGCCAGCGTTTCCGCTCGGACTACAGCGCCAAGACGCGCGGGATCTTCTACTCGGAGGCGATCAGCAATATCAACTCGGAACGCGTGACCGATATGCAGGTCGGCTACAGCTTCGAGACCGGCAGCTTCAAGGGCTTGGGTCTGCTGCTGCAGGTCAACAACCTGACCGACGAGCCCTATCGCACCAGCGTCAGCGTCGGCAATGCCAAGAACCCCGACAACCTGATGCCCGAGCGTTACACCACCTACGGCCGTCAGATCCTGCTGGGCGCGAGCTACAAGTTCTGAGTGTCTGCGGGTGGCTCCAGCCGCTTTGCCTCACAAGAGCCGCCCGCTGTCCACTGAGGCTTGTCTGAGGGTCTTGCCGCTTCTTGGGGCGGCAAGATCCTCATCGGGTTCGAAGCTGCGTGGCGTTCATGCCACTTCGGCCTGATCCGCTGGTCCTTGATGTTCCCGTTCGTCTTGAAAACCGAGTCCGCCATGATCCTGAAACACCGCTCGCCTCCTGTGTTCGTCGCTCGCCTCGCTGGCTTGGCCCTTGCGGCGGGCTTGGTGCTGGGCGCAAGCGCTGTGCCTGCAGCGCCCGCTTTGAAAGATTGGCCGGCTGTGAAGAGCGCGGTGCAGCGCGATCCAGCCATGGAGGCGCGCATTCAGGCCATCGTCGCCGGCATGAGCCTGGCCGAGAAGGTCGGGCAGATGACCCAGCCCGAGATCAAGTACATCACGCCCGAGGAAGCGGGGCGTTATCACATCGGTTCGGTGCTCAATGGCGGCGGTGCCTGGCCGGGCAACAAGCGCGAGGCGTCGGTCGCCGAATGGGTGGCCCTGTCCCAGGCCTACCACGAGGCCTTGATGTCCAGCGGCGCACGCACCCCCATCCCCATCATCTGGGGCACGGATGCTGTGCACGGCCATGGCAATGTGCGTGGCGCCACCTTGTTCCCGCACAACATCGGCCTCGGTGCCGCGGGTGATGCGGCCCTGGTGGAAGAGATTGGCGCGGCCACGGCCCGCGCGGTGCGCGCCACCGGCATCCAGTGGGTGTTCGCGCCCACCCTGGCAGTGGCCCAGGATGCGCGTTGGGGGCGCACCTACGAGAGCTTTTCCGCGGACCCGATGGTGGTGGCGCGCCTGGGGGCCGCTTCGGTGCGCGGCCTGCAAGGCCAGCTCGGCGACAGCAGCCGGGTCGTCGCCACCGCCAAGCATTTCATCGGTGACGGCAGCACCGAGTTCGGCCGCGACCAGGGCCACAGCCTGGTCAGCCGCGCGCAAATGATCAATGTGCACGGCCAGGGCTACTACGCCACCCTGGCCACCGGCGTGCAAACAGTCATGGCCTCCTTCCACAGCTGGACCGATGTGGGCGCCAAGCCAGCCAGCAAGGACTACGGCAAGATGCACGGCAGCCATGAGTTGCTGACCGTGGCCTTGAAAGAGAAGATGGGTTTTGACGGCCTGGTCGTGTCCGACTGGAACGGCATCAGCCAAGTGCCCGGTTGCCGCGACAGCAGCTGCCCGCAGGCCATCAAGGCCGGCATCGACATGGTGATGGTGCCCGAGGACTGGCGCGCCTTCATCCAGAACACCATCGCCCAGGTCGAGCGCGGCGAGATCCCGATGTCGCGCATCGACGATGCCGTGACGCGCATCCTGCGCGTCAAGCTGCGCGCCGGCCTGTTTGAAACCTCGCCGCGCCAGAGCGCCGTGGCCGGCAAGCCGGAGGCTTTGCTGGCCCGAGACTTGGCCCGCCGTGCGGTGCGCCAAACCCTGGTGCTGCTGAAGAACGAGCGCGGCGCGCTGCCGCTGGCCCAGGGCAAGCGCATCCTGGTGGTGGGCAAGAGCGCCGACAACCTGGCCAACCAGGCCGGCGGCTGGAGCATGACCTGGCAGGGCACGGACACGCAGAACGCCGATTTCCCGGCCTCGCAGTCCATCTTGTCCGGCATTCGTGAAATGGCCGGTGCCGCCACGCTGAGCTTCAGTGCCGATGGCCGCGGCGTGGACCCGAGCCAGTTCGATGCCGTGATCGCCGTCATCGGCGAGACGCCCTACGCCGAGGGCGTGGGCGACATCTCGCCCTCCAGCACCCTGCAGCACAGCCGGCGCTACCCGGAGGACCTGGCGGTGCTGCGCGCCGTCAGCGGCCGCGGTGTGCCGGTGATCAGCGTCTTCCTGAGCGGCCGCACGGTCTACGCCAATGATTTGCTGAACCTGTCCGATGCCTTCGTCGCCGCCTGGTTGCCGGGCAGCGAGGGCGCGGGCGTGGCCGATCTGCTGTTCAAGAACTCGGCCGGCCAGGTGGCCCATGATTTCCGCGCCAAGCTGCCTTTTGCCTGGCCCTCGGCGCCTTGCGTCAGCGCCAAGAGCCAGCCCTTGTTCAAGCCGGGCTATGGTTTGAGCTACGCCAAGCCGGGCACCGTGCGGCAGCTGCCGGTCAGCGAACGCAGCGGCGGCTGCGATGTGTCCAAAGAGCTGCTGATCTTCCGCCAGACGGGGCAGGGCCCCTACCAGATGCATGTGGGCAGCCCCAGCGGCGCCTGGCCCAACCGCGGCCTCGGCTCCGACCTCAATGCCGTGCTGGAAGCCCCGGCCGAACAGCCCGCCATCCGGGTCTCGACCACCCAGAT
>NKIM01000084.1 GCA_002255955.1 Burkholderiales bacterium PBB2 | reverse complement strand
AGCGCCAGGCCACGCTGCTGCGGCGCTACGGCGCGGCCACCGTGGTGATGGCCTTCGACGAGCAGGGCCAGGCCGACACCTTTGCCCGCAAGACCGAGATCTGCGCGCGGGCCTACACCATCCTGGTGGACGAGGTGGGCTTCCCGGCCGAGGACATCATCTTCGACCCCAACATCTTTGCCATCGCCACCGGCATCGAGGAGCACGCCAACTACGCGGTGGATTTCATCAACGCCACGCGCTGGATCAAGGCCAACCTGCCGGGCGCCAAGGTGTCGGGCGGTGTGTCCAACGTGAGCTTCAGCTTCCGCGGCAACGAGCCGGTGCGCGAGGCCATCCACACCGTGTTCCTGTACCACGCCATCCAGGCGGGCATGGACATGGGCATCGTCAACGCCGGCATGGTGGGCGTGTACGACGACCTGGACGCCGACCTGCGCGAGCGCGTGGAGGACTGGCAGGCGATTGCCGCCACCGGTGGCCGGCCGCTGCACGTGATCGAAGGCCCGCTGATGGCCGGCATGAACGTGGTGGGCGACCTGTTCGGCCAGGGCAAGATGTTCTTGCCGCAGGTGGTGAAGAGCGCCCGCGTGATGAAGCAGGCCGTGGCCCACCTGCTGCCCTACATCGAGGCCGAGAAGGCCGCGCTGCAGGCCGCCGGTGGCGATGTGAAGCCCAAGGGCAAGATCGTCATCGCCACGGTGAAGGGCGATGTGCACGACATCGGCAAGAACATCGTCACCGTCGTGCTCCAGTGCAATAACTTCGAGGTCGTGAACATGGGCGTGATGGTCCCGTGCCAGGACATCCTGGCCAAGGCCAAGGTGGAGGGCGCCGACATCATCGGCCTCTCGGGCCTGATCACACCCAGCCTGGAGGAGATGCAGCACGTGGCCGCCGAGATGCAGCGCGACGAGTTCTTCCGCATCAAGAAGATCCCGCTGCTGATCGGCGGCGCCACCTGCAGCCGCGTGCACACGGCCGTGAAGATTGCGCCGCACTACGAAGGCCCGGTGGTCTACGTGCCCGATGCCAGCCGCAGCGTGGGCGTGTGCAGCGATCTGCTCAGCGACGAGCGCGCCGGCAGGTACATCGCCGAGCTGAATGCCGACTACGACAAGGTGCGCGCGCTGCACGCCAGCAAGAAGGCCACGCCGCTGGTGACGCTGGCCGTCGCCCGCGCCAACAAGACGGTCATCGACTGGTCGGCCTACACCCCGCCCAAGCCGAAGTTCATCGGCCGGCGCGTGTTCAAGAACTACGACCTGGCCGACCTGGCCAGCGCCATCGACTGGGCGCCGTTCTTCCAGACCTGGGACCTGGCCGGCAAATTCCCCGAGATCCTGAAGGACGAGGTGGTGGGCGCCGAGGCCGTGCGGGTGTTTTCCGACGGCAAGCGCTTGCTGCAGCGGGCCATCGACGGCCGCTGGCTGCAGGCCAACGGCGTGGTGGGCTTCTGGCCGGCCAAC
>NKIM01000083.1 GCA_002255955.1 Burkholderiales bacterium PBB2 | reverse complement strand
CGAGCAGGGCTGCATCAATGGTGACAAAGGTGACGAAGCCAAGCACGCCGCGCCACTTCGGCCCGCGCCAGATGCGGAAGACGACGACATATTGCATGAGCGTGGTGATCAGCATGGTGCCGACGACGGCGAGGCCATAGGCCGGGAGCATCGCGGCAGACGCCCGGAAGCCGATGACAAGCACCGCGACCATGACCGCCAGCGCCCAGTTGATTGCGGGAATATAGATCTGCCCCCGCGCGTGCGAGGAAGTGTGGAGGATGCGCAGGCGCGGCAGGAAGCCGAGCTGGATCGCTTGCTGGGTGACCGAAAACGCGCCGGAGATGACCGCCTGGCTGGCAATGATCGTGGCGAGTGTGGCGATGATCAGCAGCGGGATGACGAGGTGGGCCGGAACCATGTGGAAGAAGGGATTATCAATATACTCGGGGTGCGCCAGCAGCATGGCGGCCTGCCCCATGTAGTTGAGCATCAGCGCGGGGACGCAGATCACCAACCACGCGGTGGTGATCGGCCCGCGCCCGAAGTGGCCCATATCGGCGTAGAGCGCCTCGGTGCCGGTGATCGCATAGACGATGGCGCCGAGCGAGAGGAACGAGAACAGCGGGTGGGCGGCGAAGTACGTCACCATGTGCAGCGGATTGAGCGCAGTGAGGACAGCCGGGTTCTGGGCGATGTGATAGAGACCCATCGCTGCGATCACGGCGAAATAGACAAGCATGACGGGGCCGAACAGGCGGCCGACTTTGTCTGTGCCGCGCCGCTGGATGGCGAACAGGCCGGTGAGGATGGCGAGCGCGATCCACACGATCCACGGCTTGAACGCGGAACTGACCACGCCCAGCCCTTCGACCGCCGAGATGACCGAGATGGCGGGGGTGAGCATGGCATCGGCGAAGAACAGCGCCGTGGCGAACAGCGCGCAGACCAGCAGCCAGCGCTTCGGTGCCTTTTCGCCGAGTTCGCGCTGGATCAGCGCATAGAGCGCGAGGCTGCCCCCCTCCCCCCGGTTGTCGCAGCGCATCACGATGAAGACGTACTTGATCGTCACGACGAACACGAAGAGCCAGAAGATCAGGCTGACGATGCCATAAAGATCGGTGACCGTGGCGGCGAGGTGGTATCGCGGATCGAGCGTGGCTTGCAGCGCATAGAGCGGGCTGGTGCCGATATCGCCGAACACCACGCCAAGCGCGCCGAGCGTGAGCGCGGCGCGGCTGGAGCTGTGGGTTGGGGCGGATGAGGCCGAGGGAACGGCCGGTGCGGGCTGTGTCATGCCGCGCGAGGTGCGCCTGAGGGGCATTAAGTTTCCATGTGGATTGCACGGAGTGCCCTGAGGGAACGCGGGACTTTGCGGGCGGTGGCGGTTAGAATGATGCGATGAGCATGAGCGTGCCCCCGACCCTTTTCGCGCCGCCGCGCAGCACTTGGCAGGGCCTTGGGGCGGTGCTGGCAATGTTTGCGCTGGCGACGGCGGCGGGGCTGGCGATGGCC
>NKIM01000056.1 GCA_002255955.1 Burkholderiales bacterium PBB2 | reverse complement strand
GCGCTTAAAGTCCAAGAGACTTGATACTCGTCACCGAGCATCAAAACTCACCTTCAAACGCCCACGCTTATCGGCTGTTAATTTTTAAAGAACCAAGAGAGCTGCGCTCATCTTGACAAGACCGACTTGCATCGAATCTTGCGTCTGTCGACTGCTTTGCAGCTCGTCAACAGCACAGAAGCGAGATTATGACTGATTTTCTTTCTACTCGTCAAGCATTTTTGCAAGATTTGTTTCGAATCTCAAATCACATCGAATTGCTTCGATTTCCACCACCCAGATACTCAAGCGACTCTTTCGAATCACTCGCTGACTTCCGAAGAAGTGTTTCTGTGCAGCGAAGCCCTCTACTGTAGCACAGGAATTTTCGGCCTAGCAAGACTTTCGCTCGAAAGTTTCGTGTCGGGTCGGCGACCACTGGAACGCGCACACGATCAAGGACGAGAGGGCCTAGGCAGTACGATTGGCAATTGCCGTGTAACGAGCCGCCTGATTGCATGCACTTAGCTCGGTCAAATGCCACGGCGGGCACAGGCATCACCCAGCATCGAGCGCCGTTCGCGCCCGATGCCCGCCGGACAGCCATCACTGCAAGCTGTGCGTACCCTTGTGCGAAGCGAACACTGCCTGCGCCTCGCGCTGTGGATCTTCGCTGGCCAAGACTTGCGGCAACACACGCGCCAGGCGGGCGGCATCTGCGCGCAAGATGCGCTGCTTGACCGACGGGATCTGCGACGGGTGCATGGAAAAACTGCGCAGACCCATGGCCAGCAGCAGGTCCGTGAAGACCGGGTCACCGGCCATTTCGCCGCAGACGCTCACAGATTTGCCCGCGGCGACCGATTCCGCGATGGAGCGCGACAACAGCTGCAACACCGCCGGATGCCAGGGGTCATACAGATGGGCCACGGCCTCGTCGGCGCGGTCAATGGCCAGGGTGTACTGAATCAAGTCATTGGTGCCGACCGAAACGAAATCGACATGGCGCAGGATCAGCGGCAGCATCACGGCCGCCGCGGGAATCTCCACCATCACCCCCAGATCCACTTTCGTGAAGGCCTGGCCGGCGTCGGTCAGCTGCTGCTGCACCTTCTTGACCGATTCCAGGATCTGCCGCACCTCGCCGAGATGCGCCACCATGGGAATCAAGAGGCGAACCTTGCCAAAAGCACTGGCGCGATAGATCGCACGCAGCTGCTGGCGGAACATGCTGGGCTCGGCCAAGCTCCAACGGATGGCGCGCAAACCCATGGCTGGGTTGAGCACATGCTCGTGGCGCAGCTCGCTGGCACTCATGCGATCGAGCGGCTTGTCCGCCCCCACATCCACCGTGCGGATGGTCACCGGCATGCCGCGCATGGCTTCGACCGCTGCCTTGTAGGCGATGAACTGCTCTTCCTCGCCCGGCAGCTCACCGCCACGATTCATGAACAAGAACTCGCTGCGAAACAGACCCACGCCCGTGGCACCGGATTCGATGGCCCCGGCCGCATCCGCCGGTAGCTCAATATTGGCGTGCAACTCGACCCGCTCGCCGTCCAGCGTCACCGCCGGCGTGTGGCGCAAGCGGGTCAGGCGGGCGCGCTCCAGCTCGCTCTGGCGCTGACGGAAGCGGTACTCCTCCAGCATGATGGGCGAGGGGTTGACGATCACCGCACCAGCATCGCCATCGATGATGACCCAATCGTCGTGGCGGATCAGGCGAGAGGCCTCGCGTGTGCCCACGACCGCCGGGATGTCCATGCTGCGCGCCACGATGGCGGTGTGCGAGGTCTTGCCGCCAATGTCGGTGATGAAACCGTGAAACACGCTGCGCTTGAACTGCATCATGTCCGCCGGTGCAATATCGGCCGCCACCAGCAACAGAGGGTCTTCGCCAGCGAAATCACGCTGCACCACGCTGGCGGCATCAACCGGCGCCAGGCCTTGTTCGCGCGCCAAGGCACTGAGCACCCGCTCGACCACCTGCTCCAGGTCGGCCTTGCGCTCACGCAAGTAGTCGTCTTCCATCTCATCGAACTGCCGGGCCAGCACTTCCAACTGGGCCGACAAGGCCCATTCGGCGTTGTAGTGGCGCTCGATGATCCACTGCTTGGTCGCCCCGGTCAGCGCATCGTCGTGCAGCAGCATCAGGTGGACATCGAGCAAGGCCGCCAGCTCATGCGGTGCATCACCCGGCAGGTCTTGTTTGAGGGCCTCCAGCTCGGCTGCCACCACATCGCGGGCCCGCAGGGCGCGCTGGATTTCCGATTCGATCTGCGCCTCGGCAATGAAGTAATGCGCCACATCGACCCGGCTGGACGCCACCAGCACCGCCCGGCCGATGGCCACGCCGCGCGAAACAGGGATACCAAAGACCTGGAAGCTCATGCACCGACTTTAGCAGCGCCGATGGCTCAAGACTGGCGTCATCGAGACGTCATTCCGGCGTCACGGCCCCGTCATTGCGGCCGCCGAGCATGGCGAGGCCAACAACGAACCGCTCGAGGCCACCAATGAGGGATCTTCCGCTGCCCACGCTGCCCTTCTCCGATCTGCGCGCCCTGAAGACCGAGCGCCGCCCCGGCATGACTCCGCCCGCGGCCCTGCGCCCGGCGCCGGCTGCCGCGGCACCCGCGCGTCTGGACGTCAGCTGGGCTCGGCATGAAGACGATGTGCGCGAAGCCCAGCGCCTGCGCTACCAGGTCTTCGCGGAAGAGATGGGCGCCCGCCTGAGCGTGCCGGCCGGCGCACCGGCCCGTCACGACATCGACACTTTCGATGCGTTTTGCGAACACCTGCTGGTGCGCGAAGTCGACGCCCATGGCCGCGTCGGTCAGGTGATTGGCACCTACCGCGTGCTGACTCCGGCCGCCGCCAAGCAAGCCGGCGGCTGGTACAGCGAAACCGAGTTCGACCTGACCCGCCTGCGCGGCCTGCGCGAGCAAATGGTGGAACTGGGCCGCTCCTGCATCCACCCGGACCACCGCTCGGGCGGCGCCATCATGGCGCTCTGGGGCGCGCTGGCGGAATTCATGATGCGCAACAAGCTGGACACCATGATCGGCTGCGCCAGCGTCAGCATGCGCGACGGCGGCCATTTCGCGGCCAGCCTGTGGAAGCAACTGGAACAAAGCCATCTGGCCAGCATCGAGTGGCAGGTGCGCCCCCGCCTGCCGCTGCCGGTGGAAGAACTGCGCCACGATCTGGTGGTGGAAGCGCCGCCGCTGATCAAGGGCTATCTGCGCTGCGGCGCCCGCATCCTGGGCGCACCGGCCTGGGATCCCGACTTCAACACCGCCGACCTGCCGATGATGATGCGCCTGGCCGACCTGCCCTCGCGCTACCGCCGGCACTTCATGGGCGGCCAGTAAGGGCCGCCCGGCCAGGGCTCACTGGCCTTCGCCGAACTTGTCGTTGACCAGGGCTGTGATGGCGTCCTGAGCGGCTTGCTCATCGGCGCCATCCGTCTCCAGCTCGACCTGGGAGCCCAGGCCGGCCGCCAGCATCATGACGCCCATGATGCTCTTGGCATTGACGCGCCGGCTGTTGCGACTCATGAAGACCTCGCACTGAAAACTGCCCGCCAGCTTGGTCAGCTTGGCCGAGGCGCGGGCGTGCAAGCCCAGTTTGTTGCTGATGGTGAGCGTGGACTTGATCATTGAAACTCAGGACTCCAAGGAAAAAAGGTTCACCGTCGGCATCGGTTTGAAGGGTCCGCCCTCAGGGCGCAACCCCCGGCGTCTCGGACAACACAATGCCCGATTGGCCGCCGCCACTGGCGCGCTCAGCCAGACAGGCCAGCGGTTGGCCTGCGTAGCACAGCGAACGCCACAACATCGGCACATTGACCCCGCTGATCACCTGCACCGTGGCACTGCGCAAGCGCAAGGCCGCATTGCTGGGCGTGGCGCCGAACACATCGGTCAGCACCAGGTTCTCGGCGTGGCCGCCAGCCAGCAGCAGGGCGCGTGCGGCGCTCTCCACCGCCTCGGCGGACATCTCGGGCGTCACATCCAAGACCTGCAATTGCCGGGCGCAATCCGGAAAGGTGTGCTCCGCCACGGCTTTCAAAGCAGAGGCAAGCGGGGCGTGGGCGATCAAGAGCAGTCCGGACATGGCATCCCATTATCAATGCAGCTCAGCTGCCGGCCGGCTGAAACCCGCCCTGCCGCACACGGCAAGAATCGGTCTTTTTCATCCATACCGAGGCTCAAGTCTCCAGCTTCATCGCGTTGATGAAGCCTTCCCAAGCCGCCGGCTGGCGCTTGGGTGCCAGCATCAACACCTGGTAGACCCAGAGGCCGCGGGTGAACAGGGCCAGGTCCACCTCGCTCGCGGCCGCCTCACCGGGGCGAGCCGGGCTGCGCAGATGCAACTGCACGGCCTCCGGGCTGGGCGTCATGCCGGGCACCTGAAGGGCCTGCGGCGCGCCGGCCTCAGCGGCACCCAGCTTGCTCAGCACCGACTCACGCATCTGCCGCATGGCCGGCGTGACCAGCGCCGGGTCGCGCACCTCGGCCCAGGAGACCGAGAACGTGATGCCATCGGCCTTGCACTGCGCCATGCCCATGCGCACCGGCTCGCTGGCCGTGGCCGGGCGGCTGTGGACTTCGGGCTTGCAGGGGAACATGAGCAAGAGGCCCGAATCGGCCGGCCGCACCTCGCGCCAATCCAGGCCCGGCGAACAAGCCGCCAGCAGGGCCGGTAACACAGGAACACAGGCCCAGCGCAACAGCGCGGGGCGACGGGAGAGCAGGCGTGGCAAGGTCATGCGGGCATTATCGGAGCCCGGCCCGCAGCGCCAGCACGCACAATGATTCGCATGAACCCACCGCAGACGAATTCCTCCTCGATGCCGGGTGCCGAGACGGCCCCGGCACCGCAGGCCCCGCAGCTCGCCTCCCTGCTCCCGCCCATGGCCCTGGCCGGCGTGCGCGTGCTGGACCTGTCGCGCGTGCTGGCCGGCCCCTGGTGCACCCAGACCCTGGCCGACCTCGGCGCCGATGTGATCAAGGTCGAGCGCCCCGGCAGCGGTGACGACACCCGCGCTTGGGGCCCGCCCTATTTGAAAGACGCGCAAGGCCAGGACACCTCGGAAGCGGCCTACTACCTGGGCGCCAATCGCAACAAGCGCTCGATCGCCATCGACATCGCCTGCGCCGAGGGTCAGGCCTTGATCCGGCGCCTGACGCAGCAGGCCGATGTGCTGGTGGAGAACTTCAAGGTCGGGGATCTGGCCCGCTTCGGCCTCGATGCACAAAGCCTGCAGGACGCCAACCCGCGCCTGGTGGTCTGCTCCATCACCGGCTTCGGCCAGACCGGGCCTTACCGCGACCGGGCCGGTTACGACTACGCCATCCAGGGCATGGGCGGGCTGATGAGCATCACCGGCGAGCGCGACGACAAGCCCGGCGGCGGCCCGCAAAAAGTGGGCGTGGCGGTGGCCGACCTGTTCACCGGGCTCTACGCCACCGTGGCCGTGCTGGCGGCCCTGCGCCATGCCGAAGCCACCGGGCGCGGCCAAATCATCGACATGGCCCTGCTGGACACCCAGGTGGCCATGCTGGCCAATGTCGGCGCCAACTTCCTGTGCACCGGCCGCGCGCCCGGCCGCCTGGGCAATGCCCACGCCAATATCGTGCCCTACCAGGTCTTCGCGGCCAGCGACGGCCACCTGATTCTGGCCGTGGGCAACGACGCGCAGTTCGCCAAGTTCTGCGAAATCGCCGGCCACAGCGAATGGGCGCTGGATCCGCGCTTTGCCCGCAACAACGCGCGCGTGCGCCACCGCGCCGAGCTGGTGCCGCTGATCGAGGCGGCGCTGCTCACCCAAGCGCGCGACCACTGGCTGCGCGCCCTGGAGGCTGCCAAAGTGCCTTGCGGCCCGATCAACAACCTGGCCGAGACCTTTGCCGACCCGCAGGTGCAGGCGCGCGGCACCGTCGTGCCCCTGGCCCACCCGCTCAGCGACGAGCTGCGCGTGGTGGCCAACCCGATCAAGCTCTCGCTGACCCCGGTGAGCTACCGGCACGCGCCACCGCTGCTGGGCCAGCACACCCGCGAGATCCTGAGCGAAGCCGGCTGCAGCGAGGCCGAGATCGAGGCCCTGCTCGCCAGCGGCGCGGTGGTCTGAAGCGGCGGCAAGCGCTTCACCCTAGCCCCTCAAATCAGCGGTATCTGCATGCAAATCCCCAGCTTCAGCGTGCAGAGTTCACCGAAATGCCGCCAGCCGGCCTGTCACTCGGGTTTGCCCCCGGATCGGGGGATGGACGCTGACCGGCTTCACCATGACCATGGCGACCGCTGCGGGAAACCTCGTCTCGAACGCTTCCCAGGCCGATAAACACAAGAAACTCCACGCCCCGCTTCAGCAGCACATCCCACCGCCCCGGCCCCTGTCATGCGCACCCCGCTCCCGCCTTCTGCCAACGCCAATGCTGCGAACGATGTCGCTGGCGAGCCGAGCCATGCGCAATGGGCGGAGATCGTGCAGCAGCTGGGTGCCGAGATCGCCGGGCCGCTGAGTTCGGCGCTGGAGCGCATCCACAAGCTGGTCAGCACCGGACAGATCGACCGGCAAAGCCTGCGCGCCCTGCGTGAAAGCGTCAGCCAGGCGCGCGAGGCCGGCATGGTCGGTCAGCAGCTGGCCCGACTGGCCTCCGGGCGCCTGCACCTGTCGCGCGAAAAAATGCATCTGACCCAGGTGCTGCGCAGCGTGCTGGCCCAGCGCAGCCGCGAGACCCAGGCCCGAGGCATCCAGGTGCGCCAGGTGCTCAAGCCCATCGAGGTCATGACCGATGGCTCCCTGCTGTTCGCCCTGCTCAATGCTTTGATGGACTGGGCCTTGGCCAGCACGCACAGCTCCATCGACCTGCGCCTGGACCTGACCCCGTGGCCGGCCAAGGCTCGCCTGGTCTGCCGCTTTGCCCATCGTTCGCTGGATTTGCTGGACGACCCGCGCGCCGCCGAAACCCCGGCCGCCCTGAACTCCCTGGCCTGGCGCCTGGTCGAGCAGACGGCCATCACCCTGGGCGTGCTGCCGCTGCGCGAAGATGAAGCCGGCATCACGGTGCTGACGCTGGAGTTCCCTCACATCGTCGGCGACGAGGCCAATGGCCTGGCCGCCACCGAGCGTGCGCTCGACGCGCCCAACGAAAGCGAGAGTGCGCAGGACTATCCGCCCTCCAGCAATTCCAAGCCCCTGGCCGGCAGCCATGTGCTGGTGATCGCCCAGCGCCGCGAGCTGCGCAGCCAGCTGCAGGCGGCCATGCAGCACATGGGCCTGATCATCGACGCGGTCGGCAGCATGGAGGAGGCTGCCCAGTTCTGTGCCGAAGGTCTGCCGCATGGCATCGTCTTCGAAGCGCGCCTGCGCGGGCCCGAGTTCGACCGGCTCTACGCCGAGGCCATGCGCGAGGTGCCGGACTTCCGCTTTGTGGAAGTGCTGGACGAGGCGCACAAGACCCAGCTCTCCACGGCCACCCCCGACGGCCTGGCGCGCATCTCGCGCCAGCATGTCAACGACGCCCTGCCCTCGGTGCTGCTGTTCGAACTGTCCAAAGGCCTGTAAAGGCCGCGCTGCGGCGCAGGCTCTAAACTCCGGGGCATGATGAAGACGAAGACCTCCCGCCTGCTCGCCCCCGCCTTGCTGGTTCTGGCCCTGGCCGGCGGTGCCTACCTGGCCTACCAAAGCCTGGGTGCCCGCGAAACCGCGCCGCGGGTGGACTATGTGCTGCTGGACGGCAAGAAGGCCGATTCCAGCCAGTGGCGGGGCCAGGTCATGCTGGTCAATTTCTGGGCCACCAGCTGCACCACCTGCGTCAAGGAAATGCCGCAGATCGTCGCCACGCATGAGAAGTTCAAGGGCCGCGGCTTCGACACCCTGGCCGTGGCCATGAGCTACGACCCGCCGGCCTTCGTCGCCAAATTCGCCGAAAGCCGGCAGCTGCCCTTCGGCGTGGCCATCGACAACACCGGCCAGATCGCCCAAAGCTTCGGCCGCGTGCAGCTGACGCCGACCACGCTGCTGATCAACAAGCGCGGCGAGGTGGTCAAGCGCTATGTCGGCGAACCGGATTTCGCGGCCCTGCACGCCCTGGTCGAAAAGCTGCTGGCCGAATCGGCCTGAGGCCCGCACGAGCATTTGCATGTCGAGGACGCGGCCGAGCACCCACAGGCGCTGCCTCGGCGCCCTGCTCGCGGCTTTCGCGCTCGGCACGCACCAGCCGGTCTGGGCTGAAGACGGCCCGGGCACCAAACCCGCGGCGCCCCTGGTCCTGGCCGGCGAGGACGATTGGCCACCCTACAGCACCGCCGAGAAGCCCGGCGCTGACACGCAGCGCCCACCGGTCGGCTTCAGCGTCGACCTGATCCGCGCGGCCCTGGCCACGCAAGGTGTGCAGGTGCAGATCGTCACCGTGCCCTTTTCGCGCTGCATGCTTTACGCCAAGACTGGTCAAGTCGCGGGCTGTTTCAACGCCACCATCACCGACGACAACCGCAACGACTACGTCTGGCACCAGCCGGCCATGTTCGAGGAAGAGCTGTCCATCTTCGGCCGGGCCGACGACCCCAGCCCCGAGATGCGTTTGTCCGATCTGCGCGGCAAGCGCGTGGCCTACACCAATGGCTACACCTACCCCAGCGAGTTCATGCACGACGCGCGCATCCAGAAGTTCAGCGCCGTCTCGGATGCCGCCCTGATCCGCATGCTCTTGAGCAAACGCGTGGACTACATCCTCTTGAACCGCACGCCGGCCTGGCTGCGCATCGACAACACGCCCGAGTTCCGTGGCCAGCTGCGCCGCACCGGGCTGATCTCCATGGATGGCTTCTGGGTCGCGTTTTCCAAGCAGCACCCGCAGGGCGAACGCCTGGCCCAGCAGTTCAGCCAGGGCCTGGCGCAGATGCGCAAGGACGGTAGCTACCAGCGCCTGGTCGACGAATTCAGACGCCGGGTCCGCTACCGCTGAGCGCGGCGCCGACCCGACGACAGGCCGCGCTCAGGACGCGGCCGGGGTTTCCGCGCCGGCGGCCAGCACGCCATGGGCCTGCTGGTCGGCGTGATAACTGCTGCGCACCATGGCGCCCACGGCGGCGTGGGTGAAGCCCATCTTGTAGGCCTCTTCCTCGAACATCTTGAAGGTGTCCGGGTGCACATAGCGGCGCACCGGCAGGTGGTGGCCGGAAGGAGCGAGGTACTGGCCGATGGTCAGCATGTCGATGTGGTGGGCACGCATATCGCGCATGACCTGGAGGATCTCCTCGTCGGTCTCGCCCAGGCCCACCATGATGCCGCTCTTGGTGGGCACGCCCGGCACTTCTTCCTTGAAGCGCTTGAGCAGGTTCAGGCTGAACTCGTAGTCCGAACCCGGGCGCGCTTCCTTGTAGAGGCGCGGCGCGGTTTCGAGGTTGTGGTTCATCACGTCCGGCGGTGCGGCCTTGAGGATGTCCAGCGCACGGTCCATGCGGCCGCGGAAATCGGGCACCAGCACCTCGATCTGGGTCGAGGGGCTGAGCTCGCGCACCTTGCGGATGCACTCGGCAAAGTGGCCGGCGCCGCCGTCACGCAGGTCATCGCGGTCCACGCTGGTGATCACCACGTACTTGAGCTTGAGCGCAGCGATGGTCTTGGCCAGGTTCTCGGGCTCGTTCACATCGAGCGGATCGGGGCGGCCGTGGCCGACATCGCAGAAGGGGCAGCGGCGGGTGCATTTGTCACCCATGATCATGAAGGTGGCCGTGCCCTTGCCGAAACACTCACCGATATTGGGGCAGGAGGCTTCTTCGCAAACCGTGTGCAGCTTTTGCTCGCGCAGGATCTGCTTGATCTCATAGAAACGGGTGCTGGGCGAGCCGGCCTTGACGCGAATCCAGTCGGGCTTTTTCAGCGTCTCGGCGGGCACGATCTTGATCGGGATGCGCGCAGTCTTGGCCTGGGATTTCTGCTTGGCCGTGGCGTCGTACGCCTCGCCTATCTTTGCTTCGTGAGTGATGTTCTCGGTCGCCATGCCAGCCTCGTTTCGTCAACGCTCCAGCTGGGCTTGCAGCCGTTCCCCGAAGCGCTGGGCCACTTCGGGCCAATCCGCAAAAACCCCAAGTGTAACGAGGTCCACCGTGCGCAGCCCCGCATAGCCACAGGGGTTGATGCCCGAGAAGGGTTGCAGGTCCATGGCCACATTGAGGGCCACACCGTGGTAAGTGCAGTGGCGCGTGACCTTGATACCCAGGGCCGCCACCTTGCCCAGGCCGCGGAAGGGGTCGTCTGCCGGCGCCGGGCCGGTCAGCGCCGCGTGGGCGAACGGGTCGTCCAGGCGCACGTAAATGCCCGGCGCGCCGGCCACACGGTGGCCGGTGACACCGTAGCTGTCCAGCGTCTGGATCACCGCCGTTTCCAGGCGGAACACGAACTCACGCACATAGATGCCGAGGCGCTGCAGGTTGACCAGCGGGTAGGCGACCACCTGGCCGGGGCCGTGGTAGGTCACCTGGCCGCCGCGGTTGGTCTGCACCACCGGGATGCCGGCGGGGGCCAGCACATGGTCGGCCTTGCCGGCCAGGCCTTGGGTGTAGGTGGGGGGATGCTCGCAGAGCCACAGCTCATCTTCGGCCTCGGGCCCGCGCGTTTCGCTGAAGGCCCGCATGGCGTCGACCGTCTCGGCGTAGTCGACCCGGCCCAGGTTTTTCACAATCATGGCGACATGGTAGCCAAGCCTGCAGGGCGGCGTGAAATCGGCTACCGTCTGGCCCTTCTGACCCGGAGCCCTTCACCGATGCCGACGCTGCGCCCGACCTTTTTCTGGAAGACAAGAAACGCTTGCATGGCGGCCCTGCTCGCGCTCAGCCTCGGCCCGCTGTGGGCGCAAGAGAACGCGGCGCCCGAGCCGCCGGCCACGCCGCTGGAGCGTGCAGTGCAAGCCTACGAATCGGGCGACCTGAAAGCGGCCGCGCGCGCCTTCACCGCGCTGTCAGCCCAGGCTCGCCCCCTGCCCCTGGCCGATTACAACCTGGCCATGATGCATTTGCGCGAAGAGCTGCCCAAGCCCAGCCCGCGCCGGGCCGAACGCCTGCTCAAGCGCGCCGCCGCCGGTGGCCTGGTGCGCGCCGAGCTGGCCCTGGCCCAGCTCTACGAGCAAGGCCTGCTGGGCAAGCCGAACCTGGCCCAGGCCCTGACCTGGAATCTGCGCGCCGCCGAGCGCGGCAGCAGCGAGGCCCAGGTCGCCCTGGCCACCGCCTACTACCTCGGGCGCGGCACGCCGCCAAACCCCGAGCAGGCCGCGCACTGGTTCCGCGAGGCGGCCAAGTCGGGCGATGTGGGCGCGCAGTACCTGCTCGCCTCGATGTACGAAACCGGTCTGGGCGTGCCGGCCGATCTGCGCCTGGCCCGCTACTGGTACGACATCGCCGCGCGCAACGGCGACGAGGGTGCGCCCTACAAGCTCAAGGCCATTGACGCGCAGCTCGGGTTGGCCGAGTGAGTGAATGGCCGAGTGAGTGAGCCCGTGGCGCCTCAGAGCACCACTTTCACCATCGGGTGGGTGGACAGCGTGCGGTACAGCTCGTCGAGCTGCTCGCGGCTGGTCACGCGCACGGTGAGGGTCAGGCCCAGGTAGTTGCCGGCCTTGCTGGGGCGCTGCTCCACGGTGGCCGGATCAAAGCCAGGGTCGAAGGCCTGGGCCACCTGCACGATGGCTTCCACATAACCCTCCGCCTTGGCCCCCATCACTTTGATGGGGAAATGGGCCGGGTAGGTGATCAGCGACTGCTCGGGCGGGATGTCCGGCGGCGGCTGCATGGGGGGGAATTGGCTCATGGTGCTTCTTCAACAATCAAAAGATTCGGATCAAGGGACGCAGATGCGTCGTTTCAGATCGATTGCAAGGGCTTGGCGCGCTGGTAGGCCTCGTAGAGCCGGGCGTAGACCGGGCCGGGCTTGCCATGCAGGGCGCCATGGCCCACCGGCTGGTGGTCCAGGCGGGTCACCGCCAGCACTTCCTTGCCGGCCGAGCTGAGGATGATCTCGTCGGCCGCAAACAGCTCAGCCTCGGAGATGGGTCGCAGGTTGTAGCCGATGCCGCATTCTTCGCAGAGCTCGCGCAGCAGCTCGACACGGATGCCTTCGAGCAGGTCCTCGCTGCGCGGCGGGCCCAGCAAAGCGCCCTCCTTGACGATCCAGACATTGGAGGAGGCGCCCTCGGTCAGGAAACCGTCGCGCAGCAGAATCGTCTCGGCCGCGCCCTCGTCGGCCGAGATCTGCCGGGCCAGCACATTGCCCAGCAGGGAGATGCTCTTGATGTCACCGCGCTGCCAGCGGAAATCACGCGCGCTGATGCAGGCCACGCCGCGGTGCCGCTCTTCGGCCGACATCGGCTTGGAGGCCATGCTGTAGGCAAACACCGTGGGCACGGCGCCCTCGGGCATGGCGTGGTTGCGAGGGGCGACGCCGCGCGTCACTTGCAGATAGATCAGCTGCTCATCCGCAGCCACGCCGCGCACCAACTCACGCGCCAGCTCCAGCCACTGCGCGCGCAGCAGCGGGCTGGTGATGCGCAGCTTGGCCAGGTTGCGCTCCAGCCGCTCCATATGCGATTCGAAGCGGAACAGGCGGCGCTCGTAGACCGGCAGCACCTCGTAGACCCCGTCGCCGAAGATGAAGCCTCGGTCCATGACCGAGATCTTGGCCTCGGCCAGGGGCTGAAACGCTCCGTTCAAGTAGCAGCGGACATCAGGCAAAGCAAGCATGGGGCGGGCCTCCGGCTCCAAAAAACAGCGTTCTCGTCAGCCCCAAGCTTACGCCCGCGGCGCGCGGGCCCGGCTCAGGGGATCACTTGATCCACAAACGCATGGCGTCCCAGGCGCGACCGAAGATGCCGGCCAGCGGCACCTCTTCCAACACCACCAGGGGCACCTCGGCCACCGGCACGCCGCCGGCCGTGCTGACCTTGAGCGTGCCCACGCGCTGGCCCTTGCTCAGCGGTGCGACCAGCGGATCGGTGCGCTCGATCTGCGTCTGCAGCTTGGCGCCGTCACCACGCGGCACGGCCACGAACACCGCGCCCGCCGCGCCCAGCTTGGCCTGCGGGCTGGCGCCCTTCCAAACCGGCACGGTGCTGATGGCGGCGTCCTTGTCAAACAGTCGCACGGCGTCAAAGGCCGAATAGCCCCAGTTCAAGAGCTTCTGGCTTTCGGTCGCGCGCGCTTCCTTGGAGGCCGTGCCCATGACCACGCTGAGCAGGCGGCGCTTGCCATTGGGGAACTCGCGCTGGGCGCTGGAGACCAGGCAGTAGCCCGCGGCTTCGGTGTAGCCGGTCTTCATGCCGTCGACGCTGGGGTCGCGGCGCAGCAGCAAATTGCGGTTTTCCTGGCGGATCTTGTTGAAGGTGAACTCGCGCTGCGAGTAGTAGCCGTAGTACTCGGGGAAGTCGCGGATCAGGTTGGAGGCGATGATCGACAGATCGCGCGCGCTGCTCTTGTGGCCCGGCTCGGTCATGCCGGTCACGTTCTTGAACTGCGTGTTCTTCAAGCCCCAGGCCTGGGCCTGGCGGTTCATCAAGGCCACGAACTGCTCGACCGTGCCGGCCACGCCTTCGGCCAGGGCCACGGACGCATCGTTGCCGCTCTGGATGATCATGCCGCGCAGCAGCTCGTCGACCTTGGGCGTCATGGTCGTGTTGATGAACATCAGCGAGGGGTCGCCCTTGCGCTCGTCCCAGGCGCGGGTGGAGACCGGCAGGGCCTGCTCCAGGGTCAGGCGCTTGTCGCGCAGGGCACCAAACACCACATAAGCCGTCATCAGCTTGGTCAGCGAGGCGGGGTCATTCGGGGTGTCGGCATCACGCTCGCTGAGCACGCGGTTGGCGCTCATGTCCAGCAGCAGATAGCTGCGCGCGGCGATCTCGGGGCCGGGCATCTGCGATGCCGCTTGGGCCTGGCTGGCGGCGGCCGGCGCCTGAGCCAGCACCGCGGGCGAAACCAGGGCCGAAGCCGCGGCCAGAGAGAGAGCGAGGGGAAGCGAATAACGATTCATCACAGGGGTTCTTTCGACTCGGGTTCAGGCGAGTCCAGGCAGGGAAACAGGGGCAGGCGTGCTCAAGCGCGCCAGTTGCGCACGACCAGATTGCGCAGCAGGGGCAGCTGGCCGTGGAAAAAATGGCCGACGCCCGGCACCACCACCACCGGCAGGGACTGCGGCCGCGCCCAGTCCAGCACCGAGCTCAGGGGCACGACATCGTCGACCTCGCCATGGATGACCAGGGTCTCGGGCGGCACCGGCGCGGTATCGAAGCGGCTGGTCGCCGGGCCCACCAGCGCCAGCCGTTCGGCGCGCTGGTCTTCGGGCAGGCGCAGCGCGGCTTGCGAGGCCACGTAGCCACCGAAGGAAAAGCCGGCCAGCACCAGGGGCTCGCCCGGCTCGCGCAGCGCGGCCAGCACGGCCAGGGCATCGTCGATCTCGCCGCGGCCCTCGTCCCAGCCGCCTTCGGACTTGCCGATGCCGCGGAAGTTGAAGCGGGCCACGCGGTAGCCCAGCTGCACAAAGGCGCGCGCCAGGGTCTGCACCACCTTGTTGTCCATGGTGCCGCCCTGGGTCGGGTTGGGGTGGCAGACCAGGGCCAGGCCGCGCGTGGGCGGCATGGGCAGATCGGCATGGCCGCTGGCGGGCCGGTCGATGGCGCATTCAATGACGCCGGCCAGGCCCGGCACCAGGCGCTTTTCGGTCAGGGAATTCATCGCAAAACCGTGGCGGCGTCAGCGGCCGACGCTGTCGGG
The DNA here is from genome assembly GCA_002255955.1 of Burkholderiales bacterium PBB2. GTDB lineage: Bacteria > Pseudomonadota > Gammaproteobacteria > Burkholderiales > Burkholderiaceae_C > Paucibacter_A. The sequence continues at coordinate 10,253 of NKIM01000056.1, read as the reverse complement.
CAGCACCAGGCGCTCAACCACTTCACCGCCCTTGAGGTGCTTGTCGACGATCTCGTCGATGTCGCTCGGGTCGACGTAGGTGTACCAGACGGCCTCGGGATAGACCACGGCCACCGGGCCACCGGCGCAGCGGTCCAGGCAGCCGGCCTTGTTGACGCGCACGCCGCCCTGGCCGCCCAGGCCCAGTTCGCGCACCCGCGCCTTGCAGTGGTCGAAGCCCGCCTGAGCGCCATGCTGAGCACAGCTGTTGTCACCGTTTTCGCGGTGGTTCAGGCAGAAGAAGATGTGGCGCTCGAAATAGCTCATGCCGCCATTGTAGGGAGCCGAGGCAAGAAACCCTGGGGTTCACCCTTTGTTTCAGGACTCGCGGCGGGCGATCACGCGCAGCAGCCAGGCCAGGGCCGCAAACGGCCAGACCCAGCCCAGCCATTGGGCCAGGCCGTACATATTGATGAAGCGGCCCAACTCCCAGGTCTGCAGGCGTTCTTCGAGGTAGGGGTCGGTCGGTGCCTGGCTGACCAGGGCGATCAAGCTGCTCAGCACGATCAGGCCCAGGGCGGCATTGACCCGACGCGGTAAGGCGCTGGCCGCCATGCCGAGCAGCGCCCCCACCAGCAAGCCCGGCCCGCTGGCCAGGGTCAACCAGGACCAGGCATGTTGCGGGCCGAAGTTGAGGCCGGTAGAAATGGCCGTGCCCAGCGCGCCCAGGCCCAGTGCACCCAAGCCCAGCGCCAGGCGACGCTTGCCCGGCCGCGCCACCGACAAAGCCACCAGGGTGGGGGCCAGCACGCCGAGCGCGATGGCAATCGCCTCCAGCCCCGGCGGCAGGGCGCGGGCCGCACTCTCGCTGAGTTCATCGCCCCATTGCAAAGCCCAGGGCGTGCCGGCCAACAGATCGACCGCCGCCACCTGCAGGCGCGGCAGCCATTGGCCCAGGCCCAGCGGCACCGGCGTCGGGAACAGCAGGCCCAAGGGCCAGAGCGCCAGCAGCGCCAGCGCGCCAGCACTGTGCGGCTGGAACCAGTAATCGCGCACATCCTCCCAGCGCCGCAGACCGCCCAGGCGGTAGAGCAGCCAGGCCAGCCCCACCCCAAGCCAGGCGCCGGCGCTGTTGAGCAAAAAATCGCCCAGGGCGGGCACCCGGCTGGGCAGGAAGTACTGCAGGCTCTCGAGGCTGTAGGACAGCAGCGGCCCGGCCAGCAGGCTCAGCAGCACCCCGCTGCGCAGACGCCAGCCACTGCGCATGGCGGCGGCAAAGCAGAGAAAACCAAAAGGCAGATAGCCCGCCAGATTGGCCTGCAGATCGATCCAGCTGGCATAGCGCGACCAGGGCAGACCCAGCATGCCGCGCCCGTCCAGGCCGGGCGGCCAGACCCAGGGCCCGAAAGGGTAGAGGCTGGCGTAGACGATCAGTGCCGTGCAAGCCAGCAGCAGCCAGGAGGCAGAGCTTTGGCGGCGCACCATGGCGAGCCCGTGGCTCAGAAGGGCTTGACGACCACCAACACGACGATGGCGATGAACATCAGCACGGCCACCTCGTTGAAGACCCGGAACCAGCGGTGGCTGCGGCGGTTGGCCGACTGCTCAAAGCTGCGCAGGATGGCCTTGCAAACATGGTGATAGCCGATCACCCCGATCACCAGGAGCAGCTTGGTGTGCATCCAGCCCTGGTTGAAGCCGGCGAAATTGAGCGCCCACATCCAGCCGCCCAAGACCAGCGCCGGGATCATCAGCAAGGTGGCGAAGCGGTAGAGCTTGCGCGCCATCAGGAGCAGGCGCTCGCGCTCGGCATGGCTGTCGGCCGGCACCATGGCCAGGTTGACGAAGATGCGCGGCAGGTAGAACAAGCCGGCAAACCAGCTGGCCACGAAAACGATGTGGAAGGCTTTGATCCAGAGCATCGCCACATTATGCGGGGCGCTTTCACCGGGGCAGGAACCGGGCTTGAGGTGGGAGCAAAACCGCTCTGCAAACCGGCTGCAGATGCCACGCGAAGATCTTGCGGGCAAAAAAAGGCCCCGGCCACAAAGCCGGGGCTGGAAAGCCTTATCGCTGTCATCACGCTAAGGCTCCTGCTCAGGGAGGAAAAGCAGGGAACGACCACCTTGCGGCTATCATTCAAAGTGAATTTTAACATAAGCGTCATCGGAGGGCGCATCAGGGAAGTCGCGTAGATTGCGCAGTCCCTCACGCATGCGAACGAGGAAGCGGCCGATCCGGCCCGCCCCAGCGCGCGAGCCACCTCCTGCCACGCCATCTCTCCCGGAGTTGATCAGTGTCCCTGCCCGCCCCCTACCCCGCCAGCCGCCCCCGCCGCCTGCGCCGCGATGCCTTCACCCGGGCCCTGGTCCGCGAGAACCATGTGCGCGCCAGCGATCTGATCCTGCCGGTGTTTGTGCACGAGGGCGAGAACCGGGTCGAGCCTGTGGCCTCCATGCCTGGCGTGGCCCGCCTGAGCCTGGACCGTCTGCTCGACGTGGCGCGCGAATGTGTGGACCTGGGCATTCCGGTGCTGGCGCTGTTCCCGGTGATCGATGCCTCGCTCAAGACCCCTGACGGCCGCGAAGCCACCAACCCCGACGGCCTGGTGCCGCGCGTGGTGCGAGCGCTGAAAGAACAAGTGCCGGAGCTGGGCGTGCTGACCGATGTGGCCCTGGACCCCTTCACCAGCCACGGCCAAGACGGCGTGCTGGACGAGCGCGGCTACATCCTCAACGACCAGACGGTCGAGATCCTGGCCCAGCAAGCCCTGGTGCAGGCCGCTGCCGGCGTGGACATCGTGGCGCCCAGCGACATGATGGACGGCCGCATCGGGGCCATCCGCACGGCGCTGGAAGCCCAGGGCCACATCCACACCCGCATCATGGCCTACAGCGCCAAGTACGCGAGTGCCTTCTACGGCCCCTTCCGCGATGCCGTCGGCTCGGCCGCCAACCTCGGCAAGGCCGACAAGAAGACCTACCAGATGGACCCGGGCAACAGCGACGAGGCCTTGCGCGAAGTCGGCCTCGATCTGGCCGAAGGCGCCGATATGGTGATGGTCAAGCCCGGCATGCCTTACCTCGACATCGTGCGGCGTGTGAAGGACGAGTTCCGCGTGCCCACCTTCGCCTACCAGGTCAGCGGCGAGTACGCCATGATCAAGGCCGCCGCCTCCAACGGCTGGCTGGACCACGACGCGGTGATGATGGAATCACTGCTGGCCTTCAAGCGCGCCGGCGCCGATGGCGTGCTGACGTATTTCGCGCTGGAGGCTGCGCGCTTGCTCAAGCAAGCGAAAGCCGGCTGATCCCTGGGATGCGCCTGTTCCACATCCACGGCGACCAGTTCACCGAGCTGAACCAGCTGCCGGCCGATTTGCCCGCCGATGGCTTCCTCTGGCTGGGCTACGGCCGGCGCGAGTTCGAGCTGCAGCTGGGCGAAATCCAGCAAGGCCTGCAGCGCTGGGGCTGTGGTCAGGTGGTGGACCTGCATGTCTCTGACCTGCTGAACAACCAGCTGCCCTCGCATTTCGACTACACCAGCTGGTACGACCTGTTGGTGTTCCGGCGCCTGGCCGCCGCGCCCGGTCATGAGCACCTGCTGACCGACCCCGAGCATGGCACGCTGCACAGCACCCATGAGGCGCTCAAGGCCATCGACACCAGCCCGGTGGGCTTTGCGGTCTTCGACCGGGTGCTGCTGACCGTGCACCCGACCGACTGCCTGGTGCGCGATTACTTCGCCAGCAAGATGGGCGCCCTGGCCGAAGGCCGCGATCTGCGCGGCAGTGCCCGCCTGCCCAACAGCCCGGCCGAGCTGATGCTGCGCATGGTCAACCACATGGTGGACAGCTATCTGGAGCTGCGCCGCCTGCTGACCCGGCAGATGACGGCGCTACAGCGCACGCTGATGGACGCCAACAGCCATTTCGAGGACTGGCCCCTGCTGCTGGAATCGCGCGACGCCCTGCACCGGTTGGAAGACACCTGCGAAGACCAACGCAGCGCCATCCAGGAATGGATCGATGTGCTGGACGATTGGCCCTCGGCCGAGGAGCCGGCAGCGCAGCGCGAGCGCGAGCTGCTGCGCGTGCGTTCACGCGATGTGCAGGAGCACATCGAACGGGTGCTGGCCCATGTGCGGCGCATGGAGTCGTCCAGCGAGTCGGCGGTGCAGATGCACTTCTCGGCCCTGGGCCACCGCACCAACTCCATCATGCGCACGCTGACCGTGCTGACCGCCATCTTCCTGCCGCTGAACCTGATCACCGGCATCTTCGGCATGAACTTCGACGGCCTGCCTCTGATCCACAAGGCCGCCGGCTTCTGGGTCGCCTTCGGCCTGATGCTGGCCGTGGGCCTGGGCCTGGGCCTGTTCTTCTGGCGCAAGCGCTACCTGGGCACGCGCCACGGCTGAGGCGCCGTTTCAGCGCGCGGCGTACGGGTCGGCGAAACCGAGGGCCTGCATCAACTCGCTTTCGCGCGCCTCCATGCAGGCGGCCTCGTCGTCTTCCTCGTGGTCATAACCCTGGGCATGCAGGGTGCCGTGCACCAGCATGTGGGCGTAGTGCGCCGCCAGATCGAGGCCGGCTTCGTTCGCCTCGCGCTCCACCACTTCGGCGCAGATCACCAGATCGGCCGTCACCACGGGTTCGTGGCTGTAGTCGAAGGTCAGCACATTGGTCGCGTAGTCCTTGCTACGGAACTCGCGGTTGAGCTGCTGCCCCTCCTCGGCATCGACGATGCGCACGGTGATCTCGCCCGGCAGCTCCAGGGCGCTGCGGATCCAGCGCGCGACCTTGTGGCGGGGCAAGAGCGCCTTGTGGCGCGGGTCGGCAAATTGCAGGGACAGGCTCAGTTCGGGCAGGCTCATGGCGCGGCTTTCTTGGTTTTGGTGGACGAGGTCAGGCTCGCTGAGCGGCTGTGTGCCTCGTAGGCATCGACGATGCGGGCCACCAGCGGGTGGCGCAGCACATCGGCGCTGCTGAAATGGGTCATGGCCACGCCCTCGACGCCGGCCAGCACCTGCTCGGCCTCGATCAGGCCACTGCGCACACCCTGGGGCAGGTCGATCTGACTCGGGTCGCCAGTGACCACGCAGCGGCTACCAAAGCCGAGCCGGGTCAGGAACATCTTCATCTGCTCGGGCGTGGTGTTCTGGGCTTCGTCGAGGATGACGAAGGCATGGTTGAGGGTGCGGCCGCGCATGAAGGCCAGGGGGGCGACTTCGAGCTGGCCTTTTTCAAACGCCTTGCTGACCTTGTCGAAACCCATCAGCTCGTAGAGCGCGTCGTAGAGCGGGCGCAGATAGGGGTCGACCTTTTGCGTCAGGTCGCCGGGCAGAAAACCCAGGCGCTCGCCAGCCTCCACCGCCGGGCGGGTCAGGATGATGCGCTGCACCGTGCTGCGCTCGAGCGCGTCGACGGCACAGGCCACGGCCAGAAAGGTCTTGCCCGTGCCCGCCGGCCCCAGGCCCAGGGTGATGTCCTGGTTCAGGATCTGGTGCAGGTACTCATGCTGGCGCGGCGTGCGGGCGGCCAGATCGGCGCGCCGGGTGCGCAGCACGATCTCGCTGGGTGCAGCCCGGGGCAAGACAGCGGCAGCGCTCTTCACCGTGCTGCGCCGGGCCATGCGGGCCGGGCCCAGCTCGGCCACTGCCTCGGCCAGGGCCACATGCATCAGCTCGGGCGGAATCGGCCGGCGGCTGCGCTCGTACAAGGCCAGCAAGAGTTGCAGCGCGCGCTCAGCCGCGGCCTTGGGGCCCTCGATGCGCACACGCTCGTTCTGGCGGCCGATGCGCACGGCCAGGGCCAGCTCGATCTGGCGCAGATGTTCATCCAGGCTGCCGCACAAATGGGCCAGACGCTTGTTGTCGACCGGGGCAAACTCGTGGTGAAGAATCACAGGGGCACTTTCTTCTAGGGATTTGGCAACAAGTGCATTGTCGCGCGGGCTTCTTGCACATGGGAGAGACGCCTCTGTCCTGCACAATCGGGCCCCATGCTGAGCCTGTTACAAGAAGAAACGCCCCACCCGCTCGCGGCCGCAGCCGCGGCCTCTGAACCTTGCCCCCATCGCCTCGCGGCAAAGCCCGCACTTCGAGGACTGGCTGGCCTGACGCTTTGTTTCATCGGCAGCCCCGCGCTGGCGGCTGGCACCGATGCATCGAACGTCCATGCGGGCTTGAGTCTTGGCCTGGCGGGCATGCTGCTGATGATGGCGGCGAGCGTCTTGACCCTGGGCTACCGCCACGGCCATGAGCGCGGCGCCGGTTTGGGCCTGGGCGGATGGATGCTGAGCCTGGCCCTGGCGGCGGTGCTGGGTGTGGCAGGCCCGATCGGCAGCGCCACGCTGACGCCGGCCCTGAACCTGGGGCTGCTGGCCCTGGCCACCTGGTGCAGCCTCAAGTTCTTCCTGAGCCGTACCTTGCCCATGCCGCTGTGGCAAGACCTCCTGCTGCTGGGCCAGATGCTCTTGCTGCCAGCCCTGTCCAGCACCTTGCAGAACAGCCCCAGCCCGGCCACGGCGGCCTGGGCCGGCCCGCTGCACCAATTCGCGCCGGCGTGGCTGGCGCTGCAATCGCTGCTGGCCCTGGCCAGCGGCTGGAAGCGGCGCGTGCGCCTGCCGGATGCAGAAGCCACCGATGGCAGCAACGCCGCAGCCAGCCGCCGTCAGGAAGCTCGCTTCACACCGGTCCTGCTGCTCGGCTGCGGCCTCGGTGTGCTGGCGGGTGCCGTGGGCGCAGCGCTGGCGGGTGTCGCGACCACATGGCTGAGCCTGGCCTTGGGTCTGCTGCTGCCGCTGAGCCTGCTGGCCCTGGGCCTGCAGTACCTGCTGAGTTTTGCCCAGGATCGCCTGGAGGCCGAGAAAGAACATGCCCAGTTTGAGCACCGCATGCAGGAGCGGGTCACCGAAATGGAGCGCAATTTCGGCGCCATCGCCGAGCAGCGGCTGGAGCAGGTGACCGAACGCGAGCGCAAGCGCATTGCCGCCGACCTGCACGACGACCTGGGCGCCAAGCTGCTGACCATCGTGCACACCAGTGAATCCGACCGCATTTCCAGCCTGGCCCGCGAGGCGCTGGAAGAAATGCGCCTGTCGGTGCGCGGCCTGACCGGCAAGCCCGTGCATCTGCTCGATGCCCTGGGCGACTGGCGCGCCGAGGTGGTGTCGCGCCTGGGTCAGGCCAATATCAACGCCGAGTGGAAGTCGCCGTCGGAAGACATCACCCACACCCTGCCGGCGCGTGCTTACGTGCAAACCACGCGCATCTTCCGCGAGGCGGTCAGCAACATCATCAAGCACAGCGGCGGCACCAACTGCACCATCAGCTGCAGCGTGCAGGACGGAGACTTCGTGGTGGTGATTCAGGACAATGGCCAGGGCATCCCGGCCGAGCTGGACGGCCGCCTGGACCGCGGCCACGGCATGGCCAGCATGAAGTCGCGGGCCAAGCAGATGCATGGCCAATGTCTGGTGGAGTCAGGCCCTGGCTGGGGAACCGTGATCCGCCTCACGATTCCCCTCTGACCCTTCACCCCCAAACCCGCGCATCATTCAGTTTGACGCTGCAATTGCCGAAATTGTCATACCGCTGGACTCACGTCCAGCCCAACCCTGAACGCCACCCTGCAGGCGCGCATACCGCGTGACCACAGGGCTGCCCGAGAACGCCATGGACCACATCCTGCTGCTTGAAGACATTCCCGAGATCCGCGCCTGGTTGAAGGCGCTGGTGAAACAGGTGTTCGCCAATGCCCAGATCACCGAGTGCTCCCGCGTGCAGGATGCGCTGGCCCTGGTCAACAGCCAGCGTTTCAACCTCGCCCTGCTGGACCTGGGCCTGCCCGATGGCTCGGGCGTGGATGTGATTGCCGCGCTGCGCGAAAAGCAGCCCGAGGTGCAATCGGTCATCGTCACCATCCACGACGACGACGAGCACCTGTTTCCCGCCCTGCAGGCCGGCGCTTTCGGCTATCTGCTGAAAGAGCAATCGCGCGAGTTGCTGGTCGAGCAGCTGCAGCGCATGAGCCAGGGCGAGCCACCGCTGTCGCCCTCGATCGCCCGCAAGGTGATCTCGCACTTCGCCAACCAGAAGCGCCCTCAGGCCGCCGCTGTGCTGCATGAGGTCTCGCTGACCGACCGCGAGACCGAGGTGCTGCTGCGCGTGGCCAAGGGCTTCACCCTGCCCGAGATCGGCGTGCAGCTGGGCCTGTCGCGCCACACGATTGCCGACTACGTGAAGCAGATCTACCGCAAGCTCAATGTGTCCTCGCGCGCCGAAGCGGCACTGGAAGCGCAGCGCCTGGGCCTGTTCGGCCGGAACTGAGCTGCGCGCCGCCGGCGACGGTGCGCTGCAAAATACTGGACGAACATCCAGCAGACGCGCGCCAAACGCGGATAATCCGCGCTCATGATTGGCAAGCTCAGCGGCGTCATCGCGGAAAAATCGCCCCCGCAGGTTCTCATCGATGTGCAAGGGGTCGGCTACGAGCTCGACGTGCCCATGAGCACCTTCTACAACCTGCCCGCCCTGGGCGAGCGCACCAGCCTGCTGACGCACCTGAGCATCCGCGAGGATGCCCACGTGCTGTTCGGATTCCTGACCGCCGAGGAACGCGCCACCTTCCGGCAGCTGATCAAGATCAGCGGCGTGGGTCCCAAGATGGCCTTGTCCTTGCTGTCCGGCCTGTCGGTCGCGGAGTTGGCCCAGGCCGTGTCCAAGCAGGAAGCCGGCCGCCTGGTCAAGGTGCCCGGCATCGGCAAGAAAACAGCCGAACGCCTACTGCTGGAGCTCAAAGGCAAGCTGGGCCCCGATCTGGCCCTGCCGGCCAGCCTGGCCAACGACAACCAGGGCGACATCCTGCAAGCCCTGGTGGCCCTGGGCTACAGCGAGAAAGAAGCCACCGCCGCGCTCAAGCTGCTGCCGCCCGATGTGGGTGTCAGCGATGGCATCAAGCAGGCGCTGAAGTCGCTGTCGCGTTGATGATCAGGGTGTTGATGGGCTGCGGCCGGAGACCTTTCGCATGAGCATTCAGACCGACGATTTCGCCAGCCAGGTCAGCCGCGTCATCAGCGCGGCACCGGCCTCGCCGCGCGAAGAAGCCATTGAACGCGCCCTGCGGCCCAAGCTGCTGGACGAGTATGTGGGCCAGGCCAAGGCGCGCGAACAGCTGGAAATCTTCATCGGCGCCGCACGCAAACGCGACGAAGCGCTGGATCACGTGCTGCTCTTCGGCCCGCCGGGTCTGGGCAAGACCACGCTGTCCCACATCATCGCCGCCGAGCTGGGCGTGAACCTGCGCCAGACCTCTGGGCCGGTGCTGGAAAAACCCAAGGATCTGGCCGCCATCCTGACCAATCTCGAGAAGAACGATGTGCTCTTCATCGACGAGATTCACCGGCTGTCTCCCGTGGTCGAGGAAATCCTCTACCCAGCGCTGGAGGACTACCAGATCGACATCATGATCGGCGAGGGCCCGGCGGCACGCTCCATCAAGCTGGACCTGCAGCCCTTCACCCTGGTCGGCGCCACCACCCGCGCCGGCATGCTGACCAACCCGCTGCGTGACCGCTTCGGCATCGTCGCCCGGCTGGAGTTTTACACCGCGGCCGAGCTGCAACGCATCGTCACCCGCTCGGCCGCCCTGCTCAACAGCGCCATCGATGCCGAAGGCGCACTCGAGATCGCGCGCCGCTCACGCGGCACCCCGCGCATTGCCAACCGCCTGCTGCGCCGCGTGCGCGACTATGCAGAGGTGAAAGGCAATGGCCACATCGGCAAGGACATCGCCGACAAGGCCCTGGCCATGCTGGACGTGGACCCGCAGGGCTTTGACCTGATGGACCGCAAGCTGCTCGAAGCCATCGTCCACCGCTTCGATGGCGGCCCCGTCGGCCTGGACAATGTGGCCGCCGCCATCGGCGAAGAAAGCGGCACCATCGAAGACGTGATCGAGCCCTACCTGATCCAGCAGGGCTTCCTGCAACGCACCCCACGCGGCCGCATCGCCACCCTGGCCGCTTACCGCCACCTCGGCATGACACCACCGAAAGCACACGGGCAGTTGTTCGGGGACGAATGACCCCGCGCTTGTCGCACGGCTTGCGATAGCCGGACGACAACTTGCGGCACGATGCGGACCTCGGCTGTCTGGATCTTTCTCGCTGCGGTGTCTCGTCCCGCCGCCGGGCTCATGGTTCGCGGGTCGGCTCTGCGAGCCGACTCCCCTCGGTGCTCACTGCGCGGCTCAGCGGCGCCAAACTCCCTCC